>JBKOXW010000106.1:0-6750 GCA_046744115.1 Actinomycetota bacterium | reverse complement strand
GGCCGGGGGTGCCGCCGCGGTGCCGGCGAGCGACGAGCTAGCCCGCCGCCGGCAGCGGCGGAGCAGCGCCTCGGCCTGATCGCGTCGTGGCGCGCGCGACGGCTCGCAGCGCGCGGGCGCTGGTAGGGTCGATGCTGCTGCAGACCCCGCGTGGGAGAGTCCCCAGCCAGCCAGCTGGGGCGCCGAAGGGGCAACCTCCCCGGAACCTCTCAGGCGAGCAGGACCATGTGGGCGAGGCGACTCTGGACGGCAACGGACAGAGGGGGAGCCAGCGCGCGACGACGCGCGCCGACCGCTCCGTACCCCTCCCCTCGGGAAGGCCGTAGCCGATGACCGACCCCGTTCCCGCCCGCACCTCGCTCGCGGCGCTCGACCACGCCGCTCCGTTCGCCGGCCGGCACATCGGGCCGAGCCCGGACGAGCAGGCGAAGATGCTCGCCGCCGTCGGCTACGGCTCGCTCGCCGAGTTGTGCGCGGCCGCGGTACCCGAGTCGATCGCGACGCGCGAGCCGCTCGCGCTGCCGCCCGCGGCGACCGAGGTCGAGGTGGCCGCCGAGCTGCGCGGGCTGGCCGGGCGGAACCAGGTGCTCACGTCGATGATCGGCCTCGGCTACGCCGACACGATCACCCCGGCCGTGATCCGGCGGAACGTGCTGGAGAACCCGGCCTGGTACACCGCGTACACGCCGTACCAGCCGGAGATCTCGCAGGGACGGCTGGAGGCGCTGCTGAACTTCCAGACGATGGTCGCCGACCTGACCGGCCTGCCCACCGCGAACGCCTCACTGCTGGACGAGGCGACCGCAGCGGCCGAGGGGATGGCGCTGGCCCGGCGGGCGTCGAAGGCGCCGGCGGAGGCGCCGTTCGTCGTCGACGCCGACTGCCTGCCGCAGACCGTCGCCGTGCTGCGCACCCGGGCGCGCGCGCTCGGGCTGGACGTGGTGGTGGCCGACCTGTCCGACGCCGCGCTGCCGGAGCAGGCGTTCGGCGTGCTGGTGCAGTACCCGGGCGCGAGCGGGGCGGTGCGCGACCACACCGCGCTGGCCGAGGCGGCGCACGCGCGAGACGCGCTCCTCGTCGCCGCTGCCGACCTGCTCGCGCTGACCCTGCTCACCCCGCCCGGCGAGATGGGCGCGGACGTCGTGGTCGGCTCGTCGCAGCGGTTCGGCGTCCCGCTCGGCTTCGGCGGCCCGCACGCCGGCTACATGTCCGTCCGCGCTGGACTGGAGCGGTCGCTGCCGGGCCGGCTGGTCGGCGTGTCGCGAGACGCCGACGGCGCCCCGGCGTGCCGGCTCGCGCTGCAAACCCGCGAGCAGCACATCCGCCGGGAGAAGGCGACCAGCAACATCTGCACGGCGCAGGTGCTGCTCGCCGTGATCGCCAGCATGTACGCCGTCTACCACGGCCCGGACGGGCTACGCGCGATCGCCCGCCGGGTACATCGGTACGCGGCGGTGCTCGCGGCCGGCCTGCGCGCCGGCGGCGTCGACGTGGTGCACGGCGAGTTCTTCGACACCGTGCTCGCCGCGGTGCCCGGGCGGGCGGCTGAGGTGGTCACCGCGGCCCGGCGGCGCGGCATCAACCTGCGCCCCGCCGACCCCGACCACGTCGGCATCGCGTGCGACGAGGTGACCACGCGCACGCACCTGGCCGCGGTCTGGGCGGCGTTCGGCGTCGGTACCGATGACTCCACACTGGACTCAATCGATGCGTCCACTCCGGACGCCCTGCCACCATCGCTGCGCCGGCACTCTGCGTACCTGACCCATCCGGTATTCAGCGAGCACCGGTCGGAGACCGCGATGCTGCGCTACCTGCGCCGGCTCGCCGACCGGGACTACGCGCTGGACCGGGGGATGATCCCGCTCGGCTCGTGCACGATGAAGCTGAACGCGACGGCCGAGATGGAGCCGATCTCGCTGCCCGGGTTCGCGAGCGTGCACCCGTTCGCGCCGGCCGAGCAGACC
Organism: Actinomycetota bacterium; assembly: GCA_046744115.1. Lineage (GTDB taxonomy): Bacteria > Actinomycetota > Actinomycetes > Mycobacteriales > CADCTP01 > JBKOXW01. The sequence goes on along the minus strand of JBKOXW010000106.1, from coordinate 4,783 downwards.
GAGGGCTACCGGACGCTGATCGGCCAGCTGGAGACCTGGCTGGCCGAGATCACCGGGTACGACGCGGTGTCGCTGCAGCCGAACGCCGGCTCGCAGGGTGAGTTCGCCGGCCTGCTCGCCATCCGGGCCTACCACGCCGAGCGCGGCGAGGCCGACCGCGACGTCTGCCTGATCCCGTCCAGCGCCCACGGCACGAATGCGGCGAGCGCCACGATGGCCGGCATGCGGGTGGTCGTGGTGGCCTGCCGCGACAACGGCGACGTCGACGTCGACGACCTGCGCGCGAAGGTCGACGCGCACCGCGACCGGCTGGCCGCGCTGATGGTCACCTACCCGTCCACCCATGGTGTGTTCGAGACCGACATCGCCGCGATCTGCGCGGCCGTGCACGACGCGGGCGGCCAGGTCTACGTCGACGGCGCCAACCTCAACGCGCTCGTCGGGCTGGCCAGGCCCGGCCGGTTCGGCGCGGACGTGTCGCACCTGAACCTGCACAAGACGTTCTGCATCCCGCACGGCGGCGGCGGCCCGGGCGTCGGCCCGGTGGCGGTACGGTCGCACCTCGCGCCGTACCTGCCCAACCACCCGCTGCAGCCGCTGGCCGGGCCGGATACCGGTCCCGGGCCGGTGTCGGCCGCACCGTGGGGCTCGGCGTCGATCCTGCCGATCTCGTGGGCGTATGTCCGGCTGATGGGTCCGGACGGGCTGACGCAGGCCACCCGGGTCGCGATCCTCGCGGCGAACTACGTCGCAGCCCGGCTCCGCCCGCATTACCCGGTGCTCTACACCGGCCGCGGCGGGCTGGTCGCCCACGAGTGCATCGTCGACCTGCGCGGCATCACCCGGGAGACCGGTGTCACCGTCGACGACGTGGCCAAGCGGCTGATCGACTACGGCTTCCATGCGCCGACGATGTCGTTCCCGGTGGCGGGCACGCTGATGATCGAGCCGACCGAGTCCGAGGACCTGCGCGAGCTGGACCGGTTCTGCGAGGCGATGATCGCGATCCGGGCCGAGATCGGGAAGGTCGCGGCGGGGGAGTGGGACCGCGCCGACAACCCGCTTCGCCACGCGCCGCACACGGCGGCCGCGGTCACCGCGTCCGAGTGGGCACACCCATACTCGCGGGAGCAGGCCGCCTACCCCGGCACGACCGGCCGCGCCGGCAAGTACTGGCCGCCGGTGCGCCGGATCGACGGCGCGTACGGCGACCGGCACCTGGTCTGCAGCTGTCCGCCGTGAGCCGACAGCGAGCGAGCATCGCAGGACCGTCAGGCCCGAGGAGCGGAACGAGCGCGGAGGCGAACCTGTGACACCGGTATCGGCGTACGAGGACTGAGGCCGCTACGCGAGCGTGCCGTCACCGGCCGCGGGAAGCCTGACGGTGAACGCGGTGTGCCCGGGCCGGCTGGTGACCTCGACCGTGCCGCCGTGCGCGGCGACCACCGCGGCGACGATGGCCAGCCCGAGGCCGGTGTTGCCGTCGAGCCGCGACCGGGAGCTGTCCCCGCGGGCGAACCGCTCGAACACCTCCGACTGGAGCTCGGCGGGGATGCCGGGCCCGTCGTCGGCGACGGTGAGGATCGCGGCGCCTTCGGCCGGCGCCAGTCGGACGGTGACCGTGGTGCCGCCCGGGGTGTGCGTGCGCGCGTTCGCGAGCAGGTTCGCCAGCACCTGGTGCAGCCGGGCCGCGTCGCCGGTGACCATGACCGGCCGGTCCGGCAGGTCGAGTCGCCAGCGGTGGTCCGGGCCCGCCGCATGGGCATCGCTGACCGCGTCGACGGTCAGCTGCGACAGGTCGACCGGCGCGCGGTCGAGCGGGGGTCCCGAGTCCAGCCGGGCCAGCAGCAGCAGGTCCTCGACGAGCGTGGTCATCCGCGCCGCCTCGGACTCGACCCGGTACAGCGCCCGGGCGACGTCGTCCGGGACGCCGGCGCGGGTCCGCCGGGTGAGCTCGGCGTAGCCGCTGATCGCCGCGAGCGGCGTGCGCAGCTCGTGGCTGGCGTCCGCGACGAACTGCCGCACCCGCGTCTCGCTGGCCTGCCGGGCGGCGAGCGCCGCGCCGACGTGGCCGAGCAGCGTGTTCAGCGCCGCGCCCACCCGGCCGACCTCGGTGCGCGGGTCGGTGTCCGCCGCAGGGACCCGCTCGGCCAGCGCGACCTCGCCGCGGTCGAGTGGGAGCTGGGCGACCCGGCTGGCCGTCGCCGCCACCCGGCGCAGCGGCCGCAGGGTACGCCGGATGATCGCGGCGCCGAAGACGCCGGCGGCGAGCAGCCCGACGAGCACGACCGCCACGATGACCACCGCCTGGTCGAGCACCGCGGCCCGCACCTCGCGCAGCGGCAGGCCGGTGACGAGTACGTCGCCGGTCGGGGCCGGGCCGGCGAGCAGCCGGTAGCTGCCGAGGTCGCCCAGGTCGCGCGTGTGCGGCCGCCCGTCGACCGGGACGGATGCGATCGCGGCAGCGGCCTGCGCGGGCACCGCCCGCGGCGTGCCCGACTCGTCGAGGTACGCGGCCTCGGCGACCGCGTCCCCGGAGACCCGCGCGCCCAGCGTGCCGGCGGCCTGCCCGGGCGCGAGGATGAACCGCGGGCCCGGCGGCACGCCGCCGTCGCCGTCCTCGCGTATCTCGTAGAACGCGCCGGACCGCCCGGCCGCGGCGACCAGCTGCGCGTCGACCTGGTTGACCAGCGAGCGGTGCAGCGCGAGTTCGGTGATCACGCCGACAACCAGGCAGACGACGGCGAGCAGGGCGACGAGCGCGGCCAGCAGGCGCGCCTGCAGTGACCACCCCGCGAACCGGCCCGCGAACCGAGCCGCGGCGGGAACGGGCATGGCTTTGAACGCCCCTAGTCGCCGGGCTTGAGGACGTACCCGGCGCCGCGGACCGTGTGGATCATCGGGGACCGGCCGGCGTCGATCTTCTTGCGCAGGTACGAGATGTACAGCTCGACGACGTTGGCCTCGCCGCCGAAGTCGTAGTGCCACACCCGGTCGAGGATCTGCGCCTTGCTCAGCACCCGGCGCGGGTTGCGCATCAGGTACCGCAGCAGCTCGAACTCGGTCGCGGTGAGCTGCACCGGCGTCCCGCCCCGGGACACCTCGCGGCTGTCCTCGTCGAGGTTGAGGTCGCCGACCGCCAGCGTCGACCCGTTCCGCGCGGCGACCATGCCGCTGCGCCGCAGCAGCGCCCGCAGCCGGGCGACCAGCTCCTCCAGGCTGAACGGCTTGGTCACGTAGTCGTCGCCGCCGGCGGTGAGCCCGGCGATCCGGTCCTCCACCGCGTCCCGCGCGGTCAGGAAGAGCACCGGCACCTCGGGCGCGTCCGCGCGCAGCCGGCGGAGCACCTCGAGCCCGTCGATGTCGGGCAGCATGATGTCGAGGACGACGGCGTCGGGACGGAACCGGCGCGCCGCCCGTACCGCCGTGAGCCCGTCGCCGGCGGTCCGGACCTCCCACCCCTCGTACCGCAGCGCCATCTGGAGTAGCTCGGCGAGCGTCGGCTCGTCGTCGACGACGAGAACCCGGACCGGCGCCTCGGCCGCCGGCGTGGGGGATGCGGAGTTCACGGGGCTCACTGGTTCGCCTCCGCGCTCGCTCCGCTCCTCGGGCCTGGGGGGCCTGCGATGCTCGCTCGCTGTCGGCTCACGGCTCTCATGGTGTCACCGTCCCAGCCGGCCTTGTGGGCTCGCTGAGCCTGTGCTGTGCGCGGGCTGTGGGCGGCCGGTCGTGCCCTGGCTCTGAAGGGGGCGTGGCCAGGGCACGACCGCCCTCGGATTACGTCGCGGACTCCGCGGTCTCTGACGGCGCCTCGGCTGGCTCGCCGCCCTCCCGCTCACCGGTTCCGTCACGGTCGGGGCATGGCTCTCGGTCTCCGGCGGTCCCGCCGGAGCTCCGCTCGCCGTCGCCGCTGTCGGCGCTGCCGCTGCCGGTGCTGCTGGAGGCGGGTGCGTCGGTCCCGGACGATGCGGCGGACGCGACGCCGTACCCACCCAGCATTAGCGCGAGCGCTGCCGCGACCGCGATGCCGGCGTTGCGGAGCCAGCGGGCCGCACCTCCGATCCCGTCCTCGGTCGTCGTCCTGTCGGACATCGAACCTCCTTCGCGTGTGCTGTCGGTCCCCACCGGTCGGTGGGTACAGCCCACGCTCGTCGCTGCCGATGTGGTGCGACTGTGCGGAGGATGGGAGTCCGCTGAGAACGCGGCGGAGGTCCGGGACGGCTCGTGTCAGGCGGCGGTCGCCGCGACGCGCACGAAGCGCGGCCGGCGCGGTGCGATGGTGCGCCCGTCCGGCAAGATCTCCCCGGTGTCCTCGAAGAGCACAACGCCGTTGCAGAGGAGGCTCCACCCCTGCTCGGGGTGGCCGGCGACGACGTGCGCGGCGTCGCGGTCGGGCGCTTCGGCGGAGGGACACTCAGGGTGATGCGGACACATGGCGGTTACCAACGATTCGGCTGTCTCGGTCTGACGCGGCGACCGGCTGGTCGCTGTCATCACTATCTACGAGAGCACCGACATTTTGGTTCGATACACGGCTTTGAAAGATAACGGATTGGCCAAAATGTCCGGGCGCGGCGACGGAGATCCACCGGCGACCCCGGCTGCGCTGCGCGGTCGGCTCGTGGAGCGGGACCGGGTCGAGTGGTGGCTCGCCGGCGGCGGTGACCCGGCGGCGCTGCTGCAGGACTTCCTCACCGCGCACGGGCTGCCGGTCGACGACCTGGCCCGCCCCGCCGGGAATGCCCGCCGGCGATCGCCGGCCGCCGGCGCCGCGGTGCTGGTG
>JBKOXW010000063.1:0-12283 GCA_046744115.1 Actinomycetota bacterium | reverse complement strand
TGCGCCTGCCGCGCGTCCTCGGTCTCGAACGTGTCGAAGATGCCGTACCGCGTGTCGCTGACCTTGAAGGCGTACCAGGTCACGGTGCCCTGCTCGGCCACCGCAATCGCCCGCCCGGACTCCAGGAACGCGGCGAGCTCGTCGCCCTTGCCGGGCTTGGCATCCAGGAACGCGAGCAGCCCCAACCGTACGGTCATGTGCCTGTCCTCGTTTCGTGGTCTAGAAGTCGATCCCCATGACGACACGTCGGAGTGTCGGTCTGCTCACCCCGGTGAAGCCAGCGTCGGCGAACATGCCTTCGGTGCCGACGTGGAGCTCTTCCAGGATCGCGTTCTTCGTGGTCATGGGGTAGCCCTCGATGGCGCGGGCGCCGCGGTCGCGGGCGAAGTCCACCGCGGCGCGCGCGAGTGTCCGGCTGACGCCGCGCTTCCGGAAGCCCGCGCGGGTCAAGAAGCAGGTCACGGCCCAGACGCTGTCGTCGGTCTTGTTCTCCGCTCGACCCTCCCAGGGGACGCGGTTGTTGCGCACCAGGCCCCCGTAGGCGATGCGCGGCTCGACCGCGCACCAGCCGACGGGCTCGCCGTCGAGGTACGCGACGAGGCCGCTGGTCGTGCCCGACTCCGGATTGCCGCAGTCGGTCTGCTGGCGCAGCCGGTCGGCGCGCTCTTCGACGGGAAACGAGGCGAAGGACTCCCGCGGCCGCAGCTTGTACCGCTGGCACTGGCACCTGATCGCCATGCCGCGCGTGCCGAAGACCGTCTGGAGCTCGTCCCAGCTCGCCTCGTTGGCGGGCACCACCGAGATCGCGGTATCCCCCGAGCGTCTTACCTGTCGCATCGTTCGCTACTCCGTACTGGCGCCGATCAGCTCGTCGCGATATCGGTGAGAGACAAGGCGGCTGGCGGGAGCCCGTCTGCATCCGTGGGCGCAACGTACGCCCACGGCCGCGGCGTATCCACAGTGGTTCCAGACCGGCCGGTCTGTCGTTTGCCGTGTTCACATCGGCGATGCAGGGCGCACTCGGAAGCTGGCTATCGGCTTGGGAGCGATCGCGGTAGCCCGAACGATGGGAGCACGCTGTTGTCGAAGCGGGTGATGGCGCTGATCCGGTCGCCGGTGAGGGTGAGGACGAGGAGGCCGATCCCGTGGCGGATGCCGGTGGGGCCGCGCAGGTAGGCGCCGAACGCCGGCTGACGGTTGGCTCGTGTCGGTACGAGGTCGAACCTGCGGCCCGAGCTGAAGATCCTGGCGCAGAAGCGGGCTGCGACGTCTCGGCCCTCGTATTCGAGGGGCATCGGTGGCATCGAGATGAAGACGTCGTCGGTCAGCAGGGCCACCAGCGCGTCGAGATCGGCGGACTGGTACGCGCGGACGAAATTCGCCACGAGCGCATCCTCGGAGGGTGAGTCGGGGGCGGGAGGCGGTTCGCGGTCGGCGGTCGGTGGCAGGCGGCGCTGCAGGCTGGCGCGGGCCCGTTTGAGGGCGCTGGTGACCGATTCGACGGTCGAGTCCAGCATGTCGGCAACCTCGTTCGCGTGGAATCCGAGGACGTCGCGCAGGATGAGGACGGCGAGCTGGCGAGGCGGCAGGAGCTGAAGGGCGGTCACGAAGGCCAGAGAGATGGCTTCGGTCTGCTCGTAGCGGGCCTCCGGGCCGAGTGGCACGTCGATCGCACCCTCGAGGAGGGCGTCGGGGAATGGCTCGAGCCATACGACTTCGCCGAGCCGGGTCGGTTCGGGCGGTTCAACCGCGGGCACGTCCCACTCCTTGGCCGGGCGTCGGCTGGCCGAGCGACGCGCGTTGAGGCACCGGTTGGTGGCGATCCGGTAGAGCCAGGTGCGCAGCGAGGCGCGGCCCTCGAACCCGCCGAGGCCTTGCCAGGCGGTCAGCAGCGTGTCTTGGAGGGCGTCCTCGGCATCCTGGAAGGATCCGAGCATCCGGTAGCAGTGCACCTGGAGCTCCCGGCGATACGGCTCGGTCAGCTCTCGGAACGCGTCGCCGTCTCCGGCCCGGGCCCTTGAGATTAGGTCGGCCGTCATCACCCTCACCGCAGCGTCACCTTCTTCCCGCACCTTGTCGCACGTCCATCCGTATGGACACCGGCCCACGGGCGAACTGGGCGGTTGGTGGCGCCCACTTTCCCGACGTCGCGGTGTCTGCGTCATCGACGGCTCTGACGACCCGACCACACCGCCCGCCCTGCACGTCAGCAGGAGCAACCAGGCCGGCGATCTTGTCCCGCGTGGTACCCGTCATCAGCTGAGCAGGCCTGTTGATCTTGCGCTCACGCCGATGAGCGGGCTTCAACACGACGCCACCGGGCTCGACTCTTGCCTGGGCCCTTCGACGCGGTCGTCTGCCTCTCTTGATCCACCTTGCCCCCGCGGGGGGTGCCGTCAGCGCGGGGGGAACAGGTGACCAAACCGATCAGGAATCGAGAAGCACGGGTCACCGAGCCGCACGTAGCTTGACCGTCATGTGCATCACCCTCAAGCACGAAAGGAGACAAGGCATGAACGCGCACGTGAGCTCGATCCTCCTCGGTGTCGAGGACATGGACCGGTCCAAGCGGTTTTATACGGAGGGTCTCGGCTGGAAGGTCCAGCAGGACTACGGCGTCTCGGTGTTCTTCGAGCCGCACGGCGGCTCGCTCGTCGGCTTCTACGGCCGCGACGGCCTGGCCGCCGAGGTGGGCACGAGCCCGGAGGGTAGCGGCTTCAGCGGGATGGTCTTCACCCACGTAGTCCGCAGCGAGGCGCGGGTCGACGAGATCATCGCGGAGGCCGAGAAGGCCGGCGCCACGATCCTCAAGCCACCCGCCACCCTGCCGTGGGGCGGGTACGGCGGTTCGTTCGCGGACCCCGACGGCTACATCTGGAACATTGGCTACAGCGCCCAGGGAAAGGACCAGCCCTACGCGGAGTAGCGAGCGAGCGGTTCCACGTTGCCCGCGGCTTCGCCCTGGCGACGAGCTTTGGCCGCAAGTACGTCGAGTTCGCCACTCCGTCGAGTCCCGTCAAGTTGGCGCTCTACGGCCGCCGTGCACTCGCCAAGGACGCCGGCGTCTCTCCCGACGACGCCGGATCGCACCGGCTCACGATTGAATGCCGGGCCCTTCACCGGCCCGGACGGGTTGCGTGGGACGCCGCACCGCTCTGAGCCGGGCGGCGCAGCGCAAGTGCACGGCGAGCTGACAAAAAGTTGGCAGGAGCAGATTGTGAAGTTTCGATCCTACGTTCGATCGCCGCGAGGTCCGGTGCCTCCACGGTCTCCGGCGCCGGCGGGCCGCCCTGCCCATCACTCATGCCCACGGCCTCGTACGCCTGCTCGACCTCGCGGGAGAACGGGTCCCCGTCAGCCTGCGGCAGCGATCTCCAACACGCGAGCAGCAGCCGCAGGCCGCCCTACCAGGGCCGCCAGGTCATCGAACAACTCAGCCGGGTACACCGGCCGGGCCCGCTCGTACGCCCCAGCGGCCGCGTCGAACGTCGCAGCCAGCCCGGCGCCGCAATGCTCGCTCATGCCGCTGTCCGCGTGGTCTGCGGTCTGCAATTGAGACAGCGCCCGCGGATGGTCGCTGGGTCCGTCGGCCGCCGACTATCCACGGTCAGGAGGGGTCCGGGGGTGCGCGGTGAGCCAGTCGAGCACCTGCTCGGCGTGCCGGTCCGGCGGGAAGACCGGGTAGAAGACGTACTCGACCACGCCGTCCCGGACGACGAGGGTGAGCCGGCGCAGCAGCCGGCGGTCGGCCACGTCGAAGGTTGGCAGCCGCAGCGCCTGGGTCAGACGAAGATCGGCGTCGGACAGCAGCGGGAACGGTAGCCGCAGCCGCTGCACCGCCTCGCGCTGGTGTGCGGTGTCCTGAGTCGACACCCCGGCTACCGCGGTAGCGAGGCGGGTGAGGTCCGCGGCGTGGTCACGAAAGCCGCAGGACTCCGGGGTGCAGCCGCGGGCGCCGGGGATGGCGTCCCAGTCCGGCACGAGCGGGTCCTCGCCCGGCCGCCCGGTCCGCGGGTAGGCATACAGCACCAGGCGCGCGGCGCCCTGCGGCACGAGGTCGACGCGAAACGGCCTACCGTCGGTGGACGGGAGCGCCAGCCGCGGCATGGCCGCGCCCGTGAGGTGGGCAGCGGCCCCGTCGTCGACCGGGAACGGCAGATTGGCCGGGAGCACGGTTGGATCGTGCGACATGGACTCGACGCTAGCGCTGGCCCGCCAGATGAGGCGCGCCGATGCGTACACCACGATGCGCATCACCGGGCCTCAACCAGCTCCACCGCCAGCCCAATTACGTTCCGCTGCATCGCCTTGGGTCCCTGACCGACACCATGGATGACACCGCAGCGGATGTGCGGATGCGTCCTGGCGCCAACTCGGTGGCGTGCCGTCGCGATGTGCTGGCATGGTCATGGCGTGAACGCCTCGTGGGTCATGAACGAGTTGGTGCACGCCGGCCCTGAGCATCTGGATCCGGGTTTCGTCGCCGGCTACGACCGCAAGCAGGGCCATCCCGCCGTCGACGGGGACCTCGACGTGCTGCGGGAACGCGGCGCCCTGACCCACCACGCCACCATCGTGGACCTGGGAACCGGGACCGGCCGCTTCGCACTGGCCGCCGCCCCCTACTGCGCCCGGGTGGTGGCCGTCGACGTGTCGTCCGCGATGCTCGAGCAGGTCCGACGCCGCGCCGGCGCAGCCGGCGCGTCCAACCTCGAGGTGGTCCAGGCCGGCTTCCTCAGCTACCAGCACGCCGGCGCACCAGCGGATGCGATCTACTCCCGCAACGCGCTGCACCAACTCCCCGACTTCTGGAAGGGCATCGCGCTGCACCGCGCGGCCACGGTCCTGCGCCCCGGCGGTGTGCTGCGACTGCACGACCTCGTGTACGACTTCAGCCCGGCGGATGCCCCGGTCGTCCTCGAGCGGTGGATGGGCTCAGCCTCGCCGGACCCGGCCACCGGCTACACCGCCGAGGACTTCGCCACCCACATCCGCACCGAGTTCAGCACCTACCGCTGGCTGCTGGAGCCGCTGCTGGAGGCGACCGGATTCGACATCGTCGACGCCGAGTTCCGCCGGCAGATCTATGCCACCTACACCTGTCTCAGGCGTTGACGCTGCCGCCCGGCGCAGCACGCGCGCTCACTGGCGCAGCCGGTCGCGCAATCGTGCCGAGTTGCGTTGCCCAGGGCAGGCACATTGACGGCTCTTCAAGTTTGGGCCGGCAACCGCGGTGTTCTGGCTGGCACTCGACGGTCTGGTCGGGTGCTGTGCAACCGTACTCGGCGTCGATAGGGGGTCTCTTTTCCGAAAGCCGCAGGCGGCCCTTTTCACCTGCTTGATCGTCCTGTTGGTGCCTTAGGTGGCGCGTCGGTGATGCCGGTCTGGAGGAAGACGAGGACGGCCGGCCACCACGCGTCGATCGTCTCTGCCAGGGTGGTTACCTTGGGGACGTCGACCGTGGCGCACCAGTGGTGGAAGGCGTGCAGCCGGTGGGCGACGTCGTGCCGCTGGCCGTCCCGTAATCGGCAACTGCTGCTCCGGCTGGGGTGGACGTCACTCGCCTGTGGTGCCGTCGATGAGTTCGCGGAGGATGTCGGCGTGGCCGTTGTGCCGGGCGTACTCCTCGATCATGTGAATCATGACATAGCGGACGTCGATGGTGTTGCCGCGCTTGGTGGTGAAGGTCCGGTCCAGGTCGGCCTCGGCGATGATGTCCCGGGCTCGGGCGCAGATGGCCAGGTAGCGCTCGACGTCGGGCTGCAGACCTTCGCTGCGGGCCAGATCCCAGTCCCAGTCGACCTCTTCGCCGTCGTAGTACGCGTACGGCTCCGTCAGGCCGGCCACGCACTCGACGAAATTCCATTGCTCGATCGTGGTCATGTGCCGGACCAGCCCGTGCAGGGTGGTGTCCGAGCCGACCAGGCGGCGGCCGGCCTGCTCCTGAGTGAGGCCTTCCAGCTTGGCCAGCAGGGTGGCCCGCTGATAGTCCAGGCAGGTTTCCAACGCGGGTTTCTCGGCGGCGACATAGGGGGGGTCGGTTCGTTGCAGAGGCGAGGTGAAAGTCATGTCGGACAGTGTCATGGACGCCCTGTGACAAAGGCGACTGACATTCCAGGCGCACCGGCACTGCATCTGACGGTCGAGCGGATCGACGAGCAGAGCCTGGCCGCGCCTGCGCCGACGCCACCACCGCCGGCCTGCGGTGCTGCCTGGCGAAACCAGCCGCGGCGGCTGGCGGCGGCTACCACAACTACCCATCGCTGGAGCAAGTAGCCGCGTGGGTACTCGGCGCCGGCCTGCAGGTGGTCGAGGAAGCGACGAGCGAAGGCACCGGCTACAGCTACCTCCACCTGCTGACCCAAGCCAGCTCGTGACAGGCCCACCAGCCATCCTCGATCACTTTCTCGCCCCAGCGACCACACCACCAGCGGCATGACCGTGTTCGGTTAGTGGGTCGGGGCGTCTAGGTGGTTAGGCCAAGTCGGACAGCAGCCCGATAACGAGCTCCGGTGGCAGGCAGGCCGTGCGTGTCGTGCAGGTAGTGGAAGTCCTCCTCGCTTTAGGACCTGCGCCAGTAGGCGATCACGGCCGGGCGGCAGCCACCAGCGGGTGAACCGGCGATCGGGCACGAACCACATATCAGCGCCAGGCCCCACGTACAGCGCGTACGAGGTCCACGACGCCGTTGCTGAACGCCTCGACCCGGGCCGGCCCGAGCTCAACGGACCCGGACGCTGGTCCTTCTCGTGCCAGGAATCGTGGCCAGTGCCGGTTGCTGCTAGCGAGTAGGCGAGGATGCCAGCTGGCCGGACGCTGGCTTGGGGGCTGGTGGCGATGTCCCCCGCCGGTGGCTGTGCCACCGTGGCAGAGTCGGCCCTGTAGGCGCCATCACGCAGCGAGCCGGCCGCCACCGACAGCAGCGTTGCTCGCGGGGCAGGGGTTGGCCAGGACCAAGGCGAGCTGGCGGGCCTCGTAGGACGGTCCTCGGGCAACCGGAGCACCAGGTGAGGAGACGAGAGCCATGCGAGTAGCGCTTGTGGAGGAGCTGGGCGGGATCGACAGCGTGGAGCTGCGTGAATCGCCAGATCCAACGCCGGCAGCGGGACAGGCAGTTGTCAGGGTGCGGGGCGCCGGCGTCGGCCCGTGGGATGTGGCGACGATCAGCGGCGCCTTCGGAGCGCCTGCCCTGCCCTTCATCCCGGGTCTTGAGGTCGCCGGCGTCGTCGAATCGGTGGGCGATGGGGTCGACGTCCAGCCGGGCGATCAGGTGTACGCGAATCTGCGGGTCGCGGGCGGCGGGTTTGCCGAGTATGTGCTGGCGTCGGTGGATCACCTGGCGCGCAAGCCCAATCGGCTCAGCTTCGAAGAGGCGGCAGGGTTGGTGGTCGGCGCCGGGACCGCCTACGAGGGGCTGGTCGACCGGGGGCGGCTCCAGGCCGGCGAAACCGTGCTCATCACCGCCGCAGCCGGAGGAGTGGGCAGCGCCGCCGTGCAGCTCGTGGCGGCCGTGGGGGCCCGCCCACTCGGCGTCGCCAGCTCGCGCAACCACGACTACCTGCTCGGCCTGGGCACGAGCGATGTGTTCGACTACCACGCCGCCGACTGGGTCCAGCAGGTGCTTGCCGCGGTTCCCGGCGGCGTCGACGTGCTCTTCGACGCCGCCGGCGGCGAGACCCGCGACCGAGCCGTCGGTACCGTGCGCGACGGCGGTCGGGCGATATTCCTGGTAGGTCCTCCCGCCCAGCTCGAGCGGGGCATCATGGGCGAATCGTTCAGCGCCGACGTCACCCGGCAGCGGCTGGAAGCGATCGGAAAGTTGGTCGAGGCGGGCAAGCTGCGTCCCCAGGTCGAGGCGGTGCTTCCGCTCGAGCAGGTCCGCGAGGCGCTGCGACGGGTCGCCGACCGACACACGCGCGGCAAAATCGTGCTGCGGATCGGGAAGTAGCGGCGACGCCTCTAAGGGCCCGCGCAGTAGGGCGAAGTGGAAGAGGGCAGGCACGAGCCGTAATGATCACCGAGCTCTCACCCTCCGTCCTCATCTGGAGGTCCCGTGCCTGCCCTGCCATCGTCAATCCTTGAGCCCCTCTGGGTCCAGTTCGCCGCCATGCTCCCTGCCCGCCGCGTCCACCATCCGCTGGGCCGCCACCGGCCACGCATCCCCGACCGGCTGGTGTTCGACAAGCTCATCCAGATTCTGGTGTGTTCGGCTGCGGCTACCGCCGTATCGCCGATGCCACCTGCTCAGCGACGACCCTGCGCCGCCGCCGCGACGAGTGGATCACCCTCGGCCTGGCCGAGCGGCTACGGCTGGCGGTGCTTGGCGCCTACGACCGGCTGTTCGGGCTGGAGCTCGAGCACCTTGCGGTGGATGGCTCCTGGCCTATGGGGATAGGGCTAAGGTAGCCGCATCCGCCCAAGGAGGTGCCCGATGCGACGCCTCGCCCGCGCGTCATTCGTCGCTGCCGTTGCGCTGCTGACGCTGGCCGTCGTCGCCGGGCCGGCCAGCGCCGACCCGGCGAACAAGAACACCCTCCACATCACCTTGGATTGCGGCACGTCCGGAACTGTAGACGCGGTCTTCGAGCTGTCGTCGGCCGACAGCTTCCACCTCGTCGCGACGAGTTCGAACTTCCTCTGGAAGTCGCTCTCGTTCGTCACCCCGACCGGTGAGACCGGGCAGATCGACCGTGGCATTCAAGGCGCCGGCCACAGTCAGCTCGTGAGCTGCAGCTATACGGGGCCCGCCAGCGGCAACCAGTACGTGGCCACCGGGTTCTTCACACCCTGATCGGAAACGCCGTCCAGCCCACCTGGCTGTACTGCTGCTTGCCGGGAGGCGCAGCTACCTGGCTGCGCGGGGTCTGCGGCGGCGGATCTGGAATGCGCCGGTTCCGCGCCGGTTCAAGTCGGGCCCTGGACGCGGCAAACACGTCCGCAACGTCGCTCACCGGCCGGCGGGCGACGAACACGTATTCCTGGCTGTCGTCGGCGAACGGCTCGCGAACGAAGCCGCCATACAGAGCCTCCAGTTCGAGGCCAGCGATGTCGATGAGCCCGAGCCACTCGTTCTTCGTCGCCCACCACAGACGGCTCGTCTCGCCGTCGTCGCAGACAAGGTCGATCCGATTGTCGCCCACCGAGTACCGGATGGTGTGCGGTACGGGATCCTCCTGATGCTGACCGTCGAGACGTGCGGCCATCCGGTGGTCGAAGGCGAAGGCGTTCCAGGCGAACCGCCCGGCCGGACAGAGCGAAGCGGCGACACGCTCGAAGGTGCGGCGGCGGTCGGCCCAAGTCGGCAGGCGCGCTCAACTGGTGCCCGCACCGGCATCCGATCTGTCGATATCAGTGTGCAAGAAGGCGCGCAGCGGCCAAATCTGCCCTGCCGACATGCAGGCGAGGCCGGTGCTCCTGGGTGGCGTCCGCTCCCCGGCTACCGGAAGGTTTCCGGTAGCCAAGACAAGGCTTTGGCGCCAATAGGCTGGGCGAGCGCGGCCGTCGTCACATCCCGCTGCTGGCTACGGTGAGGCGGTGACATCGAACCAGGATCGGTGGGCGCGGTGGCTGCTGCGGCGCCGAGACGCGGGTGACGTGCAAGTACGGGAGCACGGGGCGTCGCTGCTGGCCGTGTACCGCGACGGCGTGCTGGGTCGAGCCGCCGTCGCCGACGGGGATGTGCTGCTGGACGTGGGCACGGGCGATGGGCTGATTGGCTTCGCCGCGCTGGATCGGGTGGGGCCGGGCGGGCAGGTCATCTTCAGCGACATCTCCGCCGATCTGCTCGCCGAGTGCCGGCGCCGGGCGGCCGCCGGGGGACTGCTGGGCCGCTGCCGGTTCGTGCAGACCGGCGCCGAGGACCTGCGCGGGGTTCAGGACCGATCGGTCGACGTCGTGACGACCCGGTCGGTGCTCATCTACGTGCAGCGCAGGCAGGCCGCGTTCGCCGAGTTTTTCCGAGTGCTGCGGCCGGGCGGTCGGCTGTCCGTCTTCGAGCCGATCAACAGCTTCGCGGTGGCGGAGGCGGGCTGGGTCATGTTCGGGCTTGACATGACCCCGGTTGCCGACGTGGCCGCGAAGCTCCGCCGCGCCTACACCAGCGTCCCCACCGAGCAGGACCCGATGCTCAACTTCGACGAGCGTGACTTGCTGCGATGGGCCCGCGAGGCAGGCTTCGCCGCGCTGGAACTGGACTACCGTGCCGAGGTCGAGGTGCCGGAACCGCTGCCGACCACCGACTGGGAGGTGCTGAAGAAGACCGCACCCAACCCGCTGGCTCCCACCTTGGAGGAGGCACTCGCGCAAACGCTCACCGATCAGGAGCGCGACCGCATCGAAAACCACGTGCGCGCCGCCCTGGCGGCCGGCACGCCCGCCCGCAAGACGCTCGCCACGGCGTACCTCCGCGCCATCCGACCCTGACGGCTCGCGCTGATCAGGACAGGCCAGCAGGCGATGGCAGGACTCCACGCCTGACGTGCTTGACGAGCGAGGAGCAGGAGCCGTCCCCTTCGGCGCTTCTCGATCTCGCTAGAGGAAGGAGTTGAAAGCTCGATGTTGGCGGTTCCGCGAACGATGGAGGCGATCCGGCTCCACGCGCCCGGCGTCGACGGGCTCCGACTCGAGACGATCGACACGCCACCGCTGCAGCTCGGCGAGGCGCTTGTCCAGGTACACGCCGCCGCGATCACGCGCGACGAGCTCGACTGGCCGCTCGACCGGTTACCCGCGATTCCCTCGTACGAGCTCTCCGGTGTCGTTGCGGCGGTCGCAGACGACGTCGACGCGGTCTCCGTCGGCGACGAGGTGTACGCGTTGACGCCGTTCGACCGCGACGGCGTGGCCGCCGAGTACGCCGCCGTCCCTGCGGCGACTCTCGCCCCGAAGCCGTCCACGCTCAGCCATGTCGAGGCCGCGGCAGTGCCGCTGCCGGCGCTCAGCGCCTGGCAGGGCCTGTTCGCTCACGGCCGCCTCGAGCCCGGCGAGCGCGTGCTCGTCCGCGGAGCGGTCGGCGGTGTCGGCCAGTTCGCGACTCAGCTCGCGCGCTCGTGCGGCGCCTACGTGGTCGCAACCGCGTCGCCGCAGGCGTTCGAGGAAGCACGCGCGCTCGGCGCTCATGAGGTGATCGACGGCCGGAGGGAGCTCGACAACGGGGTCAGCCAGGTCGATCTCGTCTTCGACACGGTCGGCGGCGAGCTCCTCGAGCGCGCGCCTGCGCTGCTCGCGAGCGGCGGCCGTATCGTCTCGGTCGCCGGCGAGCCCGCGGGGGAAGGGACGTACTTCGTCGTGGAACCGAGCCGGGAGCAGCTGGTCAAGCTTGCAAGGCTCGTCGATAGCGGCGAGCTTCGCGTCGCGATCGACTCGACGTTCGCGCTTTCGGAGGCGGCCGCGGCCTTCGAGCGCAGCCTCGCCTCGGGCAAGCACGGCAAGGTCGTCATCCGGGTGGCCGGCGGGGACGCAACGGAAGGGATTGTGAGCGAGCCCGGCACCGGACCGTCGGCGATACGCCACCCCTAGAGGGAGAACCTGTCATGACCCGCAAGCGGTCATTCATGCTCAACGGTGTGATCGCGGGCGGCTACGGCATCGCCCTGCTGGTCGCCGCCGACCCGATCTGGACCTGTACGGCATCAGCCCCAACCCCGAAGGGGTCTATATGGCGCGCTGGTTCGGGGTGGAGCTGTTCGCCATCGGCCTGGTGACCTGGCTAGCCAGGGACGCCACAGAGTCCCGCGGCGGGCTGGCGATCGCCCGGGCCCTGGCCGTCACCTACGGCATCGGGGTGGTCCTGGCGCTGTGGGGGACGCTGTTTGGGCCCTTCAACGCGTTGGGTTGGATCGCGGTAGGACTGAACCTGCTGCTGGGATCGGGCTTCGCGTACTCCCAGCTCAGCACGCCGAGGACCACCAAGGCTCCGAGGCCACCCGAATCGTAGGTAGGCCCGCCATGGCCCCGCAGCTGCCCCAGACGGACGAGCGAGTCCCGTTCCTCACGCAACTGAACCAACACACCGGGCCCAGGTTCGGCAAGCTCGGTGTTGGTAGCGGCCGGCGGGCGATCCGTCCCTAGTGACTGAACCTGCGGCGACATGCCTGTCCCACTGGGACGCCGGGCACCAGGCCGCACTCCGCGGCGCGCCCGGCTAACCGGTCGGCTGCGCCTTGGGCCGCGGCTCCCTCAGCCGCGGGATGCTCAGGACGTCGACACGGGGCGGCGTGGCGGGCAGGGTTTCGCGTCGTCTGTCCGCAGAAGTGCCCGGACGTCGTTGGCTTCGGGGGCTCCG
>JBKOXW010000149.1:0-9094 GCA_046744115.1 Actinomycetota bacterium | reverse complement strand
GACCGCTGCCCGCCCAGTCCCACGACGCATCGCGAGCGTCGGGAGAGCCGGCGCGGCCGGTGGCAAGCGACGGCGGTTGCGACACGATGGCCGGGCAAGGAGAACCGTTGCCGACGGGCCTGCCCGCGTCCCACCCTCGGGCACGAGCGGTCCAGACAGGAGGAACGTGCATGTCCGACGAGACGCGCAGCGAAGGCCGGGGATCCGGGGCGGCGAGCGAGCCCGGACCGGCGGGCCGGCCGAGGCTGATCCGCTCGATCGCCCACTGGTTGACGGACGAGCGACTCGACCTGCCGACGGAGGGCCGACTGGCCTCGTTCGCCGGCGCCACGCGGTGGCTCAACTCGGAGCCGCTCACACCAGAGGGACTCCGTGGACGCGTCGTCCTCGTCGACTTCTGGACCTACACCTGCGTCAACTGGCTGCGGACGCTTCCCTACGTGCGGGCCTGGGCCGAGAAGTACGCGGACGCGGGGCTGACCGTCGTCGGGGTGCACACGCCGGAGTTCGGGTTCGAGCGCAACGTCGACAACGTGATCGCCCAGTCGCGCGCCCTCGCGGTCGGGTACCCCGTGGCGGTCGACAACGACTACGCCGTCTGGCGCGCCTTCTCCAACCACTACTGGCCGGCGCTGTACGTCGCCGATGCCGAGGGCCGCCTCCGGTACCACCACTTCGGCGAGGGCGAGTACGCCAGAGCCGAGATGGTCATCCAGCAGCTCCTTCTCGACGCCGGCGCGGAGGGCATCGACCAGGACCTCGTCATGGTCGAGCCTCGCGGGCTGGAAGTGGCGGCTGACTGGCGGACGCTGCGATCGCCCGAGACCTACCTCGGCTACGGCCAGGGCGCGGGTTTCGCCGCGGAGACCCGTGCGAGGTTCGACCGGGCGCACCACTACGCCGCAGCACCGAGGCTCCCCCTGAACTCCTGGGACCTCTCTGGGACCTGGACCGTCACGCAGCACGCCGCGCTCCTCAACGAGCCGGGCGGACGGGTCGCATTCCAGTTCCACGCGCGCGACGTCAACCTAGTCATGGGCCCCGCGCCCGGAGGCGGGCCGATCCCGTTCCGCGTCTATCTCGACGGCGAGGCCGCCGAGGGCGACGCCGGGACCGACGTCGCGGCCGACGGGCACGGGACCGTCACGGACCAGCGCTGCTACCAGCTGATCCGCCAGCGCGGGCCGGTCGCGGAGCGCCGGTTCGAGATCGAGTTCCTCGACGCCGGCGTCGAGGGCTACTGCTTCACGTTCGGCTGACAGGGAGGGGTTGAGGTCATGGACGCCGCGACCGTGCCGGTAGCGGTGGTGACCAGGCGCATCGAGGCGGAACTGATCGTCGGCTTTCTCCGTAGCCACCGCTTGAGAGCGGCCCTGTCGGCGGACGATGCCGGCTGGCCGGTCGCCCGGGCGGCCGAGCGGTACGACGGGTCCTGGCCGACCGCGGCCCGGTGGGCCGCCCGCTACCGGCAGGCCGGGTGCGACTGCCGCGAAGAGCGGCGGCGTCGAGGTGCCTTGGGTTGGGCGCCGGTACCGCTGGAGGATGCCACGCGGTTGCCGACGCACGTACTAAGTCGACCAACGCGACTTCTCCCCGGGGCCTGGCCGTGTCGGGGGTTCCGCCGAGAACTTCGCCGGAACTGTGGGTGCTGGTCGACCGTGGAGTTTGGTGCGTTCGGGACCGGGTCTCTAGATTCTCGGCCAGAGGGCCGCGACTCGGCGACGGCCCTGATGGGAGGCGGGCATGCCGAAGCCCACGATCGTCCTCGTCCATGGTTCATGGGCCGACGCGTCCAGCTGGAACGCTGTCGCCGCCGGACTGCAGAGCCAGGACTTCACCGTCCTCGCACCACCGAACCTGCTACGTGGCGTCGCTACGGACGCCGCGTACGTCGCGTCGTTCCTCGCCCAGCGCACCACCGGTCCCGTGGTGCTCGTCGGTCACTCGTACGGCGGCTTTGTCATCACGAACGCGGCGACCGGAGGCGGTGACGTACGAGCGCTGGTCTACGTCGACGCGTTCATGCCCGACGACGGTGAGACGACCTTCCAGATCGTCGGCGGATCCGGGTCCGCGCTCGACGTACCCGACCCGACCACGGTCCTCGACATCGTCGGCTATCCGGGCGCACCCGAGGGCGACGCCGAGGCGTTCCTCAAGCCCGACACGGTGCACCAGTCGTTCGCGCAGGACCTGCCGGAGGCGGACCGCTGGCTGATCGCGGCGGGCCAGCGGCCGGCCACCCTGAGCGCGAACACCACCGGGTCCACAACCTCGGCCTGGAAGACGCTGCCGAGCTGGGCAGTGATCGGTACGGAGGACCGGATCATCCCGCCGGACATCCAACGCCGCATGGCCGAGCGGGCCGGCGCCACCATCACCGAGGTGGCCGCCTCCCACGTCTCGATGATGTCCCACCCCCAGGACACGATCGACGCGATCCTCACCGCGGCGGCCACCATCGACACCTGACCCGTCGACGCCGACCGCCGGCGGCTCAGAAACACGTTGCCGCAGAAGCGGACGTCCACACATGCCGCTGGTCGCGAGACCTCGGCGTCGGGGCTTCGCGCTGCCGATGTGACAGCACGTAGCCGCTCCGAACAAGCCGCCGAGGAACCTGTCACGCATCTGTGAGGCTTCGGCTGGCGCTCCTGGGTGGGGTTGCTGCCAGGATCGGCGCCGGTGATTCGGAGTGGCTCTTCAAGCATCTGGCCGCCGCGGGCGTGCCTTGCGGTTGACCTGTCGCTCGGGTTTCCGGCACCGGCCTGGCTCACCGGCTGGCCTGATCAGAAGCCTGTCCGCCTCGCGGCGTGACCCGTCACAGATGTGCCGTCTGGTGGTCCCATCCAGGCCGGTGCCGTCAGCTGAGCAGGCCTGTCGATCTTGCGCTCGCGCCGATGAGCGTGTGTGTGTCAGACGGAGGCGGACGGCTGGGTCAGTCGGCGTCCCGCGCGTCGTCGGGGTCGGTGACCCAGGCGGAGAACACCGGCATACCGTGCCACGGCGCGTGCGTCACTGCGCCGGTCTCCCGGTCGACGTGCGGGTCCCGGCTGACGGCGACCACCGCGAAGGGGTGACCGAAGCGGAGCTCGGCGACACGTTGCACACCCTCGTGCAGGGCGAGGGATTCGAGCACGGCGAACGCGGTGACCGCCGCCGCTTCGAACCCGATGCGGCTGTAGCGGGCCACCGCCGACTGCTTCGCCTCGTACTGGTAGTCGACCAGCCCGAGCAGGCCGGCTAGCGCGGCAGCTGCCGCGTCGAAGCCGAGCCCGGGACCGGCCAGGTCGTGCTCGCTGGTCGCCGACCAGGCCGGCAGGACCGCCAAGCACACCTGCTGCGGGCCGGGCCGGCTGGCCGGCCGCTCGGTCAGCTGCCACAGCGGTCCCTCGCCCAGCGGCAGGTCGAACAGCGACCGGCGTGCGACCTCGCCGCCGACCGCCAGCCTGGTCGCCACCTGGTGGGCGGCGGCCAGCACGTCGCCCGGCGGAACCTCGGGCAGCGCCGCGACCGAGGTGACCAGCAACCCGTCCCGGGCTTCCGCGGCGTGCACGATAACCTCGCCGGCCCCATCGGTCACCGCGATGAACTGATCGTGCCCGTCGTCACCCGGACTGCGCAGCACCCAACTCAGCCGCCCCGCCCACGCACTGGCCGGACCGAGCCGGTCGGCCGGCACACGGTCGAACGGCGTCGCCCAGGACACCTTGGTGGCCAACGCCGAAGCCAGCACCAGCAGCACCTGCGGGGTCAGCTCGAGCGGGAACCGGTCGATCAACCCCAGCGTGCGCTCCCGCGCCCACCCATCGACCATCGATTGGCTGGGCAGCTCGCCGGTCTGCACCGCCGGCGGCAACCCGGCCAGCCACCCTGCCAGCGCCTGGCTGCTCACCCCCGGCCGCTGCCACACCGCCGCCGCAGAGGCGACCAGCGGATGCGGGTTGCCCAGCAACGCCGTCGCTGCCGCCGCCGCAGACTCGACATCGGCCCCGAGCACCTCGGTCAACTCCGCGCGTAACCGGCCCGAGCTGGCCGGGCCAGCCAGCGCCAGCAGCAGCCAAGCACCCAACGGCGACGCGACGTGGTGCCCCCCGCCCAGGCCGGCATGCACCCGCTCGGCGTACCGGACCACCGCGGCCACCACATCCGCGGCGACGGCTGTCATGAGACCAGTCTGCCCGACAGGCCCGGCGCCCCGCGACGTGCCGTCGAAGTCGCGGAAGACATCGAAGTCACTCGTACGCGAGTTCAACCGGGTCACCGCTGGGGACTTCTCCCGTTCGACCACTGCGACGATCTGAACGGCGTCCGCGGGCACGAGGGCGAGCGCGACGGCGTTGCCGTCCACCCCCGCGGTTACCGAGTGGCATCTCCCGTCGAGACAGGTCCTCGTCCGGTTCCCGACTGGCTTCTGCGCGCCCAGTTGGCCCGGACGGGCAGTATGCCGAGCCTGGCGTGTCAAGAGCTCCGGTCGTCGTCAGCCAGACACCCTGACCCAGCTGGGCCAGCGCGTGGCGGCACGACTGCGGCAGTTGGCAGATGTCCTGGAAGCCACCACTGAGCAGATCCGCGCCGCCCGCGCCGCCTGCGACGACCGGCACGGGACCGCGACGCTCGATTAGACCACCCGTTCAGCACACCGCGAACCGCCCGTCAACGCAGCCCCGAAACGCACGATCATGCCGCGGAGCGCGCCTTCGCGAGACCATGCCGCACGGCGGGCGGGGCTCGCGAGCGTGCGGTGTCGCGGGCGGGACGCGGCCGGTAGGGCGGTCTTGACGCCGAGTGGTCAGCTGGTGGGGTTTCGGGGCGGGCGGCGCAGCGGCAGGAGGCGGATCCGGCGGCGGAGCAGGAGCGAGCCGATCGCCGTCACCAGCCGGCCGATCCGCAGCTGCCGGGCGATCGACCGGGGAAGGTCGGCGGGATCGACCGGGTGGAAATCCCACCGGGTGAAGTGCTGGGCGTACCGGCGGTCGACGAGGGTGACGACCGGGCCCGGTTCGTCGTTGAGCAGCGCGTCGATCATGCGGCCGGCGACGCCGCGGTCTCGGTGCTCGCCGAGAACAACCAGGGAGGCCAGCTCCCGGCTGCCGTCCGGATGCCGCCGCAGCTGCGCCACGCCGATCGGCGCGCCGGCGGCCTCGGCGATGACGAACCGGCGCCAGTCCAGGCTGCGCGGGTTCAGCCGGGCCTGATGCACCAGCCGGCTGATCGCCGTCTGGTCGCCAGCAGTGGCATGCCTGACCCGATCCTGCACGCGCTCATCCTGGCCGGTCGCTCGCCGGCTCGGGAACCGCCTCGCACCCGCGGTCAGCCGACTGCCTGAGGCTGAGGCCGGCCTCCTGCGCCGCTTGCCGGGTGCCTATCCCGCTGAACCAGCGACCACCCCGGTGGGGTCTCTCCGGCAGGGCAACGGCCACGCATTCGCCCACGCAGTGCAGGTTCGACTGATGGTCTGTCGCCACACCGTCAAGAACGACCGACCTGCTGCCACTGATCGTGCTTCCAGCTGCGCCCGTCGGGTGCGACCAGCCTGGGACACCTGCTGCATAAGACTGTCCGGCCGGTGACCGGCCGAGAGACTGGCGGGCGCCGGGCGGGCAGACTCACTGCCTCACCGACGGACGGCGGCCCGGGACGTGGTGGAGGATGCCTTCGAGGCCTGGGGCGGGGAGGCGGGTCATGGATGAGCGGGCGAACGGACTGGTCTTGGAGCTCAAGCGGGTTCTCCAGGCGTCCCGCGAGCGGATCTTCCGAGCGCTCACCGAGCCTGCGGAGCTGGCGACCTGGTGGGGTCCGCAGGGATTCACAATCCCCGAGATAGACCTCGACCTGCGCGTCGGGGGCCGTTACCGCTTCACCATGCAGCCACCCCATGGGGAGCCATTCCATCTCTCCGGGGAGTTCCTTGCCATCGATGCGCCGAGCCGGCTCGCCTACAACTTCCGCTGGGAGGAACCCGATCCCGATGACCGGACGACAGTAGTCACGCTATCGCTGCTCGAAGTCGGACAAGCTACTGAACTGTCGCTCAGGCAAGGCGAGTTCGCCACAGAGGCCCGCCTCGCGCTGCACCGCGATGGCTGGACCGCCTCATTCACCAAGCTGCGCGAGCTCCTTGAGCCAGACTCCTAGCCGACGGCCCTGCCCGGCATGAGACCCTGCCCTCCGCCAGCGCGACGGCAAGCCAACTCACAGCGAGAGGCACGCCTATGCCGCCGGACGTTCGCTGATTGGTGAGATATCTGGCCGAGAGGTCGGGCACTGTCGGTAGCCGCTGGCCGCGGGTTTGCCGCGGCGCCCCCGCTCTGGTCGAGGCGAGGCGTGGATGTGTTCGACGGCGTTACGGTGCGGGATGTGGTCCGGACCGACAGCCTGGCGTTGGCCGGCGCGCGTGGCGAGCGATGGTTGCCGGATCGGCCGGTGCAGTCGATCGAGGACGCGGCCCGGTTCGTCGACGATGTGGGCTTCGCGCTGTTGCTCCCGACCGATCGGCCGACCGCCCCATCGCTGTGGGAGGCGGTGGCGGGCCCGGACGCGACACCGTTCGCGCACGGTATGGGTGCCGCCGAGTCGATGGTGTGGACCTGGAAGGACCTGCTGCCCGGGGCCGGACTGGCTTGGTACGGCCGGTTCATCCGGCGCCGTGCCTCGCTGCTGGCGCCGGCGCTGCTGACCGCGCTCTACCCGGGCCGGGGCGAGCCGGACGACTACCGGGCCCTGACGTTGCCGCCGGAGGCATGCCGGATCGCCGACGCGCTTGCCGCCGGCCCACTGCCGTCGTCGGCCCTACGCGCCCTGGTGGGGCATCGCGGCCGCTACGACCGGGCGATCAACCAGCTGCACCAGCTGCTGCTTGTCACCTCCGCCGGTGTCCACCAGCAGCGCACCGGCTGGCCAGCTGTGCTGATCGATCTCACCTGCCGGCGCTTCGAGGTCGGCGGCGGAGCCGACAGGCGGTACGCCACCGCACGATTCCTCAACACCATGGTCGAGGCCACGCCGGCCGAGCTCGCCAGGACCTTCGGCTGGCCGGCGACGCAGGCCCGCACCGCGCTGGACAACCTAGTCGTCAGCAGGCTCGCAGTCCGGTCGCCCAGCGGATACCGGCCGGCGCCTTCCTGGCGGCCGCGTCGCGCCCCCGCAGCCGACCCCCACGGCCGCCACATCCCGAGCGAACACGACCGATAGGGCCGCGAGCCGAGCTGCCGGACAGTGGTGCCAGGCGCGCCGGCGAGCAGGTCTGGCGGCTGCTCATCGACGTCTCGGCAAGGATCGACTCGACGTGCCCCTGGACCAACGGCGGACGCTCGCGCTGCGGACGAACGCGCGGTGTCGCCCCCGCCGGCGATCAAGACAGCAGTGGGCCTTCCCCGGGTTCGAGCCGTAGCCAAGCCGGTCTATAACCGCTGCGGGCTCGATCCTCACCTCTGATCGTCCGGGGCTCCGCGCCCAGCGCTGGCCAGCCGGTCGGCCCTACAGCCACCAGTGCGTGCCGGGATGAGGGGGAGCACGCAGCCAACACCCGACCGAAGCGTCACGTTCGCCGGCTGCGGACAACGGAGACTCCTGGTTACGCAATTCCCATCTCCATACGCGCTCTCGGCTGCAGCGGGACGCAAGAGATACATTGTGCGACCCGACGTTACTGCTCACTTCGTCCAACCTCAGTCTGAAGCAGCCGCTAGTGAGGGCTCTGCAGGAATATGGCCCGCCCTTAGCCGGGCCTGACGATGCAGGAGATCTCGCATTTCGTTATCGATCAACTCATCCTGATCGCGCAGCCGGCGCCGCGCCTCGGGAGACACTCCTTCGACGATGTAGTCCCCGCCTAGCCTCCTGATCCTAAATAACCGAGCGTCACCCGCGAGCCCGTCCCAGCCACCACTAAGAGCCCGATTCGTGGCCGCACGCTTCTGCGAATCAAGAAATATCACCGCTGCGGACAGCGCGGCTGACACGAGCGTGATCACAGCGGCAGGAATACGCCCGGCTGCCGACGCCAGCCCGGTGGCACCGGCAATTGCAGCTAGCATCGCAGCCGGAAGACCGAGCATCAGATAGACGCGATCCCAGCGGGTTGCACTACTCAGCCTCCGCGCTGACTCTCGTTCTGCATCCGTCGCCAGCCGGTCGACTGTCTGGCGCAACTCGTCCAGGGCGCCGCCCAAGTTCACCCACCTCGCTTGCCAGATCTCCTGCCGGACAATGTCTCTCGAAGCCCTCGCGAGGGAATGGTACCCGGTACTCGGCGGCGGTGAGGTGGTCCGAGGCTAGAGAGGTTGCCTGAACCGAAACGGCGATCTGATGTGCCAGAACCGACGCTACTGTCCGATCCCGCCGAACGGATGCCACTACTGCTGCTGTAGTGGCCGAGTAGGCGGCCACCAAGGGAGACATACTGGCTATCTCGGCTCTGCGGTGTCCAGTTTCGGTTGGCCAAGGCAGCAGAGCCCAGCGTCGACCAAGCCGAAGCTTCGCCCCTCATACTTTCGGCGAGGCGTTGACACGACGCGCAGGGATTCACCGCCGGTGTTCACGCGTTCGCCGATCGTCTGCGGGCAGCGGGCCACCGCGTCACCCTCCCGGATCTCTTCGACGGTGCCACGTTCGCCACCGTGGACGAGGGCGTCGCGCACGCCGAAGGATCGGGTTAGACGTCATCGTCGGGCGCGGCGTCCAGGCCGCGGCCGGGCTTTCCCGACCGCATGGTGTACGCCGGGTTCTCGCTGGGCGCAATGCCGGCCCAGAAGCTCGCGGCGCACGACCGGCCGCGGGGTGCGGGCGGGCATCCGGCAGCGGCCCTGCCGGCGCACCGGGCCGGTGGCTTCGACGGTGGCGCACGTTCCGCTCGGTTTCGCCGTCGTCATGGCGCAGCTCGTGCTGACCCCGGGGCCCGACTTGGCGGTCGCCCGCACATGCCGCTGGGAGAGCGGTTCCTCCGCTACCGGTATTCCGCGACGACCTCGATCGGACCCACCAGGTTGGCATTGAACTCATCCAGATCCTCGGCGGGGATCCAGTACTCCAGGATCGTTCGACCGCCCACTTGGTGAACCTCGTACCGGTCGAGGAACGCCTTACGGACTCG
>JBKOXW010000176.1:0-20532 GCA_046744115.1 Actinomycetota bacterium | reverse complement strand
CGGACGCTGGCACAGCTGCTCGCCGACCCGTTCTACGACAACGGCCCGAACGACAAGGGCATCGGCAGGCAGCTGTCCATCTCGCTCCAGCGCGTGTTCACCGGCTTTGCGCTGGCGGCCATCGTTGGTGTGCTGGCCGGACTGCTCATCGGTGCCAGCCGGCGGGCGTGGCTGGCGTTCAACCCGGTCGTGCAGGTGCTCCGCCCGGTGTCGCCGCTGGCCTGGTTCCCCATCTGGCTGGCTGTGCTGAAGGATGCCGCGCTGGCCTCGGTGTTCGTCATCTTCATCACCGCGCTCTGGCCCACGCTGATCAACACCGCCGCGGGCATCGCGCAGATCCCCCGCGACCACCGCAACGTCGCCCGGGTCTTCCGGTTCGGCCGCCTCGCCTACCTGCGCCACGTCCTGGTGCCGAACGCGCTGCCGTCGATCATCACGGGACTGCGGCTGTCGATGGGCATCGCCTGGATGGTCATCGTCGCGGTGGAGATGCTGTCCGGGAACTCCGGGATCGGGTTCTTCGTGTGGGACTCCTACAACGCCGGGAACCTCAGCGCGGTCGTCGCCGCGATCGTCCTCATCGGACTGATCGGCCTGGTCCTGGACATGGCCCTGCTGCGGGTGTCGCGCCTGGTGGCGATCGAGGAGGTGCACGGGTGAGCGTGGAGATCCGTCAGCTGCACAAGACCTTCCGGCGGCGGGGTGCGCCGGCCCAGCACGTGCTGCGCGGTATCGACGTGACCATCGCCGAGGGCGAGTTCGTCACCTTCATCGGGCACTCGGGCTGCGGCAAGTCGACTCTGCTCAACGTGGTCGGCGGGCTGGTGCGCCCCGACGCTGGGCAGGTGGTCGTGGACGGCCAGCCCGTCACCGGCCCGGGACCGGAGCGGGCGATGGTGTTCCAGAACTACTCGCTGCTGCCCCGGCTGAGCCTGCTGGCGAACGTGCGGGAGGCCGTCCGGGCGGCACGGCCCGGCTGGTCCCGGGCCAAGGCCGACGAGATGGTCGAGCGGTACGTGACCGCCGTCGGGCTGTGGGAGCACCGTGACAAGCGACCGGGCCAGGTCTCCGGTGGCATGGCCCAGCGGGCGGCCGTGGCCAGGGCGTTCGCGGTGGGGCCGCGGACGCTCCTGCTGGACGAACCGTTCGGTGCGCTGGACGCGCTCACCCGCTCTCGCCTGCAGCAGCAACTGATCGACCTGTGGGGAAGCGAGTCGGAGACCGAGACCGTGCTCATGGTGACGCACGGCCTGGACGAGGCGATCCTGCTCGCCGACCGGATCGTGGTCATGTCGAACCAGCCGCACCCCTCGGTCCGCACAGTCATCCCGGTGCCCATCCCCCGGCCCAGGGACCGGGCGGCGGTCGTCAACCACCCGGCGTACGCCGGTGTCCAGGAGCTGCTGGTCGATCTGCTGCTGGTCGACCCGCCGCTGGGCGAGCAGGCACCGGGCGGCCAGGCGGCGGCCGCGTAACCATGACGGCAGCCAGGCGCCGCGCGGCCACCCACTGCCCGTACTGCGCGCTGCAGTGCGGCATGGACCTGGTGGCCGGCGGTTCCGGGCCACCGGCGGTCGAGCCGCGGGACTTCCCGACCAACCGCGGCGGCCTGTGCCAGAAGGGGTGGACCGCGGCCGAGCTGCTCGTCTCGCCGCAGCGGCTGACCGGACCGCTGGTGCGTCCCCGGCGCGGTGCGCCGCTAGAGCCCGCGAGCTGGGACGCGGCGCTGGACCGGATCGCCGCCGAGATGCGCCGGGTCCAGGCCGCGCACGGCGCCGACGCGGTCGCGGTCTTCGGCGGCGGCGGGCTCACCAACGAGAAGGCCTACCAGCTGGGCAAGTTCGCCCGGGTGGCACTGCGCACGGCACAGATCGACTACAACGGCCGGTTCTGCATGTCGTCGGCGGCGGCCGCCGGCATCAGGGCGTTCGGCGTCGACCGTGGACTGCCGTTCCCGCTGGCCGATCTCGCCGCCGCGGACGCCCTGCTGCTCGCCGGTGCCAACCTCGCCGAGACGATGCCGCCGGTCATGCGGCACGTCGCCGCGGCCGCCGAGCGCGGTGCCGCGCTGATCGTGGTCGACCCGCGGGTCACCCCGACCGCTCGGCAGGCGTCGCTGCACCTGCAGCTCACCCCCGGCACGGACCTGACGCTGGCGAACGGCCTGCTGCATATCGCGCTGACCGAGGGCCACCTGGCCGCCGAGTACGTGGGCGACCGCACCGCCGGCCTGGACGAGGTGCGCGCGGTCGTGGCCGGCTACTGGCCGGAGCGGGTGGAGCGGATCACCGGCGTGCCGGTCACGCTCCAGCGCCGGGCGGTCCGGCTGCTGGCATCGGCGTCGCGGGCGATCGTGCTCACCGGCCGGGGCGCCGAGCAGCACAGCGGCGGCACCGACACCGCGTCCGCGTTCATCAACCTGGCGCTCGCGCTCGGGCTGCCCGGCCGCCCCGGCTCCGGCTACGGCTGCGTGACCGGGCAGGGCAACGGGCAGGGCGGGCGCGAGCACGGGCAGAAGGCCGACCAGCTGCCCGGGTACCGCAGGATCGACGACCCGGCCGCCCGGGCCCACGTCGCCGCCGTCTGGGAGATCGATCCGGACACGCTGCCTGGTCCGGGCCGCTCGGCGTACGAGCTGCTCGACGCGCTGGGCACCGCCGGCGGGCCGCGCGCGCTACTGGTGTTCGGCAGCAACGTGGCGGTGTCCGCGCCCCGAGCCGGGCACGTCCGGGACCGGCTGACCGCGCTGGACTTCCTGGCCGTCGCCGACATCGTGCGCTCGGAGACCGCCGCCATCGCCGATGTCGTGCTGCCCACCACGCAGTGGGCCGAGGAGGACGGCACGATGACGAACCTGGAGGGCCGGGTGATCCGCCGCCGGCGCGCGCTCGACCCGCCGGCCCGGGTGCGCTCCGACCTGTCCGTGCTGGCGTCGCTGGCCAGGCGCCTGAACGCGCCGGGCCGGTGGAGCGCGGACCCGCGGGAGGTCTTCGACGAGCTGCGCCGGGCCAGCGCCGGCGGCCCGGCCGACTACGCCGGGATCACGTGGGACCGGATCGACGCCGAGGAGGGCGTCTTCTGGCCCTGCCCGTCGCCGGACCACCCGGGTACGCCCCGGCTGTTCGCCGACCGGTTCGGCACGCCGGACGGGCGGGCCCGGTTCGTGCCGGTCCGCCACCGGCCCGGCGCCGAGGATCTCGACGACGAATACCCGATCTACCTCACCACCGGCCGGACGATGCAGCACTACCAGAGCGGTGCGCAGACCCGGCGGATCCGCCCGCTGGTGGAGGCGGTACCGGAGGCGTACGTGGAGCTGCATCCCGACCTCGCCGGCCGGCTGTCCATCTCGGACGGTGACCTGGTCCGGGTGGTGAGCCGGCGCGGCGCGGCGACCGGTCGTGCCCGGCCGACCGACACGATCCGGCGGGACACCGTCTTCATGCCGTTCCACTGGGGCGGGGACGCCAGTGCCAACCTCGCCACCGACCCGGCGCTCGACCCCGTCTCACGGATGCCGGCATTCAAGCGCTGCGCCGCCCGGGTGGAGAGGGTGACCGCGCAATGAGGGTCGTCGTCGTCGGCAACGGCATGGCCGGCGCCCGCGTGGTCGAGCGGATCCGCTGGCGCGATCCCGGGCACCGGCTGCGCATCACCGTGTTCGGCGCCGAACCGCACCCCGCGTACAACCGCATCCTGCTCTCCGCCGTGCTCGCCGGCCGGGCGCGGGCCGAGGACATCTCGCTGGCGAGCCCGTCCGAGTCTGCCGTCGCGGGCGTGACCGTGCGCAGCGGCGCACCGATCGTGCTGGCGAGCCCGTCCGAGTCTGCCGTCGCGGGCGTGACCGTGCGCAGCGGCGTACCGATCGTGGCCGTGGATAGGTCCCGGCACGAGGTCGTCGCCGCCGGCGGCGAGCGGGTCCCGTACGACGTGCTGGTCCTGGCGACCGGCAGCCGACCGGTCGTGCCACCGCTGCCGGGGCTGTCCACGCCGGACGGGCTGCTGCCCGGCGCGGCCGTCTTCCGGACGCTGGACGACTGCCAGCGGCTGGCCGCGACGGCGGAATCGGCCCGGCGGGCCGTGGTGCTCGGCGGCGGGCTGCTCGGCCTGGAGGCCGCACGTGGCCTGGCCGGACGCGGACTGGCCGTCGAAGTGCTGCACGCCGCGGGCCACCTGATGGACCGGCAGCTCGACCGCGCGGCCGGCCGGGTGCTTCGGCGCACGCTCGCCGGACTCGGCGTGCGTACCCGGCTGCGGGCGCGGGCGACCGCGGTGACCGGCGGCGAGCGGGTGCGCGGCGTCATGCTGGCCGACGGTGCCGTCGTCCCTGCCGACCTGCTGGTCATCGCGTGCGGGGTCGAGCCGGAGACGTCCCTGGCGGCGGCCGCCGGCCTGCGGGTGGACCGGGGAATCGTCGTCGACGACACCCTCCGCTCGGTCACCGACGATCGGGTGTACGCGGTCGGCGAGTGCGCTCAGCACGCCGGCCAGGTGTACGGCCTGGTGGCTCCGGCCTGGGAGCAGGCCGACGTGGTGGCCGACCGGGTGACCGGTGCTGCACCGGCCGCCCGGTACGCCGGGTCGCGGCTGGTGACCCGCCTCAAGGCGACCGGCGTCGAGCTGGCCGCGATGGGTGAGGCGCATCTCGACGACAGCGACGACGGCGAGGACGGCCACGACACCGAGGTCGTGCAGTTCCTCGATCCGGCCCGCGGCACGTACAAGAAGCTGGTCCTCCGGGGCGACCGCTTGGTCGGGGCGATCCTGCTCGGCGATGCGCCGACCGTGGGCACCGTGACCCAGCTCTTCGACCGCGGCACCCCGGTGCCGGCCGACCGGCTTGCCCTGCTCCTCGATCGGCCGCCGGGCCCGGGCCAGCGCGGCGACAGCGCGGCGGACACCGACACGGTCTGCCACTGCAACGGCGTGACGGCGGGCGCGATCACAGCCTGCTGGCTGGCCGGGGCGCGCACGCTCGGCGACGTCGCCCGCGCCACCCGGGCCACCACCGGCTGTGGCGGCTGCACCGACACGGTCGCCGGCATCCTCGCCGGGCATGACCGTTCCGGACCAGCCCCGTCAGACCCAAAGGAGGTGCAGGTGCCGGCATGAGAGGGCAGAGGCGGACGCTCGTCGTCGTCGGCCACGGCATGGTCGGGCACCGGCTGGTCGAGGCGGTGCGCGCCCGCGACACCGAGGGACGCTGGCGGATCGTCGTGCTGGCCGAGGAGCCGCGGCCGGCCTACGACCGGGTCGCGCTCTCCGCGTACGTCGGCGGTACGACCGCAGCCGAGCTGTCCCTTGTTGACGGTGAAGGGTATGACGACCCGCTCGTCACCCTGCACGTGGGCGATCCGGTGGTCGCGGTGGACCGGGCGGCGCGCAGCGTCCGCACCGCCGCCGGGCGGAGTGTCGGGTACGACGCGCTCGTGCTGGCCACCGGCTCGCGGCCGTTCGTCCCGCCGGTGCCGGGCGCGGACCTGCCGGGTTGCTTCGTCTACCGGACGATCGAGGACCTGGACGCGATCCGGGCGGCCGCGAGCGGCGCCGCGGCCGGCGCGGTGATTGGCGGCGGCCTGCTCGGCCTCGAGGCAGCGAACGCGCTGCGCGCGCTCGGGCTGCGCACCCACGTGGTGGAGATGGCGCCGAGGCTCATGCCGCAGCAGGTGGACGCCGGCGGCGGCGAGGCGCTGCGCCGGCATGTCGCCGCGCTCGACGTCGCGCTGCACCTGGACGCGAGGCTGCAGCGGATCGAGCCCGGCCCCGGCGGCCGCGCGGGCCGGCTGGTGCTGGCCGAGTCCGACCCGATCGACGTCGGCCTCGTCGTGTTCTCCGCCGGCGTGCGGCCGCGCGACGACCTGGCCCGCGCGTGCGGGCTGCCGGTCGGCGAGCGCGGCGGGATCGTGGTCGACGAGGGCTGCTTGACCGAGGATCCGGCCGTGTACGCGATCGGCGAGTGCGCGCTCGCCAGCGGGCGGGTGTACGGCCT
Source organism: Actinomycetota bacterium (assembly GCA_046744115.1). Classification (GTDB taxonomy): domain Bacteria; phylum Actinomycetota; class Actinomycetes; order Mycobacteriales; family CADCTP01; genus JBKOXW01. The sequence goes on along the minus strand of JBKOXW010000176.1, from coordinate 14,543 downwards.
CGTCGGGCCCGGGTACGCGATGGCCGAGGCGGTGGCCGACCGGCTGCTCGACGGCCCCGCGACGTTCACCACCGCGGACACGTCCACCACCCTCAAGCTGCTGGGCGTCGCGGTGGCCAGCTTCGGCGACGCGCACGGGGCGACGCCGGGCGCGCTCGACCTCGTGTACGCCGACCCGGTCGCCGGCGTCTACAAGAAGCTGGTCGTCACCGACGACGCCACGACGCTGCTCGGCGGGGTCCTGGTCGGCGACGCGTCGTCGTACCCGGCGCTGCGGCCCCTGGTGGGCCGGCCGCTGCCGGCCTCGCCCGAGCGGCTGCTGCTCCCGGCGGGCGGCGCGACCGCCAGCCCCGGGATGGCCGGCGAGCTGCCCGGCGACGCCCAGATCTGCACCTGCCACGGAGTCATCAAGACGACTATCTGCGAGGCGATCGTCGACGGTGGACTGTCCGATGTGGCCGGCGTGAAGGCGTGCACCAAGGCTGGGACCGGATGCGGCAGCTGCGTGCCGCTGCTGAAGACGCTGCTCGCCGAGTCCGGAGTGGAGCAGAGCCGGGCGCTGTGCGAGCACTTCGACGTCGGGCGGGTGGAGCTGTTCGACATCGTGCGCGGGACCGGGATCCGGACGTTCTCCGAGCTGGTGGGCCGGCACGGCCGCGGCCGCGGCTGTGACATCTGCAAGCCGACCGTCGCCTCGATGCTGGCCAGCCTCGGCACCGGCCACATTCTCGACGGCGAGCAGGCCGCGCTGCAGGACACGAACGACCACTTTCTCGCGAACCTGCAGCGCGACGGCTCCTACTCGGTAGTGCCGCGGATCCCCGGCGGCGAGATCACCCCGGACAAGCTGATCGTGATCGGCGAGGTCGCCCGCGATTTCGGGTTGTACACAAAGATCACCGGCGGGCAGCGCATCGACATGTTCGGCGCCCGGGTCGAGCAGCTGCCCGCGATCTGGCGCCGGCTGGTGGACGCCGGCTTCGAGTCCGGCCACGCGTACGGCAAGGCGCTGCGCACCGTCAAGTCGTGCGTCGGGCAGACCTGGTGCCGCTACGGCGTGCAGGACTCGGTCGCCCTGGCCATCGCCCTGGAGCTGCGCTACCGGGGCCTGCGCGCGCCACACAAGGTGAAGGCCGGGGTCTCCGGCTGCGCTCGGGAGTGCGCCGAGGCGCGGGGCAAGGACTTCGGCATCATCGCCACCGAGACCGGCTGGAACCTCTACCTCGGCGGCAACGGCGGCTTCCGCCCCCGGCACGCCGAGCTGTTCGCCCAGGATCTGGACACCGCGACGCTGGTCCGATACGTGGACCGGTTTCTCATCTTCTACGTCCGCACCGCCGACCGGCTGCAGCGCACCGCCGGCTGGATCAGCTCGCTCGAGGGCGGTCTGGACTACCTGCGCCGGGTGATCGTCGACGACGAGCTCGGCATCTGCGCGGAGCTGGACGCGGCCATGGCGCGGCACGTCTCGTCCTACTCGGACGAGTGGCGGGACGTGCTGGACGACCCGGCCCGGCTGCGCCGGTTCGTCTCGTTCGTCAACGCGCCGGACACGCCGGATCCGAGCATCCAGTTCCTGCCCGAACGCGGGCAGATCCGGCCGGCCGGTCCGGTGCCGCTCGCCGGAGCGGCGCTGGAGGTGCGGCGGTGACCGCGCCGGCCCGGACCCGCTGGCACCCGGTGTGCCGGTACGACGACCTGCTGGCCGAACGCGGGGTCGCCGCGCTGGTCGACGGCCGGCAGATGGCGGTGTTCCGGACCCATGACGGGAGCGTCTACGCGCTGTCCAACTACGACCCGCTCGGCGGGGCGTACGTGCTCTCCCGAGGCATCGTCGGCAGCCGTGGCGAGACTCCCACCGTCGCGTCTCCGCTCTACAAACACCTGTACGACCTGACCAGCGGCCGCTGCCTGGACGACGCCACCGTCACGGTGCCGAGCCACCCCGTGCGGGTCGCCGGTGACTGGGTCGAGGTCGCCCTGACATGACGACCCAGCCATGACGAAGCCAGCGGTCACGAACTCCGCCAGCGCGACCGGCCCGGCCGAGAACCCGACGCCGCTGGCCGGCTACACGATCGCGGTCACCGCGGCCCGGCGCCGGGACGAGCTGGCCACCCTGCTGGAGCGCCGGGGCGGCCGGGTCGTGCTCGCGCCGGCGATCCGGATCGTGCAACTCGCCGACGACACCGAGCTGCGGCGCGCCACCGAACGCTGTCTCGCCGGTCGGCTCGACGATGTGGTCGCAACCACCGGCATCGGCTTCCGCGGCTGGATGGAGGCGGCAGACGGGTGGGGGCTGGGCGACCGGCTGCTCGCTCACCTCGCCACGGCTCGGCTGCTCGCCCGTGGCCCCAAGGCCCGCGGCGCGATCCGAGCCGCCGGCCTGGTCGAGACCTGGTCTCCGGCCTCGGAGTCGGTCAGCGAGGTGCTCGAGCACCTGCTCGAGCACGACCTCGCCGGCCGGCGCATCGCCGTGCAGCTGCATGGCGAGCCGCTGCCCGACTTCGTGCAGGCGCTGCACGCGGCCGAGGCCGAGGTCGTCGAGGTGCCGGTGTACCGCTGGGTACTACCGGAGGACGTCGCCCCGCTGCGCCGGCTGGCCGAGCAGGTCGTCGCACGGCAGGTGGACGCGGTCGCGTTCACCAGCGCCCCGGCGGTGGCCAGCCTGCTCCGGATCGCCGCGGACGGCGGCCTGGAGGCAGCGGTCCTCGACGCCTTCCGCACCGACGTGCTGCCGGCCTGCGTCGGGCCGGTCACGGCCGGCCCGCTGGAGCGGCTCGGCGTGCGCACCGTCCAGCCGGACCGGTCGCGCCTCGGCAGCCTGGTGCGAGCCCTGGTCGCGGCGCTGCCGGCCCGGTCGCGGGCGCTCCGGGTCGCCGGGCACGATCTCGAGGTGCGCGGGCACGCCGTCCTGCTCGACGCCGAGCTGCGGCCGCTGCCGCCGGTGCCGATGGGTGTGCTGCGCGCGCTTGCCCGGCAACCGGGCCGGGTGCTCTCACGGGCCGAGCTGTTGCAGGCCCTGCCGGGCAGCGAGGCGGCCGACGAGCACGCCGTGGAGATGGCGGTGACCCGGCTGCGCGGGGCGCTCGGCTCGCCGCGGCTGGTGCAGACGGTGGTCAAGCGCGGGTACCGGCTCGCGTTCGAGCCCGAGCACCAGGCGGACAGCTGCGTCGACCGCGCCGACCGGTGACGGCGTGCCGGCACCGCGTACCCGCGTCGCGTACCGTTCGAGATCATGGTCGGGGTGCGGAGCGCGTTGCTCGCCGTGGCGCACGGCACCCGGGAGCCGGCCGGCGTTGCCACCATCGAGGCGCTCGTCGAGGCGGTACGCCGACGGCGGCCCGCGCTGACCGTGTCGGTGGCGTACGTGGAGATCGTGCCGCCGTCGATCGAAACGGCGCTCGCCGCGATGACCGGCCCGGTGGTCGTGCTGCCGCTGCTGCTCGCGTCCGGCTACCACGACAAGGTCGACCTCCCCCGAGCGGTGCGGGCGGTCCGGCCGGACGCGCGGCTCGCCCGGGTGCTCGGCCCCGACCCGCTGCTGGCCGAGGCGCTGCTGGACCGGCTGCGCGAGGCGGGCTGGCGACCCGGCGAGGCGGTGGTCCTCGGCGCGGCCGGGTCCAGCGACCCGGGGGCGACGGCGACGGTCGACGTCCAGGCCGGGATGCTGGCCGACCGCACCGGCGGGCCGGTGGTCGCGGCCTACGCCTCGGCCGCCCGGCCCGAGGTCGGCGAGGCGGTGCGTGATGGGCGACACGCCGGCGCGGACCGGGTCGCGATCGCCTCGTACCTGCTCGCGCCCGGGTTCTTCGCCGACCGGCTGGCCGCGGCCGGCGCCGACCTGGTCAGCGCGCCGCTGGGAGTGCACGACGCGGTCGTCCGGCTGGTGCTCGCCCGCTACTACGAGGCGGTCGGCTGAGCCAGCCTCGTTGCCCCATCGTCCCGACTCCCGACGTGTGGGCTTGCCACGGTTACCGACGGGTAATACCGTGGTTGTTACCGGCGAGTAGGAACGATCCTCCGCTCCGCGAACACCGGAGAGAGAGCAGCGCGATGGGTCACTACAAGAGCAACCTGCGCGACATCGAGTTCAACCTGTTCGAGGTGTTCGGCCTGGACCGCCGGCTCGGCCAGGGTCCGTTCCCCGACATCGACGTCGAGACCGCGCGGGGGATCGTGACCGAGGTCGAGCGGCTGGCCAGCGGCCCGCTGGCGGACTCGTTCGTCGACGGCGACCGCAACCCGCCGACGTTCGACCCGGCCAGCCACTCGGTGACCCTGCCCGAGCCCTTCAAGCGGTCGTACCGGGCGTTGATCGATGCCGAGTGGTACCGGCTGGACATCCCGGTCGAGCTCGGCGGCACCACCGTCCCGCGCATGCTCTGGTGGGCGATCTCGGAGCTGGTGCTCGGCGCGAACCCGGCGGCGTTCATGTACGCGGCGGGCCCGAGCTTCGCGACCACGATCTACCGGCTCGGCAACGCTGCGCAGCAGCAGATGGTCACACACATGATCGAGCGCCGGTGGGGCGCGACGATGGTGCTCACCGAGCCGGACGCGGGGTCGGACGTCGGCGCCGGCCGAGCGAAGGCGATCGCGCAGCCGGACGGCAGCTGGCACATCGAGGGCGTGAAGCGGTTCATCACCTCGGGTGACCACGACCTGAGCGAGAACATCGTGCACATCGTCCTGGCCCGGCCGGAGGGCCACGGCCCGGGCACGAAGGGCCTGTCCCTGTTCGTGGTGCCGAAGTACCTGTTCGACCTCGAGACCGGCGAGCTGGGCGAGCGCAACGGCGTCTACGTCACCAACGTCGAGCACAAGATGGGCTTGAAGGTCTCCGCGACCTGCGAGCTGACGTTCGGCGAGCGGGAGCCCGCGGTCGGCTGGCTGGTGGGCGACGTGCACGACGGCATCGCCCAGATGTTCAAGATCATCGAGTACGCCCGGATGATGGTCGGCACGAAGGCGATCGCCACCCTGTCGACCGGCTACCTCACCGCGCTCGACTACGCGAAGAGCCGGGTGCAGGGCCCGGACCTGACGCAGGCGACGGACCGGACGGCGCCGCGGGTGACGATCACCCACCACCCGGACGTGCGGCGGATGCTCATGCTGCAGAAGGCGTACGTCGAGGGCATGCGTGCGCTGGTCATGTACACGGCTTGGCAGCAGGACAACGCGCTGGAGGCCGCGCACCGGGGCGAGCGAGACGAGGAGGCCGAGCGGCTGAATGACCTGCTGCTGCCGATCGTCAAGGGCGTCGGCTCGGAGCGGTCATACGAGCTGCTCGCGCTGTCGCTGCAGACCCTCGGCGGCTCCGGCTACCTGCAGGATTACCCGATCGAGCAGTACATCCGGGACGCCAAGATCGACACCCTGTACGAGGGCACGACGTCGATCCAGGGTGCGGACCTGTTCTTCCGCAAGATCGTCCGGGACAAGGGCGTGGCGCTCACCGCGCTGCTCGGCGAGATTCAGTCCTTCGTGGACAGTGAGGACGGGAACGGCCGGCTCAAGGAGGAGCGCGGGCTGCTGCGCCGGGCGCTCGCCGACGTGCAGGCCATGGTCGGCGCGATGGTCGGGTTCCTCACGTCGGCCCAGGAGGATCCCCGGAGCCTCTACAAGGTCGGGCAGAACACGACCCGCCTGCTCATGTCCCTCGGTGACCTGGTGGTGGGCTGGCTGCTGCTGCGCCAGGCGACGGTCGCCGTCGCCGCGCTGGACGGCGGCCGTGCCGATGCCCGGGATCGGGCCTTCTACGAGGGCAAGGTGGCGGCGGCGCGCTTCTTCGCCACGACCGTGCTGCCGGAGTTGTCCGCGCGGCGTTCTGTCGCCGAACGTGTCGACAACGCGCTGATGGATGTGCCGGAGACGGCCTTCTAGGGCTGTGTCGGCTCGGCCTGGGCTGGCTCGGCCTGGGCTCGCTCGGGCTGGGCTGGCTCGGGCTGCGCTGGCTGCGGCTGGACGGGCTCGGCCCGCCACAGCGGGAGCGACGCTCCGTACAGCTGCACGTGGAAGACGTCGATCGGCTCGTACGGGCTGAACACCTCGATCGCGGCGCGGGTGGTGCCAGTTGCGCCGAGGACGCCGGCCAGCTCGCGTCGCATCGCGGCACGGTCCGCCCCGGCGGCGACAACGGTGTAGACGGGGAAGGCGGTGGTGCCGACGCCAGACGACACCGCGCGCAGGATGGCGAGGGCGTGCCCGTGGCCCTGCGCCCACTCGGCGACGACGGCGTCCCGCGCGTCCGGACCCGCAGGGCCCTGCTCCACGGCCGCGTTCAGGTCGAGGGCGACGATCGTGACCCCGCCGACCTCCTCGTCGGTCAGCGGGTCGCCGGTCTGCAGTACCTGATCGACCTCCGTGCTCATCGGGCGGTACCCGGTGTCCAGCCGCGGGACCGCGGTCGAGGCACGCTCGACCTTCCGTGACCAGAGCCGGTGCGAGCTGCGGTAGAGCCGCAACTGCGCGGGCACGATCCCGCGCGCCGGCGCGAACGCCTCGACCACGCACGGCTCGTCCACGCCGGCGAGCATGGCGCGGGCCTCGTCCTGAACCGGCTCGGGATCGACGTCGCCCTCGACCACCACCCCGACGACGAGCACCGGCTCCGCCTCGATCGTCGAGCGTGCGGAGACCACGCCGATGACGCCCGGCCGGTCGGTCGCCCAGCCGATGAGCCGCGCCGCGAGCGCCTCCCCCGGTGGCGCACCGCGGTCGAACTGCGCGTCCGCCGGCAGCGCGGACGTACGGCGTGCGGTGGCCGCACCGCCATGCGCCGGCTGATCCGCCGCCGACTCGGCGCTTCCCGCCTCCCCGGGCTGCGCCGCCCGCTCGGCAACCGCCGCAGGCCCGGCCTCCGTGCCACTGACGTCGGTCCGCGCCGTCCCGGCACCAGCCGCCCACGGTTCGGCGCCGGGCCGTCGAGCCTCGCCACCGACCTCCGCATCGCCGACATCGGCTCGCGCCGTCCCGGCACCAGCCGCCCAAGGATCAGCGCCGGCGCGACGAGTCTCGCCACCGATCCCCGCACCACCGGCGTGCGCGGCCGTCTCGGCCGCCCGCGCGGCACCTGCCCGCAGCGGCTCTCCTCCGACTCCGGCAGCACGGGCAGGCGCGGCGTCAGCGGCGTGCACCGGCCACGGTTCGGCGCCGCTGCGCTGGGTGGCCGCCTCGTGCATCGCGCCATCCGGCGCGGCCCGGCGCTGGGGCTCCGGCGTGACGCCGGCCGCGACATCTGCGGCCGCTGGCTCGTCCGCGCCGTCCCCATGCGAAGCGGGCATGGGCGGGTGCGCCGGCCACAGCTCCACGCTCCCGTCGGCCAGTGCGGTCTGGGCGGGGTCGCGGACCGTCTCGTCGGCCGGCACGGGCACGACCAGGCAGCATTGGCCATGGGCCGCGGCCGCGGCGGCGACGGCCGCCGCGAGCTCGTCCGGGGCGCCGGCGATGATCACCGGCGCGTAGACCCGTACCGGGTCCTGCGCCGGTCCGCGGAACTCCTGCCACGCCCGCCGTACCTGGACCAGACCGTCCATGCCGGACAGTGCCGACACCACCGCGCTGTCCACATCGTCCGGTCGTGGATTGTCGCGGTGATACGCGAGCCGACCGCCGGCCGTGCCCGGAGCGACCGGTTCCTCGGCGTCCCACGCGGCGAGCGAGTCGTACTTCGCCCGCACCGCATCCAGCCGCTCCCCCAGCACCGCCAGGCCGACGGCGTCGTCCTGCAGCACGACGTGGAACGGCACCGGGTCGCCGCCTTCCTCGGCCCGGCCGCGCGCGACCTCCCGTACCGCCGTCACGAGGCCACCCAGCTCGGCCAGCGGCGCGGCGGCGAGGAGCAGCGCCGCCCGCGTCACCACCAGCGCGTGCCCCCGCCCGGGCAGCCACGTCATGTCGGTCAGCAGCGAGGCCAGCGACGGCCAGTCCTCCACCGGGTCGCCGGGCAGCTGCAGCGCGGCGCCCACCTCGTCGAAGAGCCCATACCGGCTGCGGGTGCAGTGCCCGCGCAGCAGGCGTACCACGACGCCGTCCTGGCCCAGCATCCAGCCCAGCTGGCGGGCGTCCGACGGGGCGCCCTCCAGCAGGTGCAGCCAGGGCCCGGCGGGACGACGCAGCCGGGCAAGGTCGGCCATCGGATCGGTGGACGGGACGACGCGCATCCGCGGGTCGCCCGCCGGCGCAGTGTGCACCGGGCGTCAGTCCGCCATCCGGGCGACGGCGCGCATCTTGTTCATCGCGTCCAGCGCGGCCACCTTGTACGACTCGGCGAGGGTCGGGTAGTTGAACACGGCGTCGACAAGATAGTTTACCGTGCCACCGCAGCCCATCAGGGTCTGTCCGATGTGGACAAGCTCGGTGGCGTTCGTGCCGAACACATGCACGCCGAGCAGCTGCCGGCTCTCCGCGTGCACCAGCAGCTTGAGCATGCCGTACGAGTCACCGAGGATCTGCCCGCGGGCCAGCTCGCGGTATCGGGACACGCCGACCTCGAACGGCACCGAGGCCTCGGTCAGCTCGTCCTCGGTGCGGCCGACGTAGGAGATCTCCGGGATCGTGTAGATGCCGATCGGCTGCAGGTCATGGGTCTCGGTCGGCACCGGCTCGTCGCACGCGTGGTATGCGGCCCGGCGACCCTGCTCCATCGAGGTCGCGGCGAGGGCCGGGAAGCCGATCACGTCGCCGACGGCGTAGATGTGGTCGACCTTGGTGCGGTACCACGGGTCGACCGGGATCCGGCCCCGGTCGTCGGCCTCCAGGCCGGCCTTGTCCAGTTCCAGGATGTCGGTCACGCCCTGCCGGCCGGCGGAGTACATCACCGTGTCGGCGGGGATGCGCTTGCCGCTCTCCAGGATCGTCAACGTGCCGGCATGCCCGGCCGAGTCGTGGCGCTCGACGCGCACCACCGACTCGCGGAACCGGAACGTGACCGCCAGGTCGCGCAGCTGGTACTTGAGCGCCTCGATGATCTCCAGGTCGCAGAAGTCGAGCATCCGTTCCCGCCGCTCCACCACGGTGACCTTCGTGCCGAGCGCGGCGAACATGGACGCGTACTCGATGCCGATCACCCCGGCCCCGACCACGACCATCGACGCCGGCAGCCGCTCCATGCCCAGGATCTGGTCGCTGTCGACCACAGTTCGCCCGTCGAAGTCCACTGTCGACGGTCGCGCCGGTCGGGTACCGACGGCGATGACGATCTTCTCCGCGCTGACCTTCCGCTCGCTGCCGTCCTCGGAGGACACGACGAGCGTGTGTGGATCGGCGAACCGCGCCGTGCCGGTCAGCATGCGCACGTGGTTGCGGGCGAGCTGAGCCCGGATGACGTCGATCTCCCGTCCGATCACATGCTGGGTGCGCGACGTCAGGTCGCCGACGGTGACCTCGTCCTTAAGCCGGTAGCTCTGGCCGTAGAACTCGCGCTGGGACAGCCCGGTGACGTACAGCACGGCCTCGCGGAGGGTCTTGGACGGGATCGTGCCGGTGTTGATGCACACGCCGCCGACCATGTTCTTGCGTTCCACGATGCCGACCCGGCGGCCGAGCTTGGCCCCGGCGATCGCGGCCTTCTGCCCGCCGGGACCGGATCCGATCACCAGCAGGTCGAAGTCGTACATGCCCATGCCACCGCCTCACGACGCCGGTCGGGAGCACCCTGTCCCGCTCATGGTGCCCGCCGGGCCGCCCCGAGCGCATCCCTCGCAGCGTCAGCCGCTGGCCGGGGCCCGTACCGACCCGGACAGCTGCGGCAGCTTCAACCGCTCCCGGATCTCGGCCTGGATGTCGAGCGCCGGGCGGGTGGCGTCTACCGTCACCACGAACTCCTTGCGCTTGAAGATCTCCAGCACGGGCCGCGTCTTGTCGTGGTAGTCGCGCAGCCGGACCTCCAGCGCCTCCTCGGTGTCGTCGGTGCGGGCGACCAGCTCGCCGCCGCACACATCGCACCTGTCGGGTTCCTGGGGCCGGTGCGCGATCAGGTTGTAGTCCAGCCCGCAGCGCGAGCACAGCCGTCGGGCGAGCACCCGCCGCCGCACCTCGCTGTCGGGCAGGTCGAGATGGACGACGCCGTCGATGTCGTAGCTCTCCAGGAAGAACTCGGCCTGCCGAGCGTTGCGCGGGAACCCGTCGACCACGAACCCGTAGTTCCAGTCGTGCTCGTCCAGCCGCCTCCGCACCACCGATTCGACCAGGTCGTCGCCGACCAGCTCCCCGCTCGCCACGATCCGCCTGACCTGCGCGCCGAGCTTCGTGTGCTGCTGCACGTTCCACCGGAAGATGTCCCCGACGCTGATGTGCACCAGATCCAGGTCGTCACAGAGCAGCTTGGCCTGCGTGCCCTTGCCGCTGCCCTGCACCCCCATGATCACGTACTTCCGCATGCCCGCACCCTTGCACGCCCACGCCCCGCCGTCACGCCACGGTCCACGGCTGGTCACCGGGGCGACGTAGGGTCGGGGTGATGGACGGCGACGAGCGGTGGGTGCGCCTCGAGGGCGCGGTGAACGTGCGGGATCTCGGCGGGCTGCCCACCGACGATGGGCGGCTGACGCAGCACGGGCGGGCGCTGCGGGCGGACAACCTCCAGGGGTTGACGCCGACCGACGTGCGCCGGCTGGTCGACGACATCGGCCTGCGCACCGTGGTCGACCTGCGGACCTCGGTCGAGGTGAGCCTGGAGGGACCCGGGCCGCTCGCCGAAGAGCCCGCCGTGGTGCACCGGCACTGCTCGCTCTTCCCCGAGGGCGGGCGGATGACCGACGTCGACGCGGACGTGCTGCTGCCCTGGCAGAGCGATGAGGACCGGGTGTCGCGGGCCGTTGCGGAGGACGCGGCCAACCCGTCGATCGGCTTCTACCTCGGCTACCTGCGGGACCGGCCGGACAGCGTGGTCGCGGCGCTGCAGGCGCTGGCGGCGCCCGACGGCGCGGTCGTCGTGCACTGCGCCGCCGGTAAGGACCGCACCGGCGTCGTGGTCGCGCTCGCGCTCGCGGCCGCCGGCGTCACCCGCGAGGCGATCGTCGCCGACTACGTCGCCACCGGCGACGTGCTGGACGCGATCCTGGCCCGGCTGCGGGCCAGCCCGACGTACGCCGAGGACCTGGACGAGCGCCCACCCGACGCCCATCGCCCGCGGGCCCGGACGATGGAGCGGTTCCTGGAGATCCTCGACGAGCGGTACGGCGGGCCGGTCGCCTGGCTGGAGAAGGCCGGCTTCGGCGACGAGGACGTACGGCGGCTGCGCCGCCGGCTGGTGGACTAGCGTCGGCCGCGCGAGTGATGGATTACTCGGCCCAGTGGCGAGCAGTAGGTCATCACCGGGCGGAGGACGTCACCACTCGGCGCGAAGTGCGCCCGCCTCGTCGAGGCCCTGCAGGACGAGGCCGAGCCGTGCCGGGCCGTTCGGTGCGACGCGGATCGGGACGCCCCAGTCCTGCCGCGCGACATGGCACGCCGGGTGCTCGGCCTCGGCGTCGCAGCTCGCGGCCTGCGCGGTCACGTGCAACACGCCCCCGCCAACCGCGTCCGAGACGACCAGCCGGCGACTCAGCTCCACCGACTCGCCCGCGCCGGAGACCAGAAGCTCCGGCGGTGAGGCGCTGACCTGGAGCCGGGTCGACGGCCCGAACCGCTCGTCCAGCTTCTGGCCGGGCGCCGGGGTGAACACGACATCGAGCACGACCGGGCCGGCGGCGAGGTCGGCCGGTGGGCGCCGCGTCTGCCGCGGCGCGTCACGCACCTCCCGCATCGCCCCCGGCGCGACCGGGCGGGAGAGCCGGTGCGCGGCCGACTCGACCACCACCAGGTCGCCGTCCACGACGACCGCGCCGGACGGCTCGGCCACCCCCATGGCGAGCGTCGAGACCGTGCGGGTCGCCGGGTCGTACCGGCGGACGGCGTCGTTGTACGTGTCGAGCACCGCGACCGAGCCGTCGCCGAGCACCGCGACACCCAGCGGGTGCTGGAACCGGGCCTGCTTCGCGGGCCCGTCGACGTGGCCGAAGTCGAACAGGCCCTCGCCCACGGCCGTGTGCAGCCGCCCGTCCTCCAGCCAGCGCAGCGCGGAGGTCTCCGCGTCCGCGATCCACAGCCGCCGGCCATCGGCGGCCAGGCCGCTCGGCTGCGCCAGCCAGCCGTCCAGCGCCGGGCCGTCCCGCAGTCCCTCGACCGTGGTGCCGGCCAGCGGCTCGACCGCACCGGTCCGCGGGTCGAACGAGAGCAGCATGTGCACGCCGGCGGCAGCGACCGCGATCCTCCCGTCCCACCAGGCGACGTCCCACGGCGACGGCACGTCCGGGATCGGGCCGGTGACCACCTCGACACCGGCCAGCGCGCGAGGCAGGTCGGCTACCGTGCGGACCCGGCCGTCGGCCAGCCGCACCCCGCGGAGCAGGTGGTTGGCGGTGTCGGCGACAACGACGTCGTACCCGACCGCGGCGGCGACATCGGCGGGCAGCACCGCGAGCCCCTGCGGCTCGGCGAACTCGGCTTCGCCCGCGGCGCCGTCCCGGCGGCCACGCCGGCCGCTGCCGATCCGGCGGAGCACCGTCTCGCCGTCGGCGGCCAGCTCCACCAGCGAGTGGTTGGCCGAATCGGACACGAGCAGCGTGCCCGGCAAGGCGACGACCTTGCCCGGGAAGCGGAGCGCGGTGGCCGGCGGTGGCGGCGGGACGTACGGACCGGAGCCGCGGTGCAGGGTGCCCCTCGCCTCGTGCTCGGCGACGAGCTCGGCGATCAGCCGGCGCAGGCTCTCCGCGTGGCCCTCCCCGGCGGCGACCAAGACCATGTAGCCCTCCGGGTCGACGACGACGAGCGTCGGCCAGGCCCGCACCGCGTACTGCTGCCAGGTGTGCAGCGCCGGGTCGTCCAGCACCGGGTGCCGGACCTCGTACCGCTCGACCGCCGCGGCCAGCGCGGCGTGGTCCGCCTCGTGCGCGAACTTGGGCGAGTGCACGCCGATGACGACCAGGACGTCGGCGTGCTCCTGCTCCAGCGGGCGTAGCTCGTCGAGGACGTGCAGGCAGTTCACGCAGCAGAAGGTCCAGAAGTCGAGTAGTACGATCTTGCCCCGCAGGCCGGCCAGGGACAGCGCGCGACCGCCGGTGTTCAGCCAGCCGCCGGCGCCGACCAGTTCGGGTGCGCGGATGCGCGCGCGACGCACTGCGGTCATGCGAACAGCCTCCCTCACGAGCCCTGGACGAGCACGGACCCGGCAGGCGGGAGGTCTGCCGGGTCCGATTCGTTCGTTGGGTTAGCGGTTGTATTGGGCCGCCGACATCGCGCGGTACTCCGCCTCGGCGGTCTGCGTGGTGGGCCGGTCGAGCGCCGGGTCGAAGACCCTCTGACGCCGAGCACTCTCGTGCCGGTGACGCCACCAATGGGTCATGCTGCGCACTGTCCTCATCTCCTCGTGTACGCGGACTATGACGCCGAGGAGGCGAGAAATAGTTCAGACACTGACCGTGATTTTGCTCACATTCTGCCCATGGCTCGGCTCCGCGCTCGCTCCGCTCCTCGCGGCCTGACGGCCGCTGCGATGCTCACTCGCTGTCGCCTCGCGTCAGCCCCAGGCCAGCGCCCTGGTGGGATCAGACAAGATCGCGGCCACGTCGGCGAGGAACTCCGAGCCCAGCTGGCCGTCGATGACGCGGTGGTCGAAGGATAGCGCGAGCTGCGTGACCTGCCGGACGGCCAGCTCGCCGTCGACCACCCAGGGCGCCGGCCGCACCGCTCCGAACGCGAGGATCGCCGACTCCCCCGGGTTCAGGATCGGGGTGCCGGTGTCCACCCCGAACACCCCGACGTTCGTGATCGTGATCGTGCCGCTGGACATGTCCGAGGGCGTGGTCTTGCCGGCCCGGGCGGTCTCGGTGAGCTCGCCGAGCGCGACCGCGAGCTCACGCAACGAGAGCCGGCCGGCGTCCTTGATGTTCGGCACGATCAGGCCGCGCGAGGTCGCCGCGGCGATCCCCAGGTTGACGTACTCCTTGACGACAATCTCCTGCGCCTCCTCGTCCCACGACGAGTTGACCAGCGGATGCCGGCGTACGGCGAGCAGCATGGCCCTTGCCACGAACAGCAGCGGGCTGACCTTGATCCCGGCGAAGTCGGGGATAGCCGCAACCCGGTCGCGCAGCTCGATCGTCGGGGTCATGTCGATCGTGATGAACTCGGTGACGTGCGGGGCGGTGAACGCGCTCGCCACCATCGCGGCGGCGGTGTGCTTGCGTACCCCCTTGATCGGGATGCGCTGCTCGCGGGTGGCGTCCCAGACCGCCGCTGGCCGCTCCGGCGCCACGGGTGCCTGCTCTGCCGGCTGCGCGGCGGCCTCCACGTCCGCGCGGGTGATCACGCCGTTCGGCCCGGATCCGGTGAGCGACTGGAGGTCGACGCCGAGGTCCTTGGCCAGCTTGCGCACCGGCGGCTTCGCCAGCACGGACACCTCCGCGCCGCCGGCCGCCGCCGGCACGGGCACCGTACGGCCCGCCGCCGCCCCGCCATCGGCCCCGGCCGGCGGGGCGGCTAGCCCGGGGTCGGTC
>JBKOXW010000129.1:0-15722 GCA_046744115.1 Actinomycetota bacterium | reverse complement strand
TCGTCGCGCCGCCGCTGGCCGATCGACTGCGGCGCCGCGGCGTGCCGGCGGGCGTCGCCGAGGCGATCGCGATCCCGGTGGCGGCGCAGGCCGCAACCGCGCCGGTGGTCGTGGCGATCGGCGGCCAGGTCGGCCTCGTCGCGATCCCGGCGAACCTGGTGGCGATGCCGGCGGTTCCACCGGCAACGGTGCTCGGGGTCCTGGCCGCGCTCGCGGCCCCGGTGTCCGCGGAGCTCGCAGGCGTGCTCGCGTTCCTCGCCGGCCTGCCGACGCGGTGGCTGATCGAGGTCGGCCGGTCCGCCGCCCGAATGCCCGGCGCGGTGGTCGGCTGGCCGGGAGGGCTCCTGGGCGGCGCGGCGCTCGCGGCGGCCATCGTGGTCCTGGCCCTTCTCGTGCGGGTCGCCGGTCGTCGCCTGGCCCTGGCCGCGGCCGCGGGCGCGCTGGTGGCCTTCGTGCCAATGCAGGTCGTCCGACCCGGGTGGCCGCCGCCCGGCTGGATCGCGGTGGCCTGCGATGTGGGGCAGGGGGACGCGCTCGTGGTCCGGGCCGGCGCGGCAGCTGCCGTCGTCGTCGACAGCGGCCCCGACCCGGTCGCCGTTGACGGGTGCCTGCGCCGGCTGAGGATCTCGCGAGTGCCGCTGGTCGTCCTGAGCCACCTGCACGCCGACCACATCGGAGGGCTGGCCGGAGTGCTTCGCGGCCGCGCGGTCGGCGCGATCCAGGTCGGCATCCTGCGCGAGCCGGCGCCGGCCTGGCGGCAGGTCGAGCAGGCCGCGCGCGCTCGCGCGCTCCCGGTGCTGCCGGCCCGGGTGGGCGAGCTGCGGCGGGTCGACGGTGTCGCGATCGAGGTGGTCGCGCCGAGCGTCGCGTTCCGCGGCACCCGGTCGGACCCGAACAACTCCTCGGTCATACTGCGGGTGCGCGCTCGGGGCCACTCGCTGCTGCTCGGTGGCGACGCGGAGGTCGAGGCGCAGCAGGCGATCGAACGGGCCGGGACCGATCTTCGCGCCGACGTCCTGAAGGTGCCGCATCATGGTTCGGCGTACCAGGACCCGTCGTTCCTCACCGCCGTTGATCCCTCCGTCGCCGTCGTGTCGGTCGGCATGGGCAACGACTACGGCCATCCCTCGGCGGGCGTGTTGTCGCACCTGGCCCGGACCGGCGCGAGGACGTTCCGCACCGACCGGGATGGCGACGTCGCCGTCTGCGACGACGCCGGCCGGCTCACGGTGGCCACCCGCGGTCGTGCCCCGCCACCGTGACGGCGCCGCGCTCACCCCGGCGCGAGCGGCGACGGTCGGCGAGCCCGTGCCACGATGGCCCGGTGACCGAGTTTCCGCACGCCCCGCTCCGGCTCGTGATCGGCGACGAGGACCTGCTCGTCTCCCGCGCGGTCGCCGAGGTCGTCGCCGCCGCACGCGCCGGCGACCCCGAGTGCGACATCCGGGAGCTGGCTGCGGCGCAGGTGACGCCGAGTGACCTGTACGACCTGCTCAGCCCGTCGCTGTTCGGCGACCGGCGGGTGGTCGTCCTGCGCGGCACGCACGAGGCTGCGGCCGAGCTCGTCGATGCCCTCGTCGGATATGCCGCCGAACCGTCGCCCGAGGTGGCCCTCGTCGCGGTACACCACGGCGTCGGGCGGGGGAAGAGCCAGCGACTGGTCGAGGCGCTGAGGGCCGCAGGTGCGGTGGTCGTCGAGTGCCCGAAGATCGCCCGCGCGGAGGACCGATTGGCGTTCATCCGGGCCGAGGTCGTTCGGGCCGGCGGTTCGATCACACCGGACGCGGCCGCGGGCCTGCTCGACGCGGTCGGCAACGACCTACGCGAGCTCGCAACAACGTGCGAGCAACTCGTCGCCGACACTGGCGGGCGGGTCGATGCCGCCGCCGTCGCCAGGTACCACCGCGGTCGGGCGGAGGTGACCGGGTTCGCCGTGGCAGACCGGGCCATGGTCGGCGACGTCGGTGGCGCGCTGGAGGCGCTGCGCTGGGCACTCGGGGTCGGGATCGCTCACGTGCTCGTCGCCGACGCGTTCGCCGACGGCGTGCGCTCGGTGGCCAAGGTGGCGTCGGCGGGACGCACCAATCCGTACGCGCTTGCGAACACGCTCGGCATGCCGCCGTGGAAGGTGAAGCGGGCGCAGGCGCAGGCCCGCGGCTGGACCGAGTCAGGGCTGGCCCAGGCGATGCAGCTGGTCGCGTCGCTCAACGCCGACGTGAAGGGGGCCGCCGCGGACCCGTCCTACGCGCTCGAGGCTGCCGTCCGCGGCCTGGCCGCAGCCCGGGCACATCGAGGCTGATCTAGCGCGGCGAGCGAGCCACTGGGCCCCGCGCGACTGGGCCTCCGCGCGACTGGGCCTCCGCGCGACTGGGCTCCGCGCGACGGGCCTCCGCGACCGGGCCTCCGCGCGACCGGGCCTCCGCGCTACAGGCTGTTCGCCCGCTGCGCCATCGCCGACTTCTTGTTCGCTGCCTGGTTCGCGTGGATGACGCCCTTCGAGACGGCCTTGTCCAGGTCGCGGGAGGCCGCACGCATCGCGGTCAGGGCCGCGTCGCGCTCGCCCGAATCGGCGGCCTCGCGGAACCGGCGGACCGCCGTCTTCAGCGATGACTTCACCGACTTGTTGTGCAGGCGCGCCTTCTCGTTTGTCTTGATGCGCTTGATCTGGGACTTGATGTTCGCCACGCGAAAGCCTCGGGTCACGTCGTCGGATGTGGGGCGCACGCTGCATCGGGCCGCGGGCGCGACACGCCAGGGTACCAGGGCCGACGCGCCCACGCCGGACCCGGCCGCCTGAGGCGGTCGCAATCGCCGCCATTCGGCCGCGTCCAACCGGGTCAATCTCAGAGAATTTTGCGCATGTCTATGGCGCATACCCCCATCCGTCCGCTAGGTATGCGACCCATAGCCGAGTGCACGTAGCGCACTCGCGCGCACGGCCGGTCACCCGACCGGCGGTAGGCCACGTCGGCAGCGGCCGCGGAGGCCGAGCGCGAGGGCCCATTGCCTGCGCACGGCTTGCACGTCGCAGCGGCGCGACGGGCACGGAGACCGGAGAGAGGACAGCCGTGTCACACCGACTCCTTGGGCGGCGCAGCCACCGCGTGCTCGCCCTGTTGGGGATCTCGGGCCTCGCGCTGGGCGGCCTTGCCGTCGCGGGTCCCGCGGGCGCGGCCCCAGGCGCCCCCACCACGACGTACATCGTCCAGCTCAATGACGTGCCCGCGGCCAGCTACACGGGGGGCGTCTCGGGCTATGCGGCCACCAAGCCGGCCGCGGGCACCAAGATCGACGAGCGCAGCCCGGCCGTGTCCCGCTACAGCGGTTACCTCCGGTCGAAGCACGACACGATGCTCGGCAAGGTCCGCGGCGCCAAGCGGATCTACGACTACACGCTGACCTTCAACGGGTTCGCCGCGTCGATGACGTCGACGCAGGCGGCCGTACTCGCCCGCACTCCCGGCGTGCGCGCGGTCGTGAAGAGCGAGATCCGGCAGCTGGACACCACCAGCACGCCCGCGTTCCTCGGCCTGAGCCAGCCGGGCGGGCTGTGGAGCCAGCTGGGCGGCCCCGGCGGCGCCGGCACCGGTGTCGTGGTGGGCGTGCTCGACACCGGCCTGTGGCCGGAGAGCGCGTCCTTCGCCCCGCTGGAGCAGCCGGGCACGCTGCATCCCTGGCACGGCATCTGCCAGACCGGCGAGCAGTGGACCGCCGCGAACTGCAGCAACAAGGTGATCGGCGCCCGTTACTACACCGAGGGCATGGGCGGACCCGACGAGCTCAAGGCGCAGTTCCCGTACGAGTACATCTCGGCCCGTGACGCCGACGGCCACGGCTCGCACACCTCCAGCACCGCCGCCGGCAACAACGGGGTCGACGCCGTCGTCGACGGCAACAGCCTCGGCTTCGCCAGCGGCATGGCGCCGAACGCGCGCGTCGCGATCTACAAGGTCTGCTGGGGCCGGGGCGAGGAGGCCGGCTGCACCACCCCCGACATCGTCCAGGCGATCGAGGACGCGACCGCCGACGGCGTCGACGTCATCAACTTCTCCATCTCCGGCAGCCGGACCAGCATGGTCGACCCGGTCGAGGTGGCGTTCCTGTTCGCCGCCGACGCCGGCGTGTTCGTCTCCACGTCCGCGGGCAACGACGGTCCGGGCGCCAGCACGGTCGCGCACAACGACCCGTGGGTCACCACCGTCGCCGCTGGCACCCACGACCGGGTCTTCAATGCCTCGGTCACGCTCGGCAACGGGCAGACCTTCACCGGGGCCGGCCTCGGCGCTGCGGTGCCCAGCTCGCCGCTGATCCAGTCGACCGCGGCCGGGCTGGCCGGTGCCGATCCCGAAGAGGTCCGGCTCTGCTTCGTCGGCACGCTCGACCCGGCCAAGGTGACCGGCAAGATCGTGCTCTGTGACCGGGGGGTGAACGCCCGCACCGACAAGAGCCTGGCGGTCCAGCAGGCCGGCGGCATCGGGATGATCCTCGCCAACACGTCACCGAACTCGCTCAACGCCGACATCCACTTCGTGCCGACCGTGCACGTGAACGAGGTCGCGGGCGCGGCGATCAAGGCCTACATCGCCGGCACCGCGAGCCCGACCGCGTCGCTGTCCGCGGGCCAGCTGGCCCAGGGCGCGCGGGCGCCGTTCGTGGCCTCGTTCTCCTCGCGCGGCCCGGCGCTGGCCGGTGAGGGTGACCTGCTCAAGCCGGACATCATGGCGCCCGGCGTGGACGTGCTCGCCGCGGTCGCGCCGCCCGGGCGCAACGGCCGGAACTTCGACTTCATCTCCGGTACGTCGATGTCCAGCCCGCACGTGGCCGGTATCGGGGCCCTGCTCACGCAGGCGCACCCGAACTGGTCGCCGATGGCAATCAAGTCCGCCCTGCTGACCACCGCCTCGGTGCGGGACAACACTGGCCAGCCGATCGCCAACGACACTGGCGGCGCAGCCAACCCGTTCGGGTACGGCTCTGGGCAGGTCACCCCGACCCCGGCTGCCAACCCGGGACTGGTGTACGACAGCGGGTTCAACGACTGGGTCCGGTTCCTCTGCGGCGCCGGTCAGCTCGACCCGGCCGGCTCGACCTGCGCCTCGTTCGGCCGGATCGACCCGAGCGACCTGAACACGCCGAACCTGGCGATCGGATCGCTGGCCGGCACCCAGACGATCACCCGTACGGTCACCAACGTCGGGAGCAAGAAGTCGACGTATGTTGCGTTCGTCACTGCGCCGGCCGGCGTGAACGTGAGCGTCAACCCGACCCGGCTGACCATCCAGAAGGGCAAGAAGGCGACCTTCCAGGTGACCTTCACCCGGACCAGCGCGGCCTTCAACCAGTACGCGTTCGGCTCGCTGAGCTGGAGCGACGGCGAGCACAACGTGCGCAGCCAGATCGCGGTCCGGCCGGTGGCCGTCGCCGCGCCGAGCAACCTGCGGGGCACCGGCGTGTCGGGGTCGATCCAGGTCTCGCTGACCCCGGGGTACACCGGCACGTTGAACAGCTCGGCGGCGGGGCTGATCCCGGCCACCGTGGGCACCGCGACGCTGACCGACCCGGACGGCAGCTTCCCGTCCGGTAACCCGGTCGCGGGCCCGGACGCGGCGAAGTTCACTGTGGACGTGCCGGCCGGCACCACCCTGGCCCGGTTCGCCACGTTCGACGCCGACTACCCGGCGGGCACCGACCTCGACATGTACGTCTACCGGGGCGGCACCGCGACGCTGGTCGGCGTGAGCGGCGGTCCCACCGCGGAGGAGCAGGTCAACCTGGCGAACCCGGCGGCGGGGACGTACGACGTGTACGTCGACCTGTTCGCCCTTGCGGCCGGCGAGACGGAGGCGAACATTCAGCAGTTCTCCTGGGCGCTGGGCACCGCCGCCGAGGGCAACCTCACCGTCACGCCCGCCAGCCAGGCGGTCCAGCTGGCCATCCCGGCCTCGGTCACCGCGACCTGGACCGGCCTCACCGCCGGCCAGCGGTACCTGGGCCGGCTGGTGTACAGCGACGGTACGGCGACCATCGGCTCGACCGTCCTGCAGGTCGACGCCTAGCGGCGCGGTTGCACGCGTTACCGGGAGCCCCCGGCCGGATCCACCGGCCGGGGGCTTTCGCAGCCGCCCGACGACGGCTGCCGGACCCGGTCCTGCCTGCTCAACGTGGGACCATGGCAGCACCGACCCCCAAACGAAGTGGAGCCGTGACGACGCCGCCCGCCGGACGCACCGACCCCGCGCTGATCCGCAACTTCTGCATCATCGCCCACATCGACCACGGCAAGTCGACGCTGGCCGACCGGATGCTCGAGGTCACCGGGGTGATCGAGGCACGCCAGATGCGCGCGCAGTACCTCGACCGGATGGACATCGAGCGGGAACGGGGCATCACGATCAAGGCACAGGCCGTGCGACTCCCGTGGACGAGCGATGGCCGGGAGCACGTGCTGAACCTCATCGACACGCCGGGCCATGTGGACTTCACCTACGAGGTGTCCCGCTCGCTTGCGGCCTGTGAGGGCGCCGTGCTCCTCGTCGACGCGGCCCAGGGCATCGAGGCGCAGACGCTCGCCAACCTGTACCTGGCGCTCGAGAACGACCTGCACGTCATCCCGGTGCTGAACAAGATCGACCTGCCGGCCGCGCAGCCGGACCGGTACGCCGCGGAGATCGCGCACATCATCGGCTGCTCGCCGGATGAGGTGTTGCGGGTCAGCGCCAAGACCGGCGAGGGCGTCACCGACCTGCTCGAGGTCATCGTCCGCGACGTGCCCCCGCCGACCGGTGACTCCGACGCCGCCGCCCGCGCGCTCATCTTCGACTCCGTCTACGACACCTACCGCGGCGTCGTCACCTACGTCCGGGTGGTCGACGGATGGATCGCCGCGCGACAGCGGCTCCGGATGATGTCCACCGGCGCCACCCACGAGCTGCTGGAGGTCGGCGTGATCTCGCCGGAGCCCAAGCCGACCCGGGGCCTCGGCGTGGGCGAGGTCGGGTATCTCATCACGGGAGTCAAGGACGTCCGCCAGTCGCGGGTCGGAGACACCATCACCGACGCGGTCCGGCCCGCCACCACCCCGCTCGGCGCGTACCGGGACCCGAAGCCAATGGTCTACTCCGGACTGTTCCCGCTGGACGGCTCGGAGTATCCGCTGCTCCGGGACGCCCTGGACCGACTCCGACTGAACGACGCCGCGCTGGTCTACGAGCCGGAGACGTCCGGCGCGCTCGGCTTCGGCTTCCGGTGTGGCTTCCTCGGCCTGCTGCACCTGGAGATCGTGCGGGAGCGGCTGGAGCGCGAGTCGGGGCTGGAGCTCATCTCGACCGCGCCGAACGTGGTCTACCGGGTCGTGATGGAGGACGGCGCCGAGCATGTCGTGACGAACCCGAGCGACTGGCCGTCGGGCAAGACCGCCGAGGTCTACGAGCCGGTGGTCAAGGCGATGGTCATCGCGCCGACCGAGTACATCGGCACGATCATGGAGCTGTGCCAGGCGCGGCGCGGCGCGCTGGGCGGGATGGACTATCTCTCCGAGTCCCGGGTCGAGCTGCGGTACACGCTGCCGCTGGCCGAGATCATCTTCGACTTCTTCGACGCGCTGAAGTCGCGCACCCGCGGCTACGCCTCGCTCGACTACGAGCCGGCCGGCGAGCAGCGGGCGGACCTCGTCAAGGTCGACATCCTGCTGCAGGGCGAGCCGGTCGACGCGTTCAGCGCGATCGTGCACCGGGACAAGGCGTACTCCTACGGCGTGTCGATGACGCAGCGACTGCGTGAGCTGATCCCGCGGCAGCAGTTCGAGGTGCCGATCCAGGCGGCCGTCGGCTCGCGGGTCATCGCGCGCGAGAACATCCGCGCGCTGCGCAAGGACGTGCTCGCGAAATGCTACGGCGGGGACATCACCCGCAAGCGCAAGCTGCTGGAGCGGCAGAAGGAAGGCAAGAAGCGCATGAAGATGGTGGGCCGGGTGGAAGTGCCGCAGGAGGCGTTCATCGCGGCGCTGTCCACATCGGACGAGATCGCGCGGAAGTGACAGCCGGGACATGGCGTCACCGTCGCCGCCGCCGGCTCCCGAATCAAGCCCTCGACCGCACATTGTGGGCAGCGCCTGCGCCTGTGGATAACCACGGCGTCGCGTCGGCCCGTCCTGGCAGACTGGACCGGTAGGGCCGCGGCCGTCGCGACCGCACGGGGCGGCCGCGATGTGTGGTGCATGTGGACGGACGCCGTCGGCGAGTCCGGCGGCGGCTACGCGACAGCGGGCTCGATGTCAAGGCCCGGCAGTGAAGTTGTGGACGGGGAGGAGGGCTGTGGACGGCGGCGGAGGGTTGTCGGTGGTGGGGGCGATGGTGGGCGCACTGTCGATGCGGGGAGGGGCGATGATCGGGGAGATGCTCGACGGAGCGCTGGTCGTGACGCCGACGCCGGGGTTCGGCCACCAGGATGCGGTGCTGAGCCTGGCGCTGACACTGCGCCAGGCGTGCCCACCGGGGCTGCGCGTGCTCATCGCGCCGTTCGCGGTCCGCTTCGGCGAGGAGACCGAGCTTCGGCCGGACGTGCTCGTCGCCCGGTATGTGGACCTGACCTCGGACGGGCTGTCCGGAGCGCCGCTGCTCGCCGCGGAGGTGCGCTCGCCGAGCACCGGCCTCATCGACCGCAGCCTGAAGAAGAGCGCGTACGCGCGCTATCGGGTGGCGTGCTACTGGCTCATCGATCCCGACACGCCGTCGCTGACCGTGTTCGAGATGGGCGAGGAGGGCGAGTACGTCGGCGTGGCGCACGCGACCGGCTCGACGCGGTACCACGCGCTCCGGCCGTTCCCGGTGACCGTCGTTCCGACGGACCTGGTCGCCGGGCTCCGCCCCGGCTGACACACGTGGACGGGCGGGGTCAGGGCGCGCGCTGGTCGAGAGCGAAGACGATCTTGCCCATCGCCTCGCCGGCGGCCATCCTCTCGAAGCCCTCGCGCGCCCGATCCAGCGGAAGGACCGTGTCGACCACCGGTCGGAGGCCGGTCGAGACGAGGAGCGACATGAGCACACTCAGTTCGGACCGACTGCCCATCGTGGAACCCACGACGGACAGCTGGCGGAAGAAGACGCGGTTGAGCTCGGCGGGTGGGTTCGGTCCCGAGGTGGCGCCGGAGACGACCAGGCGACCGCCGGGCTTGACCGCGCGCAGCGAGTGCGCCCAGGTCGCCTCGCCTACGGTCTCCATCACCGCGTCCACCCGTTCCGGCAGGCGCTGGCCGGGCTCGAAGGCGTCGTGTGCCCCCAGGTCCAGCGCGGCACGTCGCTTGGCCTCGGTGCGACCGGTCACCCACACCCGCAGCCCGGCAGCGCGGGCGAGCACGATGAGCGCCGTCGCCACGCCACCGCTGGTGCCCTGGACGAGTACGGTCTCGCCCGGGCGCAACGCGGAGTTGACGAACAGCATGCGGTACGCGGTGAGCCAGGCGGTGCCGAGGCAGGCGGCGTCCACATGGGACAGTTCGGGCGGCTTGGGCAGGAGATTCCGCCGGGGCACGGCAACTCGTTCGGCGAACGTGCCGGGGTACCGCTCGGACAGCAGCGATCGACCAGGGTCCAGCGTCTCGTCGCCGAGCCACGACGGGTCCGAGATGACGCCGTGCACGACGACATCGGCGCCCTGCTCGTCCAGGCCGGAGGCGTCGCAGCCGAGGATCATCGGGAACCGGTCCGCCGAGATGCCGACACCGGAGAGGGTGAAGAGGTCATGACGGTTCAGGGAGGCCGCCACGACGCTGACGGTGGTCCACCCGTCGGGCGGCTCCGGCTCGGGACGGTCGCCCAGGACGAGCGCCGCGAGCGGGTCCGACGGGCTCGGCGCGCTGGCGTAGACGGCGAACATTCGGACAGCGTACGAACCGGCCGCCGATCTCAGCCGGCGGGCACCCAGCGCGGCCGCCGCTTCGCGGCGAACGCGGCGACGCCCTCCCGGCCCTCCTCGCCGGCGAAGTAGCGGGCGGACAGCTCGGCCATCGCGGCAAGGTCGTCCCGCAGCGACCCGCTCGACCGCCGCCGGAGCAGGTCCTTGGCGCCGGCCATCGCACCGGGGGCGCCCTGGACGAGCAGGTCGACGTACCGTGCGACCTCCGCGTCCACCGCATCGTCGGCCACGACAGCGTTGACCAGCCCGATCGCGGCGGCGCGCGACCCGTCGAAGGCCTCGCCGGTGAGGAACAGCTCCTGTGCGGCGCGCGACGACAGGCGGGGGAGCACGACCACCGATATCACCGCCGGCACGACGCCGAGCCGCACCTCGCTGAACGCGAACGTCGCCGACCGTGCCGCCACGGCGATGTCGCAGGCCGCAACCAGGCCGATGCCGCCGGCGCGGGCAGGCCCGCCGACGCGGGCGACCACCGGCTTCGGCGCGTCCCAGATCGTCTCGAGCACCTCCGGGAACGCGGTGACCGGCATGTCCGTCGCGTCGCCGGCCCGTGCGGTGGCCCGCAGGTCCATCCCGGAGCAGAAGGCCGGCCCGGCATGGCTGAGCACGACGACCCGGACCGCGTCGTCGTCGAGGGCGGCCCGCAGCCCGCGCGCCAGCTCGGTCAACAGCCGCGGGGAGAGCGCGTTCCGGTTGCCGGGCGAGTCGAGGGTGAGCGTGGCCACGCCTCTGTCGGCGGCGTAGTGGACGAGCTCGGGCGGGTCGGTCGGCTGAGTCACGGCTCCTCCTCGCTGCGCGCGATACGCGGCATTGTGGTCCGCCACCGGCCATCGCCGTGGGCAACCCACGCGGCGTGCCCGCGGTGGAACACTGCATGCCGTGCCATCCACGCTGCCCTCCGGCGAGCCGGCCCCAGCGGACGGGGCGCTGCCGTTCGCCGCCCGGCGCGCGCTCGGCCAGCAGCCGTTCGGCATCTACGTACACGTGCCGTTCTGCGCCACCCGCTGCGGCTACTGCGACTTCAACACCTACACCGCCGCCGAGCTGGGTCCCGGGGTCTCCCGAGCCGAATACGCCGACACCGTCCTGGCGGAGGTACGGCTCGCGCGGCACGTGCTCGGCAACCGCGTTCCGCCGGCGGACACGGTCTTCTTCGGCGGTGGAACGCCGACGCTGCTGCCGGCCGATCATCTCTCCGCCGTCCTGGGGGAGATCTCCGACCTCTTCGGCCTCGCCGCGGGCGCGGAGGTGACGACCGAGGCCAACCCGGAATCGGTCACGCCGGCCTATCTGGCACGGCTGCGCGAGGCCGGCTTCACCCGGCTGTCGCTGGGCATGCAGTCCGCCCGACCCCACGTGCTCGCCGTGCTGGACCGCCAGCACACGCCCCGCCGCCCGGTCGAGGCGGTCGCGGAGGCCAAGCTGGCCGGCTTCGGGCATGTCAACCTCGACCTCATCTACGGCGCGCCGGGGGAATCCGAGGACGACTGGCAGGCCTCGCTGGACGCGGCGGTGGCGGCCGCTCCGGACCACATCAGCGCGTACGCGCTGGTGGTGGAGCCGGGCACGGCGCTGGCCAGGCGGGTGGCGCGGGGTGAGCTGGCGCCCCCGGACGA
Organism: Actinomycetota bacterium; assembly: GCA_046744115.1. Lineage (GTDB taxonomy): Bacteria > Actinomycetota > Actinomycetes > Mycobacteriales > CADCTP01 > JBKOXW01. Next base: position 4,191 of record JBKOXW010000129.1, on the reverse strand, counting down.
CGACGTGCTGGCCGACAGGTACGCGCAGGCGGACGAGACGCTGACCCGGTCCGGGTACGCGTGGTACGAGGTGTCGAACTGGGCGCGCGGCGTCGCCGCGCGCTCCCGGCACAACCGGCTCTACTGGACCGGCGGCGACTGGTGGGGCATCGGCCCGGGCGCGCACAGCCATGTCGGCGGCGTGCGCTGGTGGAACGTCAAGCATCCGGCCGCGTACGCGAGCCGCCTGCACGCAGGGCTGAGCCCGGCGCAGGCCCGCGAGGTGCTCGGCGTGCGGTCCCGCCGGATGGAACGCATCCTGCTCGGGCTGCGGCTGCGCGAGGGACTGCCGATCGGCGACCTGTCTCCGGCCGGCAAGGACGCGGCGTCCCGCGCCGTCACCTACGGCCTGCTCGAACGCGACGCGCACGTCGAGGGCAGAGCCGTGCTCACGCTGCGCGGCCGGCTGCTCGCCGACGCCGTCGTCCGCGACCTGACGGACTGACGCCGACCACCGACCGCCCGGCACCTGGGAAGCGCGGCGGCGGCGCGGCCCTCAACCGACGGCAGGTGCGCTCGGGGCGTTGGCGCGCTTAATCCGGCGGCGGAGGTGGGGGTGTGGACTCGGTCGGCGTCGGGGTCGGCGAGGTGGGCGACGGGTCGGGCGACGGGCTCGAGCTGGGAGAGGGCGCCGTCGTCGTGGGCGGAGCCGTGGTGGGAGGGACCGTTCGAGACGGCTGGTTCGGCCGGGTCGTCGATGGCTGCGTGGCCGGCGCGGTCGAGGTGCCGGGCCGGTAGACCGGGTCAGCGCCACCGGGGCCGGCCGGTGGCTCGGCGGTCCAGGTGCCGCCGCCCGCATAGCCCGAGAAGCCCGGCTGCATCGGGTCGGGCGCGCCGTCCGGACCTGTGGGCCCGCCGGTGCTGCCGCCGGGCGCGAGCTCCGGTGCCGGCTCGGGCGCGTCCCCGTCGTCGGTGGACTCCGAGTCATCGGAGTCGGTGAGGGTCACGCCGAAGCCGTCGCCGGCGGGTCGGTCGCCGCCGCCGACCACGATCGTCACCCCGACCAGGACCAGAGAAACCAGCACGACGGCGCCCGCAGCGGCCAGCTCGGCGAGCCGGCGCCGGGCTCGCGGGTCGGCCTTGGCGACCACCGCCTCCAGGCGGTCCGCCGGGATATCCGGCGTCCGGCCCAGCTCCGCATCGGCCCGGTCGCGGAACCAGGAACTCTCGCCCATCGTCCCCCCAAGGACCAGCGCCCGGCCGGCTCCTCCGTCGGCCCGATGATCGCGCCCTACGCTACCGGTGCCAGCGCAGCCCCGCGAGCGTTCGCACCGCTCTCACCGTCGCCTGCTCGGCGTCGACGCCGAGCGCCTCGCTGATCTCGCGCGCGGACAGGCCGAGGTAGTAGCGAGAGACCACGATCGCGCGGTCCTTCGGGTCGAGCGCGGCGAGCGAGGACACGATCCCGCGCGGCGGCGGGATCAGCCCGCCCGGCTGCTCGCCGTCCGGCTCGACCCGCCCGGGACTGGTGGAAAGTGTCCGATCCTTGGCGCCGGCCCAGTCCGACGGCGTCGTGGCGTCGTCGGGTGCTGGCCAGTCGCCGGGCGCGATCCGCTCTCCGGCGTCGGCCCGGTCGGCGGCCGCGGCCCAGTCGTTGACCCAGTCGTCGGCGGCGGTCGAGTCGGCGGCGTCGGCCCGGTCGTCGGCCGCGGCCCAGTCGTTGACCCAGTCGTCGGCGGCGGTCGAGTCGGCGGCGTCGGCCCGGTCGGCGGCCGCGGCCCAGTCGTTGACCCAGTCGTCGGCGGCGGTCGAGTCGGCGGCGTCGGCCCGGTCGTCGGCCGCGGTCGAGTCGTCGGCCTCGGTCCAGACTTCGTCGTCGGCGCTGTCGTCCGCCTCGCGCGCGGCGAGCTCGCGCTCCAGGAAGCCGGCGACCAGGCGCTGCCGGACCAGCAGCGCAGCGGTGCCGGTCTCGCCGAGGGACTCCCAGGCCGACAGCGCCCAGGCCAGGGTGTCCCGCAGCAGTTCCTCGGCGTCCTGCCAGTCGCCGGTCAGCAGCCGGGCCGCGCGCAGCAGCGTGTCCTCCTGGTCGCGTACCAGCGCCAGGAACGAGGGCGAGGGCGGATGGCGCATGGAGATCGGAGCGAGCCTCCACGGTCGGCGTGCGGCAGGCAAGGCTCGGCCGCCGGCCTGCCGGGTCAGCCGGCCCGGCCCGGCGCCGCGAGCTCGGCCTCGTCGAGGTTCAGAACCCGGACGTGCAGGGTGTTGCGCTGTTGCAGGGCGGCGCGCAGCGCCCGGTGCAGCCCGTCCTCCAGGTACAGGTCGCCCCGCCACTGCACCGCGTGCGGAAACAGGTCGCCGTAGAACGTGGAGTCCTCGTCGAGCAATCGGTCGAGGGCAAGCTCGCGCTTCGTGGTCACCAGCTCGTCGAGCCTCACCTGCCGTGGTGGGATGCTCACCCAGTCGCGTGTGGACAGCCCGTGGTCGGGGTACGGCCGGCCGTCGCGCACCGCCTTGAAGATCACGTCGCTCCCTCGTCTGCCGGTGCCGTGCTCGACAGAGGGTAACGAGGACGCGACCGGGACGGGAGGATCGCGGCGCACGTACCTGCAGAACATCGAGGTGCGGACGTAGACTTGGCACTCCGAGCGGCCGAGTGCCAGGCGGCCGAGTGCCCGGTCAGGCGGAGAGAGGTGGCCGATGACCGTCGAGGAGCGCAAGCTCGAGGTCCTGCGGGCCATTGTGGAGGACTTCATCTCCACGAAGGAGCCCGTGGGCAGCAAGGCGCTGGCCGAGCGGCATCACCTTGGCGTGTCCCCGGCGACGATCCGCAACGACATGGCGCTGCTCGAGGAGGAGGGCTACATCACCCAGCCGCACACCAGTGCCGGCCGGGTGCCCACCGACAAGGGTTACCGCCTGTTCGTCGACCGGCTGGCGTCGCTCAAGCCGCTCACCGCGGCCGAGCGCCGCGCCATCCAGAGCTTCCTCGAAGGGGCGGTCGACCTCGACGACGTGCTGCACCGGACGGTCCGCCTGCTCGCCCAGCTGACCCGGCACGTCGCGGTCGTGCAGTACCCCTCGCTGGCCCGCAGCGCGGTCCGGCACCTCGAGGTCGTCCACCTCGCGCCCACCCGGCTCATGCTGGTGCTGATCACCGACTCGGGGCGGGTCGAGCAGCGGGTGGTGGAGATGCCGGCCGCGGTCGGCGAGGACACGGTCACCGAGCTGCGCGCCACGCTCAACTCGAAGCTGCGCGACCGGCGGCTGGCCGAGGCGCCCGACATCGTGCCGGAGCTGCCCGACGCCGTCGGCCCGCAGCTGCGGCCGGTACTGGCGACGCTGTCCGGCGTCCTGCTGGAGGCGCTCGTGGAGCGGCCGGAGGAGCGCGTGGTGCTCGGCGGCACCGCCAACCTCACCCGCAGCGCGCTCGACTTCCCCGGCTCGATCCGCCCGGTCCTGGAGGCGCTGGAGGAGCAGGTGGTGCTGCTCCGGCTGCTTGGCGAGGTGCAGAGCCCGTCACGGGTGCTGGTCCGCATCGGCGAGGAGAACCCGTACGAGGGCCTGCGGTCGACGTCGGTCGTCTCGGTGGGGTACGGCAGCGGCGAGACCGCGCTGGGCGGGCTCGGCGTCCTCGGTCCGACCCGGATGGACTACGCGGGCACGATGAGCGCGGTCGCCGCCGTGGCCCGCTACATCAGCCAGATCCTGGACAGCTAGGGGCCCGGCGCCACGGCCGGACCCCTCGCCTCGTCGGTCAGGGCTTGACCATCCGGATGTTGACCGGATAGCGGTACGGCTCGCCGCGGGCGGACCGCACCGCCGCGATGATCGACATGACTGCTGCGGCGATCAGCACGATCGGCAGCAGGATGAGCCCGACCACCAGGAAGATCAGGAACGTCGAGACGATCGAGGCGAGCACGACGCTGATATGGAAGTTCAGCGCCTCCGCCGCCTGGTCGCGGACGAAGCCGGTCTGCTGGCCCTTCGTCAGGTAGATGATCAGCGGGGCGATGAGCGCGAGCACGAAGAAAGACAGGTGCCCCAGCAGCGCCCAGATCGTGTCGTCGGTGCCCGTGCGCCACGGAAGCCGGCCGTCGTACCCCGGCGGCGGGGGCGGGTAGCTCCCCGGCGCCGGGCCGTAGCCGGGCGGTGGGTACGGCGGCGGTGGCGGTGCGTAGCCCGGTGGGGGTGCGCCGACCGGCCCGGGGC
>JBKOXW010000337.1:0-4243 GCA_046744115.1 Actinomycetota bacterium | reverse complement strand
GTCAACGACGAGGATCCGGAGTCCGACCGGATCTGGGTGGCCGGCTACGTGGTGCGGGATCCGGCCCGGCGGCCGTCGTCCTGGCGCTCCCGCCGGCCGCTGGAGCGGGAGCTCGCCGCCCAGGGCGTGGTCGGCATCAGCGGGGTGGACACCCGCGCGCTGACCCGGCATCTGCGCGAGCGGGGCGCGATGCGCGCCGGCGTGTCCAGTCTGGACACCGACCCGGACCGGCTGCGGAAGCGGGTGCTGGCCAGCCCCGGGATGGCCGGCGCGGACCTGGCCGGCGAGGTGAGCACGCCGCGTGCGTACGTGGTGCCCGCGGTCGGCGAGGTCCGCTACCGGGTGGTCGCCCTGGATCTCGGCATCAAGCGGATGACGCCGCGGCGGATGGCCGAGCGCGGCGTCGAGGTGCGAGTGCTGCCCGCCGCGTCCACCCTGGACGACGTGCTCGGACCCGCGCCGGACGGGGTGTTCGTGAGCAACGGTCCGGGGGACCCGGCCACCGCCGACCACGCCGTCTCGCTGGTCCGCGGCGTGCTGGCCGCCGGCACGCCGCTGTTCGGCATCTGCTTCGGCCACCAGGTGCTCGGCCGGGCGCTCGGCTTCGGCACGTACAAGCTGCGTTTCGGCCACCGCGGGATCAACCAGCCGGTGCGCGACGGCGCGACGGGCCGGGTGGAGGTGACCGCGCACAACCACGGCTTCGCGGTGGACGCGCCGACCGGCGGGCCCGCGCAGACCCGGTACGGGCGGGTCGAGGTGAGCCACGTCAACCTCAACGACGGCGTGGTGGAGGGGCTGCGCTGCCTGGACGCGCCGGCGTTCAGCGTGCAGTACCACCCGGAGGCGGCGGCCGGCCCGCACGACGCCGGCTACCTCTTCGGTTCGTTCGCCGAGCTGATGCGAGGCGACCGATGAGCACCGCTGCGGCGCTGCTGGATCGGGTGCCGGCCCGTGCCTAGGCGCACCGACATCGCGCACGTTCTGGTCATCGGGTCGGGCCCGATCGTGATCGGGCAGGCCTGCGAGTTCGACTACTCGGGCACCCAGGCCTGCCGGGTGCTCAAGGCCGAGGGGCTGCGGGTCAGCCTCGTCAACAGCAACCCGGCCACGATCATGACCGACCCCGAGTTCGCCGACGCGACGTACGTCGAGCCGCTCACCGACGAGTTCGTCGAGCGGGTCATCGCGGCGGAGCGGCCGGACGCGCTGCTGGCCACGCTCGGCGGGCAGACCGCGCTGAACATCGCGGTGCGGCTGCACGAGCGGGGCGTGCTGGAGCGATACGGCGTCGAGCTGATCGGCGCGGACATCGAGGCGATCCGACGCGGCGAGGACCGGCAGCGGTTCAAGGACCTGGTCCGCGACGTCGGCGGCGAGGTGCCGGACTCCGCGGTCTGCCACACGCTGGAGGAGGTGCTCGCCGCCGCCGGCCGGCTCGGCTACCCGGTGGTGCTGCGGCCGTCGTTCACCATGGGCGGCGCCGGGTCCGGGCTGGCCCGGGACGAGGCGGAGCTGCGCCGGATGGCGCTGGCCGGCCTCGCCGAGAGCCCCGTGCGTGAGGTGCTGGTCGAGGAGAGCGTGCTCGGTTGGAAGGAGTACGAGCTCGAGCTGATGCGCGACCGGGCCGACAACGTGGTCGTGGTCTGCTCGATCGAGAACGTCGACCCGATGGGTGTCCACACCGGAGACTCGGTCACGGTCGCGCCGGCGATGACCCTGACCGACCGTGAGTACCAGCGCATGCGCGACATGGGCATCGCCGTGCTGCGTGCGGTCGGCGTCGACACCGGCGGCTGCAACATCCAGTTCGCCGTGCAGCCGGGCACCGGGCGGATGGTCGTCATCGAGATGAACCCGCGGGTGTCCCGGTCCAGCGCGCTGGCCAGCAAGGCCACCGGCTTCCCGATCGCCAAGATCGCGGCCCGGCTGGCGATCGGCTACACCCTGGACGAGATCCCGAACGACATCACCGCCGAGACGCCGGCCTCGTTCGAGCCCACCCTGGACTACGTCGTGGTCAAGGTGCCGCGGTTCGCGTTCGAGAAGTTCCCCGGCGCGGATCGGCAGCTGACCACGACGATGAAGTCGGTCGGCGAGGCGCTGGCCGTCGGCCGCAGCTTCGGCGAGGCCCTGCAGAAGGCGATGCGGTCGATGGAGACCGCCGCCGCCGGCTTCTGGACCGTGCCCGACCCGGCCGGGTCCACTCGCGACGCGATGCTGACGGCGCTGCGGTCCCCGCACGACGGCTGGCTCTACGTCGTCGAGCGGGCGCTGCGGCTCGGCGCCACGGTGGACGAGGTGAGCGAGGCGAGCGGGGTCGACCCCTGGTTCGTGGACCAGGTCCTGGCGCTGGTCGAGCTGCGCGCGGAGGTCGAGTCGGCGCCGGCGCTGGAGCCGGACCTGCTCCGCCGCGCCAAGCGCGCCGGCTGCTCGGACCGGCAGGTGGCGGCGCTGCGCCCGGAGCTCGCCGGCGAGGACGGGGTGCGGCTGCTGCGCCACCGCCTCGGCATCCGGCCGGTGTTCAAGACCGTGGACACGTGCGCGGCCGAGTTCGCCGCGCGCACCCCGTACCACTACTCCTGCTACGACGCCGAGACCGAGGTCGAGCCGCAGCGGCTGCGGCCCAAGGTGATCATCCTCGGCTCCGGGCCGAACCGGATCGGCCAGGGGATCGAGTTCGACTACTCGTGCGTGCATGCCGCGCTCGCGCTGCGCGAGGTGGGCTACGAGACGGTGATGGTCAACTGCAACCCGGAGACGGTCTCCACCGACTACGACACCGCGGACCGGCTCTACGTCGAGCCGCTGACGTTCGAGGACGTGCTCGAGGTCGTGCACGCCGAGCAGCAGTCCGGATATGTCGCGGGCGTCATCTGCCAGCTCGGCGGGCAGACCCCGCTGCGGCTTGCCCAGCGGCTCAAGGACGCCGGCGTGCCGTTGGTCGGCACCGCCCCCGAGGCGATCCATCTGGCCGAGGACCGCGGCGCGTTCGGCCGGCTGCTCGCCGCGGCGGGGCTGCCCGCGCCCCGGCACGGCACCGCCACCTCGTTCGCCGAGGCGCGCGAGATCGCCGACACGATCGGCTACCCCGTGCTGGTCCGACCGTCCTATGTGCTCGGTGGCCGCGGCATGGAGATCGTCTACGACGACGGGTCGCTGGAGTCCTACGTCGCCCGTGCGACCGCGGTCAGCCCCGACCACCCGGTGCTCGTGGACCGGTTCCTCGACGACGCGGTGGAGATCGACGTCGACGCGCTGTACGACGGCGAGCAGCTCTACCTCGGCGGCGTGATGGAGCACATCGAGGAGGCCGGCATCCACTCCGGGGACTCGGCCTGTGCGCTGCCGCCGATCACGCTCGGCGCGAAGGCTGTCGCCGTCGTGCGCGCGTCCACGAAGGCCATCGCGGCCGCGGTCGGGGTGCGCGGCCTGCTCAACGTGCAGTACGCGCTGAAGGACGACCTGCTGTACGTGCTGGAGGCGAACCCGCGCGCGTCCCGTACGGTGCCGTTCGTGTCCAAGGCCACCGCGGTGCCGCTGGCGAAGGCGGCGGCCCGGATCGCGCTCGGCGCGACCGTTTCGCAGCTGCGGGCCGAGGGGCTGCTGCCGGGCACCGGCGACGGTGGCGACCTGCCGCTGGACGCGCCGATCGCGGTCAAGGAGGCGGTGCTGCCGTTCCACCGGTTCCGCACCGCGGAGGGGCACGGGGTGGACACCGTGCTCGGCCCGGAGATGAAGTCGACCGGCGAGGTGATGGGCATCGACGCGGTCTTCGGCACCGCGTTCGCCAAGTCGCAGGCGGCCGCGTACGGGTCGCTGCCGACGAAGGGCCGGGCCTTCGTCAGCATCGCCAACCGGGACAAGCGGGCCGCGATCTTCCCCGTCAAGCGGCTCGCCGACCTCGGCTTCGAGATCCTGGCCACGGACGGCACGGCGCAGGTGCTGCGCCGCAACGGGGTCCCGGTCCAGGTGGTGCCGAAGTTCCACGCCGGGCCGGACGACTGCGTGCAGCGGATCCTGCGGGGCGAGATCGACCTGGTCTTCAATACGCCATGGGGGAGTGCGGGCAACTCCGGCCCCCGGCTGGACGGCTACGAGATCCGGACCGCGGCGGTGGCGATGGGCATCCCGTGCATCACCACGGTGCAGGGCGCGGCGGCGTGCGTGCAGGGCATCGAGGCGCTGCTGCGCGGCGACGTCGGGGTGCGCCCGCTGCAGGAGCTGCACGCCGCTTTGCGCC
>JBKOXW010000027.1:0-4499 GCA_046744115.1 Actinomycetota bacterium | reverse complement strand
GGTGGACGCAGGGTGACCGCCGACGGTTGGCCGCCGCCCGAGGCCTGCCCCATCGGGAAGCGCACGCACAGGCGCGTAGGTGCCAGGACCGCCATCCGTTCACCCGGCGACACCACCCTCACCGTCGACCTCGGCGACCGCGACACCCGCACCCACCAGCGCACCACCGCCCGCCCCGTCACCCGAATCAGGGCCTTCCGACCCCGCAAGGTCACCCACGTTGTCTAGCCCACCCGTCGCCCATCACCTGGGACAGAAACGTCGAACGTCAGCTGGGACTCGACAGGCGGCGCCCGCCTGGGTCGGGATAGGCTTGGTGTCCGCGATCCAGCATATGGTCGAGGGCGGGCCGGAGGTCGGCCGTTCCTGCAGGGGTGTTCTTCGCCGGTGCGAGCGCGCATCGAGCACGCCCTGGCCCACCTGAAGCACTGGAACATCCCTCCGCAACTGCCGCCGCAAGAAAGACGGAGTCCGGTACGCCATCCGCGGCGTCGCCCTCATGCGCAACATCGCCACGACCGGCTGACCCGGCCGGCCGGCGAATCCCAACGCAACCCGACCTGATACAGGCTGGAACGAGCTACGATGGGCAAGAACGGTCGCCCATGCGAAATGCGGAGGCTCGCATTACGCTTGAGGGTGATATCGGCCCGAGCTGGCGAGCCAGAACAGGCGGTCGAATTCGGTGAGCAAGCACTGGCAGGAGCGCGGAAGTCACTTCCGTCACTGCTCATGTGCTCCCGTGAACTCGGAAGCCTCCTACGGAAGATCGACGATAAGCATCCCGCAATCGATTCCTATCTCGAACGCCTCCGGATACTGGCTACACCGGATAGATAGAAGCTATGTAGCAACCCGAACCCTTCCCCTCACTAGCCCCGGTCATTCGCATGTGGACTGAGCAATGCGAGGCAGCGGTTCGTTGGTTTTGTTTGCGGGGTGACCGGGTTGGGGCCGCGGGTGGTCTCCCGGCCTGCTGGTGCCGGGTTCTCCGGTCCTCGGTCGTGGCTGCGGGGACGTGGTCCGTGGGCCGGTTGGGGCAGGGTGTGCAGCCGGGTGAACGCGGCGGCCAGGTCGGTGGTCCACCGCCAGGCGTGGTCGAGGCGTAGCCGTAGCCGGCGGCCGCCGCGGGTGAGGCGGGCGGCGACGTGCAGTAGCCGGTAGCGGAGGGTCTTTGGTTCGGCTCGGGCCAGCTCGCCGGTCAGCAGGGTGGTCTGGGTGAGGGCGAGCAGGTCGGCGGCGAGCATGACCGCGGTCAGCCAGGCGGAGTTGATCGCGAAGACGCGGGACGGGAAGCGGCCCAGTCCGGTGTCTTTGCCGCAGCGGATGCGGTCTTCGACCCGGGCGTGGGCGCGGTGCCGGGCGTCGAGGAACGCCAGTTGCCCGGCTGGGGTGTCGGTGAGCAGGCACTGGTAGCGCCATCCGTCGCGCTCCTCGAACAGCGACAGCTGGACGCCGGGGTGCGGGCGTTCGCGGCGGACCAGGACCAGGCTGCCGGCCGGGTAGTCGGCCAGCGTTCCGGGGGCAGCACGCCGGTCAGCTCGGCGACCGCGGCGCCGGAGCGTGGGTCGCCGTCGGCGTCCACCGCCGCCGTCCAGCCGATCGCGGGCAGGGCGGTGATGGCGGCGCGTTCCCGGTCGGTGACCGGCCAGCCGACGCTGAACTCGGTGCTCACCCGTACTCGCGCAGGCTGCGGATGTGGGTCAGGAACGCCTTCGAGCAGCCCGCGGTGTCGGTGCGGACCAGGATCGGTGTGCCGTGCCGGTGCGCGTCCGGGATCTGTGCGAGCGCTTCGTCCAGGACGCTGATGTGGTCGGCGGCGCAGTTGGCGCCGGCGTTGCCTGGGCGCAGCAGCCCGGCCAGGAACTCTCCGCTGTTGTCCAGGAACGCGCGCATCGGGTGGTAGCCGAAGCGCATCGGGTGGTAGCCGAAGCTGCCCTTGAACGTCGGCGCCGCCTGCTCCTTCTCCGAGTGGCAGACCACCACCGCGGCGTCGAGGTCGACCACCAGCCCGGGTGGCTCAACCCCGGCCGCGCTGGCCGCTGGGACCGCCGCACCGGTGGCCTCGGCTCGTTGCGCCCAGGCCACTTCCCGGGCCGCCGCCCGCGCCCCGCCCACCGCGGCCAGCTCGCTCTCGCCGAGCTGGTCCAGCAGCCACACCCGTGGAGTCCGAGGCCACCGGCCCAAACAGCGCCGGCTGGTCGGCCAGCACGGCGATGTCCGAGATGCATTCGGCACCATCCGCGATGGCCACCGCCAGGTCCACCAGCACCCGCCCCGGATCGTGCCGGGCACCGGGCCGCGCCAACCCTCCCAGCGCCTCCGACAGCCGAGGTGTCAGCGTCGTCGCATCGGCCAGGTCGGCCAGCAGCCGGGACCCGGCATGCGACGCGACACCCCGGCCATCAGCTGTCACCGTGATCTTCGGTCGACCGGTAGCCTGCACTCCGAAAGTGCCTCTCTGTAAGGCGATCATGGTCCTTCAGCAAGCCCAGGATCCCCTACCAGACAGGCACTTTTGCTCATCCACACGCCGACACCCACGAAGATCGTGAAGAGCCGGGGCTAGAAGGCGGAGTCACAGGATGTTAACGTCGAGCCGCTTCAGCACCGCGGCCTTGGGAGGGTTCATGTTGAGGCGTCGTTTCCTTGCCCTTGCCCTTACCCTTGGCGTTCTCGCCTACCCTGCTGCCTTCGCCGCCAGCGCGCGAGCAGACAGTACCTCCAATCAGTACATTGTCGTTCTCAAGGCAGGAACTGACCGGGCCGCGGCCGTGAAGCACGCCCAGTCGCTCGGCGGCTCGGTCTTCCAGCAGTACCGCTTCGCCCTCAACGGCTATGCCGTCGAGCTTCCTTCTGCCGCGCTTCCCCTCATCAAGGCCGACAGCCGCGTCCGCTTCGTCTCTTTGAACCGGAACGCAACCTTGAATGCCCAGATCCTGCCCACCGGCGTGGATCGCATCGACGGCGACCAGAGCAGCACGCGCTCGGGCGACGGTCGTGGCGCGGTGCCCATCAATGTCGCCGTCGTCGACACGGGGATCGATACCGATCACCCCGACTTGAATGTTGTCGGTGGGAACAACTGCGGGTCGGATACTGATCCGAGCTTCGATGACCACTACGGACATGGAACGCACGTGGCCGGGATCATTGGCGCGAAGGACAACGCAGAAGGTGTCGTGGGCGTCGCGCCGGGAGCCCGGCTGTGGGCGGTGCGCGTCATGAGTGCGGCGGGCCAGGGGTCTACTGCTACCGCCCTCTGCGGGATCGACTTCGTGACGAGCACCCGCACCGACTCGGACCCGGCCAACGACATCGCCGTCGGGAACATGAGCTTTGGCTTCGTCGGTCCCAAACTGGGTGACGATGGGAACTGTGGCCTGACGAATGGTGACGTACTCCACCTCGCCATCTGCAACTCCGTGGCTGCGGGGGTGACTTGGGTTGCCGCGGCGGGCAATGCAGCGCGCGACTTCCAAAACGACGTCCCCGCCAGCTACAGCGAGGTGCTGTCGGTGACCGCGATCGCCGACTTCAACGGCCAGCCTGGGGGTGGAGCCGCTCCCACCTGCCGGCGGGACACCGACGACGCCTTCGCCAGCTTCAGCAGCTTCGCAACGCTGGCTTCCGACCAGGCGCACACGATTGCCGCGCCCGGCGTCTGCATTCTGTCGACTGCTGCGGCAAATTCGCTCATCTGGGGCGGGTCCAAGGCTCCCCTCTATGGCGTGCTTTCTGGCACGAGCATGGCGACGCCGCATGCAGTCGGCACGGTCGCCCTGTGCATCTTTTCCGGAGGCTGCGCCGGGCGGACGCCTGCACAGATCATCCAGAAGATCCGCAGCGACGCCGCCGCCTACAACAACGCGAATCCGGACTACGGGTTTGTCGGCGACCCGCTGAGGCCGGTGAGCGGCAGGTACTACGGCTACCTCATTCGAGCCGGACTGTACTGATGTGGAGCGGCTTGTCAATGGATGGGTTTCTCCTGGTCAACGGCATGGTTTCGGGGCATGCGAAGGACGGGTGGGCTGGGCCTGGAGCAAAGCAAGCTGCTGGTGAAATGCGTGGAGGAGCCTGTTACGACCAGGGTGGCGGCCGGGCCCGTGGGTCTGCACGACGCGCCGGGGCGTTCTTCGGCCGGTGTCTGGTAGCCGAGGCCGGAGTGGGGCCGGTGGTGGTAGCCGTCGACGTACTGCCCGATCTCCCTTCCCGCTTGCTCGATCGACTCCCACTGCGCGCGCCAGGCGCAGCGTTTCTTGAACTGGCCGAACCAGGACTCGATGAATGCCTGGGACTAATGCGCAACGAGACGAGCCGCGAGACTTAGTAGCAGAGCTTACATCCAGCTACCCTCTCCGTCGGGTAAGTACGTTCAGTTTGGGGGAAGATCATCTAGTAGTCGACGAACTTGAGTTGCTCTGGCCTCGTCAATACGCTCGAATATAGTCAGTGCCCGTTCCAGACTAGCCCGAGCAGCAGCAATATCCTCCGTC
>JBKOXW010000205.1:0-4912 GCA_046744115.1 Actinomycetota bacterium | reverse complement strand
GTTGCAGCCGAGGTACCGGCAGGCGTGGTACAGGTCGCCGCGCTCGGTGGCCACCCGGTCGGAGCTGCGGCCTCCGGTCGCTTGCCGCATCGCCGGGCACAGGTGTGGGGAGTCGGCCATCTGCTGCATCTGGTTGCGGGCGGGGTCCTGCACCACCCGCCAGCGCCGCACCTGCGGGTCGTAGTCGGCGTAGGCGACGTCCGGCGCCGGGCTGTGCACGTTGCACAGCGACACCACCCCGCGGCCGTCAACGCCGTCGTTGGCGAACACGTACACCTGCGGCGCGTCGAGGCCGGGGCAGGCGTGGAACGGCTTGGTCGACGCCTCGCCGTCCTCCAGCGCGGCCACGTGGTCGAGGTACGCGTCGGCGAGCGCGTCGTCGCCGATGACACTCGCTCGCAGCTCCGCCTCGGTGAAGTAGAGCAGCGGGAAGTTGAAGTGCACCAGCTCGTCGCGGTGCTCGGCGCGGAACGCGTACAGCCGCTCGCACAGTGCTCGCCAGGCGAGCGGGTCGACGTGGTCCAGCCCGCGGGCGAGGAAGTCGGGCACGCCCTCCACCGACCCGCAGTGGAACGCGAAGCCCCGCACGCCCATGTCCCACAGCTGCCGGATCGAGTCGAGCACGGTCGGGTAGTTCGCCGGCCAGATGGTCATCTGCACCTTGACCGGCACGCCGCGCTGCACGCAGCGGCGGATGGTGGCGATCGTCCGGTCGAACGCGAGCGGGCTGCCGCGCAGCTCGTTGTTGATCTCCGGGACCATCGAGTCCAGGCTCACGATCAGCTTGTACAGCTGGCCGGCCTCGATGGCGCGGCCGAACGTGCGGTCGAACCGGTCCGCCGGCACCGCGCCGTTCGTGATCGACATGACCGTCATGCCCTGCTCCCGCGCCCAGGCCAGCTTCGCGTCGGAGCCGGCCGGATCCATCGTCGGCTCGGCGCCGAGCAGGTAGAAGTCCTGCAGGCCCGGTCCCAGCCCGTCGACGTGCCCGGTGAAGTCGTCGAACGGCACCCGCAGCCGCGGCTGCGCGCTGGTCGGCGCGAGCGCCGGGCGCTGCAGGCGCTCGCCGGTGTAGCAGCCCGGGCAGCGCAGCTGGCAACGGTCGTCGCCCTGGTACGTCACGCGCAGGATCTCGCGCTCGTCGAGGAACTCCGGGTGGTATGGGTCGGGCCGCTGCCCGATCCGGGCGGTCACCGCGGGCAGGTCGCCCGGTGCCGGGTCGTGCACTCCGGCCCGGTCCTGCACCGGGCTGTACCGCTCGTCCGAGGTCCACGCGATCCGTCGGCCCGCAGCCATGGCTCTCCTAGCGTCGGCTTGCCGGGTGCCCCGAGCCCCGTACTCTCCGTGGTCACTCCACAGATGACAGGTTTATTCAGACATCGCGCGGTCCGTTACGCAATGACGACTTTCTGTTGGCGCATCATCGCAGGTAGTGAGCACAATGGAGCAAACACGAGCCGTCCGGATGGGGGCACGGACGGTTATCTGATGGAGGCCGGGCTGTCGACGTGTTGTGCGCAGAATGTAACCGAGCGCAGCGGCTGTCCGGGGCCCGTCACGTGCCGGACGTGGTCCGGTACACGTCGTAGACGCCCTCGACGTTCCGGATCGCGCGGAGCACGTGACCCAAATGTTTTGGGTCGCCGAGCTCGAAGGTGAACTTGCTGACCGCCACCCGGTCCCGGCTGGTGGTGACTGAGGCGGACAGGATGTTCACCCGCTCGTCGGAGAGCACCCGGGTCACGTCGGAGAGCAGCCGGTGCCGGTCGAGCGCCTCCACCTGGATCGCCACCAGGAACACCGAGTCGGTCGACGGCGCCCACTCCACCTCGACCAGCCGCTCGGGCTCCTTGACCAGCGACGCGGCGTTCGTGCAGGTACGGCGGTGCACCGACACGCCGCCGCCGCGGGTGACGAAGCCGAGGATCTCGTCGCCGGGCACCGGGGTGCAGCACTTGGCCAGCTTCACCCAGACGTCGGTGGCGCCCTTCACCACGACGCCGGGGTCGCCGGCCGGGGGCCGGCGGGTAACCCTGGTCGGCAGCGCGGTCTCGGCGATGTCCTCGACCGCGCCCTCGGGGCCGCCTAGCGACGCGACCAGCTTCTGCACCACGGACTGGGCCGAGACGTGGTTCTCCCCCACCGCCGCGTACAGCGCGGCGATGTCCGTGTACCGCAGGTCGCTGGCGAGCGTGGCGAGCGCCTCGCCGCCGAGCAGCCGCTGCAGCGGCAGACCGGCCTTGCGCATCGCGCGGCTGATCGCCTCCTTGCCGGCGTCGATCGCGTCCTCGCGCCGCTCCTTGGCGAACCATTGCCGGATCTTGGTCTTCGCCCGCGGGCTGGCCACGAACGACAGCCAGTCCCGGGACGGCCCGGCGCCCTCCGACTTGGCGGTGAAGATCTCGACCGTGTCGCCGTTCTCCAGCTGGCTCTCCAGCGCGACCAGGCGGCCGTTGACCCGGGCGCCCACGCAGCGGTGGCCGACCTCGGTGTGCACGGTGTAGGCGAAGTCGACCGGGGTGGAGCCGCTGGGCAGCGAGATGACATCGCCCTTCGGGGTGAACACGAAGACCTCGCGGGAGCCCAGGTCGAAGCGCAGCGACTCGAGGAACTCGCCCGGCTCCTGGGTCTCCCGCTGCCAGTCGAGCAGCTGGCGCAGCCAGAGCAGGTCGTCGTTGGCCGGCGCGGTGATCTCGGTGCCCTTGGTCTCCTTGTACTTCCAGTGCGCGGCGATGCCGAACTCCGCCGTCCGGTGCATCGCGAACGTGCGGATCTGCAGCTCGACCGGCTTGCCCTCGGGGCCGATCACGGTCGTGTGCAGCGACTGGTACATGTTGAACTTGGGCATCGCGATGTAGTCCTTGAACCGGCCCGGCACCGGCTGCCAGCTGGCGTGCATCGCACCCAGCGCGGCGTAGCAGTCGCGGACCGAGTCGACCAGGACGCGGATGCCCACGAGGTCGTAGATGTCGGTGAAGTCGCGGCCCCGCACGATCATCTTCTGGTAGATCGAGTAGTAGTGCTTCGGGCGGCCGGTCACCGTCGCCTTGACCCGGGCGCCGCGCAGCTCGCCGCTGACCCTGTCGATCACCCGCGCGAGGTAGGTGTCCCGGGACGGCGCGCGCTCGGCCACCAGCCGGACGATCTCGTCGTACCGCTTCGGGTACAGGGTGGCGAAGGCGAGGTCCTCCAGCTCCCACTTCACCGTGTTCATGCCCAGCCGGTGCGCGAGCGGGGCCAGCACCTCGAGCGTCTGGCGGGCGATCCGCTCCTGCTTCTGCGGCGGCAGGAAGCGCAGCGTGCGCATGTTGTGCAGGCGGTCGGCGAGCTTGATGACCAACACCCGCGGGTCGCGGGCCATCGCGACGATCATCTTGCGGATCGTCTGCGCCTCGGCCGCGTCGCCGTACTTGACCTTGTCCAGCTTGGTCACGCCGTCGACCAGGTGCGCGACCTCGGCGCCGAACTCGTCCTTCATCGTGTCCAGGGTGTAGCCGGTGTCCTCGGCCGTGTCGTGCAGCAGGGCCGCGACCAGCGTGGTGGTGTCCATGCCGAGCTCGGCGAGGATCGTGGCCACCGCGAGCGGGTGGGTGATGTACGGGTCGCCGCTCTTGCGCAGCTGGCCGCGGTGGTGCGCCTCGGCGACGTCGTAGGCGCGCTGCAGGATCCGGCTGTCCGCCTTCGGGTGGGCCGCCCGGTGGGTGGCGATGAGCGGCTCGAGCACGGCCCGCACGCCGGATGGGCGCTGGCCGCCGGAGGCGAGCCGGCGGGCGAGTCGCGCCCGCACCCGCCGCCGGTAGGTGGTGGCCTCGATCGGCTCGTCGGCCACTACGTCGTCGTCGAGCAGCGGCAGCCCGGGCAGCGGCTGGGTCGGGTAGGGATCATCGTCCGCTGCCGCCGCCCGGCTCGCCCGCTCGGCTCGGGTGGCACGGGTCCGCGCAGTGGTCGTCGGGCTCGGCGGCGGCGCTGCCTCCGCGGGCGCTGCGTCCGAGGGCGCGGCGCCCGCCTCCACGACCGCCGCGGAGCCGCCGTCTCCATCGGGTTGGACAGCCGTCATCGCGTGGTCCGGCGTGGCGGCCGGATCATCCCGGGTGGCCGGGGCGATGTCCGAGGTCAGGGCCGCTCCTCGCGTGGTGGTGACGATCGGCTGCCGGCCAGTGTACGGAACCGGCCGCGCCCGACCGGGCTAGAGCGCGAGCAGGCTGTGCAGGTCGGACGGGCGCGAGCCACCACCCAACCGCTCCCGACCACCCAGCGCAACCAGCTCGAGGACCACGGACATGCCGGTGACGACGCCGCCGGCCCGCCCGATCAGGTCGGCGGCCGCGGCCAGCGTGCCGCCTGTGGCGAGCACGTCGTCGACCAGGAGCACCCGGCGGCGGCCGGCGAACGCGTCTGCGTGCACCTCGATGGTCGCCTCGCCGTACTCGAGGGTGTAGGCGGCGGCGACCGTCCGCCAGGGCAGCTTGCCCGCCTTGCGGACCGGCACCACGCCGGCGCCGGCGGCATGGGCCACCGCCGCGGCGATCAGGAAGCCCCGCGCCTCGATGCCGGCCACCACGTCGAAGCTGCCGGCGCCGTGCCGGGCCACGATCGCGCCGATGACCGCCCGGAACGCGGGCCCGTCGGCGAGCAACGGGGTGAGGTCCTTGAACAGCACGCCCGGCTGGGGGAAGTCCGGCACGTCGCGGACGAGGCCGGCGACGAGCGCCGCCACCTCGGCGGGAGCCGACCCAGCGACGCCGTCGGCGGGAGCCGACCCAGCGACGCCGTCGGCGGGAGCCGACCCAGCGACGCCGCCCGCGGGAGCCGACCCAGCGACGCCGCCCTCGGGAGCCGACCCAGCGACGCCGTCGGCGGGAGCCGACCCAGCGATGTCGCCCGCGGGAGCCGGCGGGGCTCCGGACGACAC
>JBKOXW010000303.1:0-9951 GCA_046744115.1 Actinomycetota bacterium | reverse complement strand
GCGCGCCTCCGCGTCGCGCACCCGACCTCGCGGCGGGCAGACCACCACGATGTCCAGCGCGTCGAGCAGCGCGGCCGTCACGGTCGGCCAGCCCTCGCCCGGCGCCGGAACGAGCGCGAGCCGGTCGAGCGCCACCCCCGCCTCCTCGGCGGCGACCAGCCCGAGCGCGGGCATGCCGACCACCGCGGCCCAGGACCCGGCCCGCGACGGGCCGGCCAGCAGGGCGAGCAGCAGCGACGCCGACCCGGACACGGCCACGGTGGATCCGCGGCGCAGCCCCCCGAGGGGGAGCAGCGGGGCGAGCGGCGCGGCCACCGGCAGGACCCGCTCGGCTTCCCCGATGTGCTCAGGAAGCGGAGTCAGCTCCCCCGGGGCCGCGCGCATCTACACATGTTCGAACATCCGTTCGAACATGTCAACCGGCGCTGAGTCCGGCGCTCACCACTCGCGCATCCCGCGCACTTCCTCGCCATGCGCGGTGAGCGCGTAGATGACGAGCACGTCGATGACGATGATCATGATCGACCAGACCGGGTACGTCGGGATGTACGCGAAGTTCGCCACCGCGCTGAGCACGGCCAGCAGCACGGCGACCCACCGGGCCCAGGTCTGGCCGGCCATCAGGGCGAGGCCGGTGAGGAAGAGGAGCACCCCGAAGATCATGTGCACCCATCCCCAGGCCGTGTAGTCGACGTCCACGATCAGGCCGTCGGCGCCGACCAGGTAGAAGTCGTCCTTGACGACGGCGACCAGCCCGTCGATGAACTGGAAGATGCCGACCAGCAGCAGCATCGTGCCGGCGAAGAACACCCAGGCGACCCAGCCGCTCGGTTCGGCGGGTGCGCGGCGACGGGAGGGTGCGGCCGCGGTCGACGGTGAGGTGGCGGTCCCGGCCGGCGGCGTCGTGCCCGCCGGCGGCGTCGTCTCGGTCATCTCGGTACCTCGTGTCCGGAGTGGCCTTCCCGCCGGGCGGGACGCCGCGGCGGTTCATGATCAGCCTCGTCCGGTCGGTGGCCGCCGTCCTCACCCGGCGCGGGTGAGAAACCGATCAGGGGGGACGATCAGCCGCAACCCGAGGTGGCCGGTGGAGGTGTCCAGCCGGCCGCCGCCCGCGCGTCGAGAGGCTAGCCCAGGTCGAACAGCGGCCCGGTGATCGTCAGCCCGAGGTTGTCGCCGGTGTAGGCGAAGAATGCGAAGAGCATCAGCGAGGCGCCGGCCAGTGCCGTGTCCTTCGAGAACTGGACGATCTCCTGCTGGCGCGCGGCGTCGGAGTCCCGCCAGAACCCGTGGATGAGCACCGCGGTCGGGATGAGGAACGCGGCGAGCAGGAGCGCGCCGAGATCGGCCCAGATCCCGAGCAGCACCATGAGGCCGCCGGCCAGGATCTGCACGCCGGTGATGAGCACGAGCGGCCGCGCCGACGGCACCCCCCTGCTGGTCGCGTAGCCGGCCATCATGTCGGACTGGGCGAGGTGGGCGTACGAGGAGTTGATGAACAGCGCGGCGAACAGGATCCGACCGATCAGGACGATGATGTCCACGATTCTCCCTTCCGGTGAATGGCGCGGATTCTGTCGCAGTGATCGGCCTCGGTGCCGCATCAATTCCTTGACCCGGCAAAGATCACCCGGATGAGCGATCTTGGACCATCCGGCTCGGGGCTGGGCTCAGGGCTGGAGGTGCACGCGAGCACCCACCTGGGCCTCGATGTCCGCTACCGCGACGTCGAACACCCGGTGGGAGAGGTCGGACAGGGCCCGCGCGGCGGCGAGCTCGTCGCCAATCTGCGGGACGGGAGCGTCCTTCGGGTTGCGGCGGGCGGTCCCGTTGCCGCGGGCGACGTCCGCCTCGCCGGTGTGCAGGACCGCTTCGGCCCGGGTCACGTCGCCCTCCTCGAACAGGAAGATCTCCACCGTCCACCGCGCCGTGTGTGTCATGCCTCCTCCTCCCACGGCGCCGGCCCGCCGCCGGCGTTCGGCTCGATCGTCCTCCTGTCCGGGCTGGAGTCGAAGTGGGAGCCGAGCGGCTCAGTCTCCGGAGCGCCGGTCGCCCTGTGCTAGTCGGTCACTCTGTGCTAATCGGTCACTCTGGGCTAGCCGGTTATTCTGGGCCAGCCGGTCGCCCTCGGCCAGCTTGGCGAGGAAGCGGTTGTACGCGGCGTGCTCGTCGTCCACCCCGGTGCGCTCGGCCCGGTCCGCCGCCCGGTCCAGCCGCCTCGCCTCGCGCTCGTCCGACCGGATCCACTGCACCAGCAGGGCGACCAGCACGAGCATCGCGGGCAGCTCGCCGAAGACCCAGGCGATGCTGCCGCCGAGGCGCTGGTCGGCGAGCAGGCTCGGTCCCCACGGCCGGTCCAGCGCGGTGAACCAGCCCTCCGCCACGATCGCCGTCGACTGCATGATCGCCAGCCCGAACACCGCGTGGAACGCCATGCCGGCGAACAGCATGATGATCCGCAGCGGGTACGGCAGCCGGTACGGCGCCGGGTCGGGGCCGATCAGCAGCCAGAAGAACAGGTACCCGGCGAGCAGGAAGTGCCCGTACATGAGCAGGTGCGCGGCATGCGAGCGGAGCGCGAGCTCGTACGCGCCGGTGAAGTACATCGCGAACAGGCTGCCGACCCAGAACGCGAAGACCGGCAGCGGGTGGGTCAGCACCCGGACGAGGGGAGAACGCAGCGCCAGCTGAGTCCACTCCCGCGGCCCGCGCAGGCCGGGCACCTCGCTGCGCCGTGCCGCGCGCAGCACCAGGGTGACCGGCGCCCCGAGGACGAGCAGGATCGGGGCGAGCATGGACAGCATCATGTGCTGGACCATGTGCACGCTGAACAGAACCGGCCCGTACCGGGCCAACCCACTCGAGGTGGCCACCACGACGACGGCGCAGCCGGCGAGCCAGACGGCGGTGCGGCCGACCGGCCACCCGATGCCGTTTCGGGCGAGCCGGCGGACCCCGGCGAGATAGAGGCCGGCGAGCGCGGCGACGACGGCGAGCGCCAGCACCTCGGGCATCCAGTCCAGCGCCAGCCGCTCGGCCGTGACCGGCGGCGGCATCGGATAGCCGAGCAGCGCGGCGGCCGCGTCCTCGGTCGTCTCGGGGGTCGGCGGCGCGGTCCGGGACAGTCCGACGGCGAGTCCGACGGCCGCGCCGAACAGCAGCACCTCGACCGCCGCGAGGCGGCCGAACATGCCCGGCCGGCCGGCCCGCAGCGCCGGCAGCGTGGCGCGGCGGTGCAGCCAGCCCAGCGCGCCGACGCCGGCGAGGATCGTCGCCTTGCCGAGCACGAGCAGGCCGTACGGGCTGTCCACGAGCGCGCC
Organism: Actinomycetota bacterium; assembly: GCA_046744115.1. Lineage (GTDB taxonomy): Bacteria > Actinomycetota > Actinomycetes > Mycobacteriales > CADCTP01 > JBKOXW01. The sequence continues at coordinate 6,634 of JBKOXW010000303.1, read as the reverse complement.
GAGATCGCTGAGCCGCACCGCGGCGTTGAGCACGCCGCTCGCGGCGACGAGCACGAAGCAGGCCAGCGCCAGCCGGCTGTACCGGCCGACCGCGGCGACCAGTTCCCGCTGCCGCAGTCGCCGGCCGAGCAGCAGCGCGGCGAGCCCACCCACCCACAGCGTCACCCCGAGCACGTGCAGCACCAGGCTGCTCGTGGCGAGCTGGTGGTTGCCGGCGCCGGCCGCGTGCCCGGCGAACGCCGGCGGCAGCGTCGCCACCAGCGCCAGCCCGGCGAGCAGCGCAGCCGCCGTGACCGAGCCGGCCAGCCGGGCGCCCGCCGCGACGATCGCGGTGAGCACGGCGACCAGCGCCAGCGCTCGGCCCTGCGGCACGTCCTGCACGAACGTGCCGAGCGAGCGCAGCGACACCGCCTCGTCGACGGGCAGCCCGAGCAGGTCGGACAGCGTCAGCAGGATCGCCGCCGCCGCGGCCAGGCACCAGACGAGGGCCGCCCACCCGGCCGCCTGCAGGTAGCGGTAGCCGGTCGGGGACACCAGGTCGGGCCGTCCGCCCTCGACGTCGCCGGGCACCAGGAACGCTGCGGCCAGCAGGCACCCAACGGTCACCGCCGCGGCCAGGTCCCGGGTCAGCAGCGCGATCGGCAGGCCCCAGGTGGTCAGCTCCTGCGGGGCCGGCAGGCCGGGCAGCGCCTGCTCCACCGCGTCGCCGGCGAGCAACGCGCCGACGAGCAGGATGAGGCTTGCACCGGCCGCGGCGACCGCCACCGGCCAGCGCCGGGTCAGCAGCGGGATGGCCCGCCCGCTCGTCGACGGGCGTCGGGCCGCGTCGACGCTCACCGCGTCAGGCTACGTCCGGGTGTCGCCTGGCGGCGGGCCCGGGCCCGGTCGCTCGGTCGGGGGCCGGCGCGACGTGGCGAGCACCAGCCCGCCGACGGCGAGCACGGCCAGCAGCAGGCCGAGTCCGAGGTACGGCCATGCCGTACCACCCTCGTCGTCGATCCCGGCGGCCGGCGACGGCTGCACGGTGTCAGTGGGCGGAGCGGAGGTGGCGGGTGTGGTCGTGGTCGACGGCGCGGTCGTGGTCGGCAGCGCGGTGGTGGGTGCGGGCGCCGCTGCCGAGAAGCGGATCGTGCCCTGCACCGGGTGCCCGTCGCTGGACACGATCCGGTACGAGACCGTGTAGTCGCCGGCGGCGGTGGCCTTCAGCGGCAGCACCGCCCGCGTGCCCGCCACCCGCACCGGCCCGGCCGCCACCGACTGCCCGCCCGGCCCCGTCGCCGCGACCCGGGTGAAACCGGCCTGCAACCGCTCGCTGAACGTCAGCGTGACCTCGCCCGGCGGCCGGGGCAGCCGCGCGCCGTCGGCCGGCGTGCTGGACCTCAGGCTCGCATGCGCGGCGGCGGGCCCGGCCGGCAGCAGCGCGGCGAGCAGGGCGGTCAGCACGACGGCGAGCGGGCGAGCAAGGGTCACGGGACCGAGTGTCTCAGCAGCCAGGACGGGCGCAGAAACTGCCGCCATAGCAGCAGTTTCTGCTTCGGGGTCAGCTCAGCAGCCCGGCGAGCAGGGTCTCGTACTGGGCCAGGTGCCGGTCGCCGAGGAACTGGTCGCGGGCCCGCTCCCGCGCCGCCTCGCCCAGCCGGCCGGCGTAGCCGGGGTCATCGACCAGCCGCCGCACCGCCGCGCCGAACTCCGCGAGGTCGTGCGGGTCGCCCAGCAGCAGCCCGTCCTGCCCGTCGGTGATCTGGTCCCGGATTCCGCCGACGGCGCTGGCCACCACCGGCCGGGCCTTCCACATCGCCTCGGTGACGGTCAGGCCGAACCCCTCGGCCAGGCTCTTCTGCGTCACCACCGTGGCGTGGCGCTGCAGCGCGTTGACGATCACCGCGTTCTCGTCCACGTCGTCCATCGGGATGCTGGCCAGGTGCACCCGCCGCCGCTGCCGCTCGGGCAGCCGCCGCCACGCGTCCTGGCACTCGGCGAACACCCCGGCCCCCTCCGGGTCGTCGGCCACGCCCGTCACCGCCGGACCGGCGAGCACCAGCCGCACGTCGTCGGCGTCGGGCAGGCCGGCCACGAACCCGGCCATCACGCCGGCCATGTCCTTGAGCCGGTCCCACCGGCTGACCTGGACCACCAGGCGGGCATCCGGGGGCGGCGGCGGGCCGTCCGAGAGCACGCCGGTGTGCGTACGCAGGGTCCTGATCGTCCCGTTCCGGCATGGGAAGGTGACCGGCCCGTCCACGTCCGGGCCGCTGATCAGTCCGGCCCGGACCAGGACCCTGGCCACGACATCGGTGGTCAGCGGCCGGTTCTTGGTCGAGAACGGATCGATCGACGGGGGGATGACCGCGAGCCGCGCCGGGTCGATCCAATCCGGCGCGTACGCCTTCCGGGAAAAGACGAAGGCGTCGGCCTGCGCCACGAACGGGCGCAGGAATGCCCAGCCGGCCTCGGTCTGCTCGTTCTCGATGTCGGCGCCGATGTGGCAGCGCCACAGCGCGGGCACACCCGCCGCGCGCATCCCGGGCACCATCCCGGCCGTCTGCGGGTCGTGCAGCAGCACGATGTCGCGCGGGCCGACGCGGGCGCACAGCTCGGCCGCGTTCTGCTCGGTGACGCGGGTGTAGTGCTCGCGGTCCGCGTCGCTGAACGGCGCGCGGTCGCCCGCGCCGTGCAGGGCGTTGTGCAGCCGCTTGGTGATGGCGTAGAACTCCGGGTCGCCGGCGATCACCAGCCAGCGCGTGTCCACGCCGGCGCCGAGCGCGTACGCCAGCAGCGTCTGCAGCATCTCGGCGACCCCGCCGCCCGAGGCGGTCGAGTTGACGTTCCACACCACCCGGCCGCGGAGCAGCTCGCGGGCCCGCCCGGCCGCCTGCACGAACGCCGCCGCGCGGTCGGGCGCGAGCACCTCGGCGAGCTGGCCGATCGACTGGGGCTGGACCTGGACATCCTGCATGCACTCATCCTTACCGCAGCCGGCCGGCAGGCGGGGGCAGATTGATCGACTTCTTAGACGGTCAGCAGGAGATAGGCGCCGGCCACCGTGCCCACGAGCACGCCGCCGTAGCAGATCGCGTTGATCAGCGTGCGGTACCGCTTCAGCTGCAGCCCGTCGTAGAGGGTGAAGCGGAACCGGTGCGCCCAGTGGAACAGCGCGAGCACGACGAGCCCGAAGACGACGATCCGGGTGATCGGGTTGCGCAGCAGGGCGAGCAGGTCCGCATGGTCCGGCGGCGTGATCCAGTCGAGCGGGAACGCCAGCCCGAACAGCACCAGCAATACGGGCACGAGCAGCGCGGCCGCCATGCCGCCGGCGCTGAACAGCAGCCAGAGGAACGGTTCGCTGCTCGGCTCGCGCGCCGGTCTCGTCGGTCTCGTCGTCGGTCCGGTCACGAGCCCACCACCAGCACGATCCAGGCGACCACGGCGGACAGCACGGCCCAGGCGGCGAAGTGCCCGGCGGCGACCAGCGATGCCGGCACCGGGCGGCCGCGCAGCCGCACGACCAGCGCCCGCGGCGCCAGGTTGAACCAGGTGACCGAGTGGAACAGCACGAATGCGAGGGCCACCACGTTCAGCAGCAGCACCCACCAGGTGTCGGCCCAGTCGAGGAACCGGCGGTAGTCGTCCTCGCCCGCGCGGACCGCCCGGATGAGCAGCAGCAGGTACACCACGAACCAGGCGACGAAGACGCTGCTCAGCTCGCGGAGCACGAACCGGACGTACGACGGGCGGCGCAGCCACCAGAACGTGGAGATCTTCGGTCGGTACAGCGGCGGGTGCGGCCGTGCGTAGTCAGCGCGGTCCAGCTGCTCGGTCACCGCACCCCGCTCCTGTGCTGGTCGGATCGGGGTAGCAGGAACGACTTCACCGACTCCATCGCCGCGGTGATCTTGTAGCGCTGGATGGCGCCGGCCGGGTCCACCCCCTTCGGGCACGCCGTCGAGCACTCGCCGACGAACGTGCAGGCCCACACGCCCTCCGCCGCCGACAGCACGTCGAGCCGTTCCGGCGCGCCCTGGTCGCGGGAGTCGTGGTTGTAGCGCTGGGCGAGCGCGATCGCCGCCGGACCGACGAAGTCGGGGTCCAGTCCGTACACCGGGCAGGCGGAGTAGCACAGCATGCAGTTGATGCACATGCTGTACTGCTTGTACTCGTCCAGCTCCGCCGGCGTTTGCAGGTACTCGCCGTCCGGTGTGGACTGCGCCTCCTCGCCGTCCTCGCGGATCAGCCACGGTTTCACCGAGGTCAGCTTGCGCATGAAGTCGCTGATCTCCACGACGAGATCGCGGATGACGGGAAAGTTCGCCAGCGGCTCGACCCGCACCGGCCCGGGCGCGCAGTCGGACAGGAACGTGGCGCAGGTCAGCTTGGGTTCCCCGTTCACGGTCATCCCGCAGCTGCCGCAGATGCCCATCCGACACGACCAGCGGTAGGAGAGGGTGCCGTCCAGGTGGTCCTTGACGTGGTTCAGCCCGTCGAGCACCGACCAGTCCTTGCGCAGCGGGATGGCGTACTCCTGGGTCCGCGGCGCGACGTCGCTCTCCGGCTGGTACCGGGTGACCTGCAGGGTGATCTGCTCCGCCATCCGCGCTACCTCCCGTAGACCCGTTGCCCGGGCGGCCATCGGGTGATCGTGACTGGCAGGTACTCGACCTGTGCGGACCCGTCGGCGGCGCGGCGGACCAGCGAGTGGGCGAGGAAGCGCTCGTCGTCCCTGGCCGGGAAGTCGGTGCGCTGGTGCGCGCCGCGCGACTCCTCCCGCCGCCACGCGGAGTGCACCATGCCCTCGGCCACGTCGAGCATGAACGACAGCTCGAGCGCGGACAGCAGCTCGGTGTTGAACGTCCGGCTGCGGTCCTCCAGCCGCGCCGCGGCGTACCGCTCCTGCAGGTCCCGCACCTTGCCGGCGGCCTTGGCCAGCGAGTCGCCGGTGCGGAAGATGCCGACGCACTCCTCCATCGTCTCGTGCATCTCGGCGCGCACCGCCGAGATCGGCTCCCGCCCGCCGTCGCGGCCGAGCAGGTCGCGCTCGAGCCGGCGCCGCTCGTCGGCGCCGGCCGCCTGCACGCTCTGGGCCGGCTCGGCCGCGCCAGCGGCGAACTCGGCGGCCGCACGGCCCGCTCGGGCGCCGAAGACGAGCAGCTCGGGCAGCGAGTTGGAGCCGAGCCGGTTCGCGCCGTTGATGCTGACGCAGGCGACCTCGCCGGCGGCGTACAGGCCGGGCAGGCCGGTGGCGCCGTCGATGTCGGTGTGCACCCCGCCCATCATGTAGTGCACGACCGGCCGCACCGGGATCAGCTCGCGGACCGGGTCGATGTTCTCGTAGCTCAGGCACAGCTCGCGGACGAACGGCAGCTTGCTGTCGATCAGCGCCTCGCCGAGGTGGCGCAGGTCGAGGTGCACGACCTGGCCGTACGGCGTGTCGATGGTCCGGCCCTTCTCGGCCTCCTTGACGAACGCCTGGGACAGCCGGTCCCGCGGTCCCAGCTCCATGCTGCGCAGCACGGGCGTCGGCGATGGGGTGCCGAGGTCGTAGTCCTGTAGGTAACGGTAGCCGTCCTTGTTCAGCATCCAGCCGCCCTCGGCGCGGGCGGCCTCGGTGATGAGGATGCCGGTGAAGGGCAGTCCGGTCGGGTGGTACTGGACGAACTCCATGTCCTTCAGCGGCGCGCCGGCCCGGTACGCCAGCGCCATGCCGTCGCCGGTCTTGATGTTGGCGTTGGTGGTGAACGGGTAGACCCGCCCGCACCCGCCGGTGGTCAGGATCACCGCCTTGGCGGTGATCGTCTCGATCCGGCCGGACATGATCTCGATCGCCACCACGCCACACACCCGGCCGTCGTCGACGAGCAGCTTCGTCACGAACCACTCGTCGTAGCGGACGATCCGCTTGTGCTGCAGCGTGGTCTGAAACAGCGTGTGCAGCAGGTGGAAGCCGGTCTTGTCGGCGGCGAACCAGGTGCGCAGCTGCTTCATGCCGCCGAACGCGCGGACCGCGACGCGCCCGTCCGGCTCGCGGCTCCATGGGCAGCCCCAGTGCTCCAGCCGGAGCAGCTCGGTCGGCGCCTCGGCCACGAACGCCTCGACCGCGTCCTGGTCGGGCAGCCAGTCGCCGCCGGAGATGGTGTCGTAGGCGTGCTCGTCGAGGCTGTCGTTGTCCCGGATCACTGCCGCCGCACCGCCCTCGGCGGAGACGGTGTGACTGCGCATCGGGTACACCTTCGACACGATCCCCAGCGACAGCTCGGGATGTGTCTCGGCGATGGCGATCGCGGCGCGCAGGCCGGCCCCGCCGCCGCCCACTATGAGGACGTCATGCGCGGAGGCCATCGCCCGCCCTCAGGAGCCGTGGTCCGGGCTGAAGCGCTCCTTCACGACGGTGCCGTCATGCTTGATGGCCGTCGTGAGGATGCTGCCGTCGTGGTACTCGTGCCGGATCGTGCGACAGCCACAAGCGAAGTACTCGTCCCGGATGACGAGGCCGTCGCCGTCCTCGTCCCGGTAGTGGTCGCCGTCGACCGTCTTCCCGCACGGCGCCTGCTCGCCGCTGAAGCGGGTCCGGGTACCCACCATTCGTCCGCTCCCTTGCAGACGGCTGGATCGACGCCGGCAGCCTCTCACTGTCCGGCCG
>JBKOXW010000013.1:0-30688 GCA_046744115.1 Actinomycetota bacterium | reverse complement strand
GAGCCCAGCACGACCCGCAGCTCGCCGCGCGACCCGGGACGCAGGCCGGCGACCTCTGCCCAGCCGATCCGCCGCGACCGCAGCAGCGCCCGCACCGTGAGGCCACCCGCGTCCACGTCCACCCCGGCGCGCAGCACCCAGGCCCCGACCACGCCCGGAAGCACGTACAGGACGGACAGCCACGGGCTCGCGCCGGCCAGCGGGACCACGCAGATCGCGAGCACCACCACGACGGGCAGCGCGGCCCGGGTGAACCGGATCCGGGTCACCGCCTCGCTCACCGGCCCATCTTGCCCGGTGGACACCGCCCCACCCCACGCCGGGACCCCTCCGCCGGCGCGGGATACTCCGGCTCGTGACCGAGCCCACTGAGTCCACTGCGCCCACAGGGCACCCGCGCAAGCCGCGCAGCACCGACGTGACCGAGGGCATGGAGCGGGCCGGTGCGCGCGCCATGCTGCGCGCGGTCGGCATGACCGACGACGACTGGGACTCCGCGCAGATCGGGGTCGCCTCGTCCTGGAACGAGGTGACCCCCTGCAACCTGCCGCTCGACCGGCTGGCTACGCGGGCGAAGGTGGGTGTGCGGGCGGCCGGCGGGTTCCCGCTCGAGTTCACCACGATCGCGGTCTCCGACGGCATCTCGATGGGGCACGAGGGGATGCGCGCCTCGCTCGTGTCCCGCGAGGTGATCGCCGACTCGGTGGAGCTCGTCATGCACGCCGAGCGGCTGGACGGCATGGTGCTGCTGGCCGGCTGCGACAAGTCGCTGCCCGGGATGCTGATGGCCGCCGCGCGGCTCGACCTGGCCGCGGTGTTCCTCTACGGCGGCACGATCCTGCCCGGCCGGGTCGGCGACCGCGACGTGACGATCCAGGACGCGTTCGAGGGCGTCGGCGCGTGCGCGCTGGGCCGGATCACCCGGGACGAGCTGGACGAGATCGAGCGGAACGCCTGCCCAGGCGAGGGCGCCTGCGGCGGCATGTTCACCGCGAACACGATGGCCGCCGCGGCGGAGGCGCTCGGCATGTCGCTGCCGGGCAGCGCCTCGCCGCCGGCCGTGGACGGCCGCCGGGACGTGCTCGCCGAGCGCAGCGGCGAGGCCGTGATCGGGCTGCTGGACACGGGCATCACCGCCCGCCAGGTGCTGTCCCGCGCCGCGTTCGAGAACGCGATCGCTGTGGTGATGGCGCTCGGCGGCTCCACCAACGCGGTGCTGCACCTGCTTGCCATCGCGCACGAGGCCCGAGTGGACCTCACCCTGGACGACTTCAACCGGGTCGGCGACCGCACGCCGCACCTGGCCGACGTCAAGCCGTTCGGCCGGTACGTGATGAGCGACATCGACCGCATCGGCGGCGTGCCCGTGGTGATGCGGGCGCTGCTCGACGCCGGGCTGCTGCACGGTGACGCGCGCACCATCACCGGCCGCACGGTCGCCGAGAACCTCGCCGAGATCGCCCCGCCGGACCCGGACGGGAAGATCATCCACGCGCTGGCCGACCCGATCCACCGCACCGGCGGGCTGACCATCCTGCACGGCTCGCTCGCGCCGGAGGGCGCGGTCGTGAAGAGCGCGTCGTTCTCGTCGGCCGTCCTGGAGGGCGTGGCCCGGGTGTTCGACGACGAGAAGGACGCGATGGCCGCGGTGACCGCGGGCCGGATCCGGCCCGGCGACGCGGTCGTCATCCGGTACGAGGGGCCGGCAGGTGGTCCGGGCATGCGGGAGATGCTCGCGGTCACCGGCGCGATCAAGGGCGCCGGGCTCGGCAACGACGTGCTGCTGCTCACCGACGGCCGGTTCTCCGGCGCCACCCACGGCCCGTGCATCGGTCACGTCGCGCCGGAGGCCACCCACGGCGGGCCGATCGCGCTGGTCGCCGACGGGGACCGGGTCCGGCTGGACATGACCGCCCGCCGGCTCGACCTGCTCGTCGACGACGCCGAGCTGGCCCGCCGGCGGGCGGACTGGAAGCCGCGGCCGCCCCGGTACGAGACCGGTGCGCTCGCCAAGTACGCGAAGCTGGTCGGGTCCGCTGCCACCGGCGCAGTCTGCGGATGACCCCGCGTCCACGACCCGTCCCAGGACGTGGGACGGGAGTCCACGGTGAGTTGACTGGTGATCCCCCGCCCCTTACCGTGCGTGCATGCCGCACGGCCTGGTTCTCGTACTCACCTAGCGCGTCGACCCCCGACGCGCTGCCCCTCCGTGCCGCTCGGCACGAGGGGCTTTTTGTTGGCCGACCCCACCCCCACGATTCGCGAAGGCCAGCCATGACAGACAGCACGACCATCACCGGCGCCCAGTCCCTGGTCCGCTCCCTGGAAGCGGCCGGCGTCGAGGTGGTCTTCGGCATCCCGGGCGGCGCGATCCTGCCGGCGTACGACCCGCTGTTCGACTCGACCGCGCTCCGGCACGTGCTGGTCCGGCACGAGCAGGGAGCCGGACACGCGGCCGAGGGGTATGCCCAGGCCACCGGCCGGGTCGGCGTGTGCATCGCCACGTCCGGGCCCGGCGCGACGAACCTGGTCACCCCGATCGCCGACGCCTGGATGGACTCGGTACCGATCGTGGCCATCACCGGCCAGGTGCCGCGCGGCTCGATCGGCACCGACGCCTTCCAGGAGGCGGACATCTGCGGCATCACGCTGCCGATCACGAAGCACAACTACCTGGTGCAGTCAGCCGCCGACATTCCCCGCGTGATCGCCGAGGCGTTCCACATCGCGGCCACCGGCCGGCCGGGTCCGGTGCTCGTCGACCTGCCCAAGGACGTGCTGCAGTCGCAGACCGCGTTCGCGTGGCCGCCGACGATGGACCTGCCCGGGTACCGGCCGGTGCTCAAACCGCACGGCAAGCAGATCCGCGAGGCCGCCCGGCTCATCGCCGAGGCGCGGCGCCCGGTGTTGTACGTCGGCGGCGGGGTGCTCAAGTCGCGGGCCTCGGCGGAGCTGAAGGTGCTCGCCGAGCTGTCCGGCATCCCGGTGATCACGACGCTGATGGCGCGCGGGGCGTTTCCCGACAGCCACCGGCTGCACCTGGGCATGCCGGGCATGCACGGCACGGTCGCGGCGGTCACCGCGTTGCAGAAGGCGGACCTGATCGTCGCGCTCGGCGCCCGGTTCGACGACCGCGTCACCGGCAAGCTGTCCACGTTCGCGCCGGAGGCGTCGGTCGTGCACGCCGACATCGACCCGGCCGAGATCTCCAAGAACCGCGCGGCGAACGTGCCGATCGTCGGGGACTGCCGCGAGGTGCTGATCCAGCTGGTCGGCGGCGTCAGCGCCGAGTACGACGCCGGGCACCGGGCCGACATCAGCGGCTGGTGGCGGCAGATCGAGCAGTGGCGCCGGACGTACCCGCTCGGCTACGAGTGGCCGGCCGACGGCTCGCTCGCCCCGCAGTACGTGATCGAGCGGCTGGGCGCGATCGCCGGCTCGGACGCGCTCTACGTCGCCGGGGTCGGCCAGCACCAGATGTGGGCGGCGCAGTTCATCTCCTACGAGCACCCCGGCACGTGGCTGAACTCCGGCGGGCTCGGCACGATGGGCTACGCCGTGCCGGCCGCGATGGGGGCGAAGATGGGCCGTCCGGACGCGACGGTCTGGGCGATCGACGGCGACGGCTGCTTCCAGATGACGAACCAGGAGCTCGCCACGTGCGCGCTGGAGGGCATCCCGATCAAGGTGGCCGTGATCAACAACGGCAGCCTGGGCATGGTCCGGCAGTGGCAGAACCTGTTCTACGGCGAGCGGTATTCACATACGAGTCTCGGCACTCTGTCCACGCACGCCTCCGGCGTGGCTAAGCACGGGATCCCCGACTTCGTCAAGCTCGCCGAGGCGATGGGCTGCGTCGGGGTGCGCTGCGAGTCGAGGGAGGACGTCGACTCGGCCATCGAGAAGGCGATGTCCGTTCAGGACGCTCCGGTGGTGGTCGACTTCGTGGTCGGCCAGGACGCGCAGGTGTGGCCGATGGTGCCGGCCGGCACGAGCAACGACGAGATCCAGGCGGCCCGCGGCGTGCGGCCCGTCTTCGACGAGGACGAGCTCTGAGGTGAGGAGTCGATGAGCAAGCACACGCTGTCGGTGCTGGTGGAGAACAAGCCGGGGGTGCTGGCTCGGGTGGCCGGGCTGTTCAGCCGGCGCGGGTTCAACATCGACTCCCTCGCGGTCGGGCCCACCGAGCACGCCGAGATCTCCCGGATGACGATCGTGGTCAACGTCGAGGACCTGCCGCTGGAGCAGGTCACAAAGCAGCTCAACAAGCTCGTGAACGTCATCAAGATCGTCGAGCTGGACCCGGCGATGTCGGTGCAGCGCGAGCTGCTGCTGATCAAGGTCCGGGCCGATGCTGCGTCGCGGTCCGCGGTGCTGGAGACGGTCCAGCTCTTCCGCGCGAAGGTGGTCGACGTCAGCACCGAGGCGGTGACGATCGAGGCGACCGGCACCGCGGACAAGCTCGACGCGCTGCAGCGGATGCTGGAGCCGTACGGGGTGCGGGAGATGGTGCAGTCCGGGATGGTCGCGGTCGGCCGCGGCCCGCGGTCGATCACCGGCACCGCGCTGCGCTCGGTCGAACGCTCCGCCTAGCTCCTAGCTCCATCCAGGACCGTCCATTCCGGACTGAGAGAAGGACTCGCATGCCGGCCCAGATGTTCTACGACGACGACGCCGACCTGGCGCTGATCCAGGACCGGACGGTCGCGGTGCTCGGCTACGGCAGCCAGGGCCACGCGCACGCCCTGTCCCTGCGGGACTCCGGTGTGGACGTCCGGATCGGACTGGCCGAGGGGTCGCGGAGCCGCCCGAAGGCGGAGGCCGAGGGGTTGCGGGTGCTCATCCCGGCGGACGCCTGCGAGGAGGCCGACCTGGTCATGATGCTCGTGCCGGACACCGCGCAGCGCCGGCTCTACGCGGAGGCGGTCGCGCCAAGCCTGGTCGACGGCGACGCGCTGTTCTTCGCGCACGGCTTCAACATCCGGTACGGGCTGATCTCAGCACCGTCCGGGGTGGACGTCGCGATGGTCGCGCCGAAGGGCCCGGGTCACCTGGTCCGCAGGCAGTTCTTCGACGGCAAGGGCGTGCCCTGCCTGGTCGCCGTCGAGCAGGATGCCTCGGGCAATGCGGTGCCGCTGGCGCTGTCCTACGCCAAGGGCATCGGCGGGACCCGGGCCGGCGTGATTCGCACCACGTTCACCGAGGAGACCGAGACCGATCTGTTCGGCGAGCAGGCCGTGCTCTGCGGCGGCGTCACCGCGCTCGTCACTGCCGGATTCGACACCCTCGTCGAGGCCGGGTACGCGCCCGAGGTCGCCTACTTCGAGTGCCTGCACGAGCTGAAGCTCATCGTCGACCTCATGTACGAGGGCGGCATCGCGCGGATGCGCTACTCGGTCTCCGATACCGCCGAGTACGGCGACCTGACCCGGGGGCCCCGCGTCGTCGACGAGCACGTCCGCCAGGCGATGCGGCAGATCCTCGCCGAGGTCCGGGACGGCTCGTTCGCCCGCGAATGGGTCGCCGAGGACGACGCCGGCCGCCCCACCTTCACCGCCCTGCGGGACAAGGCCGCCAGCCACCCGATCGAACAGGTCGGCGCCCACCTCCGTTCGCTGATGTCCTGGGTTGACCGCCCGATCACGGAAACGGCCTGAGCCGCCGTCCAGGCCTGAAGCCGAAACTGCCGCCGTGGCAGCAGTTTCTGCTGCCAACCTCCTCGCCTCTAGTATCGACGTCGTGTCGCAGGCTGTTGTCTTGGTAGCTGAGGAGCTGGCGCCGTCGGCGATCGCAGTGCTGTCCGCCGAGTTCGACATGCGGCAGGTGGACGGGACGGACCGGGCGGCGCTGCTGGCGGCCCTCGCGGACGCGAACGCGGTGATCGTCCGGAGCGCGACGCGGATCGACGCCGAGGCGCTGGCGGCCGCGCCGAGGCTGACGGTGGTGGCGCGGGCCGGCATCGGGCTGGACAACGTCGACGTGCCGGCCGCCACCGCGCGCGGCGTGCTCGTGGTCAACGCGCCGACGGCGAACATCGTCAGCGCCGCCGAGCACGCGGTCGCCCTGCTGCTCGCGGTGTCCCGCAACCTGCCAGCGGCGGACTCGTCGCTGAAGGCCGGCCAGTGGCGGCGGTCGGCGTTCACCGGGGTGGAGATCGCCGACAAGACCGTGGGCGTGGTCGGGCTCGGCCGGATCGGAATCCTGTTCGCGCAGCGCATGTCGTCGTTCGGGACCCGGCTCATCGCCTACGACCCGTACGTGCAGCCGGCCCGCGCCGCGCAGATCGGCGTCCGCCTGGTCGGCCTGGAGCAGCTGCTCAGGGAGAGCGACTTCATCTCCATCCACCTGCCCAAGACGCCCGAGACCGTCGGCCTGATCGGCGCGCGGGAGCTGGCGCTGACCAAGCCCGGGGTGCGCATCATCAACGCCGCGCGCGGCGGCCTGGTCGACGAGCAGGCGCTGGCCGACGCGATCCGGGCCGGGCATGTCGCCGGCGCCGGCGTGGACGTCTTCGCGACCGAGCCGACCACCGACAGCCCGCTGTTCGGGCTACCCGGCGTGGTCGTCACCCCGCATCTCGGCGCGTCCACTGTGGAGGCTCAGGACAAGGCCGGGCTGGCCGTGGCGCGCTCGGTCAGGCTGGCGCTGCAGGGCGAGTTCGTGCCCGACGCGGTGAACGTCCAGGCCGGCGGCGTGGTCGGCGAGGACATCCGGCCCGGGCTGCCGCTGGCGGAGAAGCTCGGCCGGATCTTCACCGCGCTCGCCGGCGGGGTGGCGCAGAGCATCACGGTCGAGGTTCGTGGCGAGATCGCGTCGCAGGACGTGAGTGTGCTGCAGCTCGCCGCGCTCAAGGGCGTGTTCACCGACGTGGTCGAGGAGCAGGTGACGTTCGTCAACGCGCCGTTGCTGGCCAAGGAGCGCGGGGTGGACGTCGGCCTCGCCACGTACGCCGAGAGCGAGGACCACCGCAACCTGGTCACCGTGCGTGGCGTGCTCGCCACCGGCGAGCAGGTCAGCGTCTCCGGCACCCTCGTCGGGCCGCGGCAGGTGGAGAAGCTCACCGAGGTGGACGGGTTCGACGTGGACCTGCGGCTGGAGGCGCACCTTCTCTTCTTCCGCTACTCCGACCGGCCCGGCGTGGTCGGCGTGGTCGGGCAGCGGCTCGGCGACGCCCAGGTCAACATCGCCGGCGCCCAGGTCAGCCGCAACCGGCGGGGCGGGGAGGCGCTCATGGCGCTGTCGGTGGACAACGCGGTGCCCGCCGACGTCCTCGCCGGCATCACCGAGGCGATCGGCGCCACCGCGGCCCGCAGCGCCGACCTCGACATCACCTAGCGAGAACCGCGGCAGCCGCTCCGGGCCGCAGGTCACCCACACGGGTGCATTTCGGGCCGATGCCGGCCGACGATTCGGCCGAGAATCGGGTGTTTCGCGCCACCTGTCGGAGCCAGCGACTAAGGTTCGCCGCGCAGCAGGAGGACCGGTGTCCCGCGGTGGAGCGGGGCGCGCGCCTGACACCGGATACGCGGGCACGGTCGGGGACGCCTGCAAGCGAGGGTGGCTGTGAGTCATTCGTATCTCGGCGGGCCGGTGCGGCGCCGCGTCGTACCGCTGATCGCGGTCGGCGCTCTCGTCGCGGGTGCACTCGTCGCGTCATGGGGTGGGGGATCGGTCGGGGCGGCACCCGCGTCGACGGCCGCGAAGCCCGTGCAGGCGAAGGTGAGCGGGCTGAAGGACGTCCGCTCCGATGGACCACGCGTGAAGGGGATGAGCCGGCGGGCCGCCGAGCCCGGCCGTGCCACCACGTCAGGCCTGCCCGCCAGGGGACCGGTCGCGGTCCTGCTCGAGCTCGACACCGCGGCTACCGCTGACACGTACCGGTCGACGCTGCGCCGTGGCAGCGCGGCGGCACAGGCGGCGGCCCGCGGCCAGCTGTCCCGGGTCAGGTCCCGGCAGGCCAGCGTCGCCGCCGCGGTTCCGCAGGTGGCGCCGAAGGCCCGGATCCTCTACCGGTCACACACGCTCGTGGCCGGCCTCGCCGTGCAGACCGACGTGAGGCACGTCGCGGCGCTGCAGCAGATCGCCGGCGTGAAGGCGGTCTACCCGATCTCCACCAAGCACATCTCGAACGCCGCGGGCGTCCCGCTGATCGGCGCTCCGTCGGTCTGGGAGACGACCGGCAACCTGGGAGAGGACGTCACGGTCGGCGTCATCGACTCGGGCATCGACTACACCCACGCCAACTTCGGCGGACCGGGCACGCCGGAAGCGTTTGCGGCGATCGACCGCACGCACGCGGTGCCCGGGCAGTTCCCGACCGCCAAGGTGATCGGCGGGTTCGACTTCGCGGGTGACGACTACAACGCCAACCCGTTCAGCCAGGACCCGAACTTCCCGTTCCAGCCGGTGCCGCACCCGGACCCGAACCCGATCGACTGCAAGTACAACGGCCTCGAGAGCAACGTGGGGCACGGCTCGCACGTGGCCGGCACGCTCACCGGCCTCGGCGTCGCGGCCGACGGCTCGACCTACACCGGGCCGTACGACACGACCACGCCGTTCTCGACCATGCGGATCGGCCCCGGCGTGGCGCCGAAGGCGGCCACCTACGCGCTGCGCGTGTTCGGCTGCGCCGGCTCGACGAACGTGCTCGGCAACGCGCTGGACTTCGCCGCCGACCCGGACGGCGACGGTGACCCGTCCGACCGGCTCGACGTGATCAACATGTCGCTCGGCTCGGACTTCGGCTCCCCGGAGGACGGCGACACGGTCACGTCCAACCGGCTCGCCCAGCTCGGCACCGTCGTGGTCGCGTCGATCGGCAACGGCGCGGACGTCTACGACGTCGGCGGCTCGCCGGGCAACGGCCAGCGGGTGCTCGGCGTCGCCGGCAGCGACGACGGCGTGGCCGTCTTCGACGCGCTGCGGGTGAACTCGCCGGCCTCGGTGGACGGCGACTACGCCGGCCTGCTGTCGGTGCTGTACGACTACGACACCAAGCCGGGCGTCACCGACGACCTGGCGGTGCCGCTCAGCGCCGGCAACGAGGACGGCTGCGACCCGTTCAGCCCGGCGGACGCGGCGAAGGTGGCCGGCAAGATCGCCTTCCTGGCCGCGAACGGCTTCACCCGCTGCGGCTCGGTCGGCCGGACGAACAACGCCCAGGCGTCCGGCGCGGTCGGCGTCGTCATCCACGACGACGGCGACGGGCTGGAGACCGGGATCAACGGCAACCCGAACATCCCGGCGATCCTCGTCGGCGAGTCCACCGGCGACCTGCTGGAGCCGCAGCTGGCCACCGGCGTGAATGTCACGTTCGGCGGCGAGACGCAGGGGCTCGTCAAGCGGGTCAGCCCGCAGGACGCCGACAAGGTCTACAGCTCCTCCTCGCGCGGCATCCGCCGGCCCGGCAACCTCAAGCCGGACGTCGCCGCGGTCGCGGTGAACACGTTCTCCACCGCGGTCGGCTCGGGCGGCCAGGGCAAGACGCTGTCCGGCACCTCGATGGCCAGCCCGATGGTGGCCGGCCTCGCGGCCCTGGTCCGGCAGCGGCACCCGGACTGGACGCCGGAAGAGGTCAAGGCCAACATCATGAACACGGCCGGCCAGGACGTCTTCGTCGGCGACAACCACACCGGTGCCCGGTACGCGCCGGGTCGGGTGGGTGCCGGTCGGGTACAGGCACCCGCCGCGCTGCGGAACCAGGTGCTGGCGTACGTGCTGGACGACCCGGGCGCGGTCAGCGTGTCCTTCGGTCCGGTCGCGCCGCTCGTCCCCACCACGCTGTCCAAGAAGATCCGGGTGGTCAACAAGGGCACCAGCACCCGGACGTACAACCTGAGCTACGAGCCGGTGACAGTGGTGCCCGGCGTGATCTACTCGGTCACCCCGGCGTCGGTCACGCTCACCGCGCGGGGTGTCGCGACCGCGATGGTCACGATGTCTATTCCGAACCCGACCGCGCTCGCGAAGCGCATGGACCCGACGATGGAGGCGGAGCAGCTTGGCGTGCCGCGGCAGTTCCTCGCCGAGGCGAGCGGGCGGGTCCTGCTCAGCTCCGCGGGCCAGCCGACGCTGCGGGTGCCGGTGTACTCCGCGCCCCGCCCGCCGTCGGCGATGAGGGGCCCGTCCCAGGTGAACCTGCCGGCCGGCAGCATCACGACGGGCACCATGCCGCTGACGGGCAGCGGGGTCAACCAGGGCGCCGGCGCCGAGCAGGTCCGCTCGCTCGTCACCGGCGTGGCCCTGCAGGCGACCAGCGCTGCGCTGCCCACCTGCACCGCGTCGCTCGTCGAGGGCTGCGTATTCTTCCCCGACGAGCGCGGGGCTGACGTCCGCTACCTCGGCGCGGTGACGAACGGTCCGGCGCTCGGCTCGGCCGTGTTCACCGAGGGCACGCTCAACTTCGGGATGAGCATGTGGGGTCCGTGGCGGACGCCGCAGGGCCTGTTCGAGTTCGATGTCCTCATCGACAAGAACCGGGACGGGCTCGAGGACGCGGTCCTGTTCACCACCCGGGTCCCGGACACCGACCTCATCGTCACGCAGCTGTTCGACTTCGACCTCGGTGACTTCGCCGAGGATGCGGACGGCAACAACGCGTGGCCGGTGAACCAGGTGTTCGGCGACGTCGACACGGCTCTGTTCGACAGCGACTCGATCGTGCTGACCGTGCCGGTCTCGGCCCTCGCCGGGGTCGACGCCACGCATCCGCGGTTCAACTACGGGCTCGCGACGTTCAGCGGGTACCACGGCGAGCCGCTGGACCTCGTCGGCATCGACGAGGACTTCGCGACGACGCTCACCCTCGACGTCCGCCGCCCGTCGCTGACCGCGACCGACGGTACGTCCGACGCGCTGCTCTTCGCCGAGCTGCCGGGCACCACCCTGGTCGTCCGCAAGGACGTGACGACGTTCCGGCTGGACAAGCCGCGCGGGCTGCTGCTCATCCACCACCACAACCTGACCGGGGCACGCGCCCAGGTCGTCAAGGTGAAGCAGCCGTCGGCGCCGCAGCTCGGGCTCAGCCGCTCCACGGCGAGCTTCGGGCAGGACGTCCGGTTCGTCGCGACGATCCCGGACACGGCCGGTGCCCCGCGCAACGGCGCGGTGTCGATCACCACGTCGACCGGTCGCGTCCTGATGAGCACCACGCTCGGCGTGTCGCACAACGGGCAGTGGTCGCGGTTGCTGCCGCACCTCGCCCGGGGCACCTACACGCTCCACTTCAACTACGGAGGGAATGACTTCTACCTGCCCGGGCGATCGGCCGGCAAGCGCCTGACGATCACGTAGGGCACTCCCGCCGCGACACGCGGTACGACACGACGAGCCCCCGCGGCGCGAGCCGCGGGGCTCGTCGTTTAGCCTGCCGCCCATGAAGCTCGCGGTAATACCCGGCGACGGCATCGGCCCCGAGGTGGTGGCCGAGGGCCTGAAGGTGCTGGGTGAGGTCGTGGGTGACGTCGAGGTGACGACGTACGACCTCGGCGCCGCCCGCTGGCACCGCACCGGCGAGCTGGTGCCCGACTCGGTGATCAGCGAGCTGCGCGGGCACGACGCGATCCTGCTCGGCGCCGTCGGTGATCCGAGCGTGCCGCCGGGCGTGCTGGAGCGCGGGCTGCTGCTGCGGCTGCGCTTCGAGCTGGACCACCACGTGAACCTCCGGCCCGTCCGGCTGTTCCCGGGCGTCCGGTCGCCGCTGGTCGGCGAGCCGCGCATCGACATGGTCGTGGTCCGCGAGGGCACCGAGGGGCCGTACTCCGGCAACGGCGGGATCCTGCGCAAGGACACCGCGCACGAGGTGGCGACCGAGGTCAGCCTGAACACCGCGTACGGCGTCGAGCGGGTGGTCCGGGACGCGTTCGGCCGGGCGCAGGCCCGCCCGCGCCACCACCTGACGCTGGTGCACAAGACGAACGTGCTCACCCACGCGGGCTCGCTCTGGTCCCGGGCGGTGGAGGAGGTGGCCCGCGAGTACCCCGACGTCACCCTCGCCTACCAGCACGTGGACGCGGCGGCGATGTACTTCGTGACCGACCCGGCCCGGTTCGACGTGGTGGTCACCGACAACCTGTTCGGCGACATCCTGACCGACCTCGGCGCGGCGGTCAGCGGAGGTATCGGCCTCGCGGCGAGCGGCAACCTGGACATCAGCCGGCGCAACCCGAGCATGTTCGAACCGGTTCACGGCAGCGCGCCGGACATCGCCGGCACCGGCCGGGCCGATCCCACCGCCACCGTGCTGTCCGTGGCGCTGCTGCTGGACCACCTCGGGCACGGCGACCAGGCCCGCCGGGTGGAGGCCGCGGTAGCCTTCGACCTGGCCACCCGGGACCACGCGAGCCCGGGTCGGACCGCCGCCATCGGCGACCGGCTCGCCGCGCTGACCAGCCAGCACACCCCGCTGGCCGCACCCAGAGCAGTCGAGGACGCCCAGCCGTCCGACTGACGGGCCGTCCGACTGACGGGCCGTCCGACTGACGGCACGGCCGGCGAGCGAGAACGGGTCGCGTACCGCGCCCGTACGCATTGTGGTGCAATCGTAGGAAGTCCTCGCAGTCCGGCAAAGGAGTCGACGTGCCCATCACCCCGACGCAGAAAATCTGGATGAACGGCACGTTCGTCGACTGGGACGACGCGAAGATCCATATCCTGAATCCGACCCTGCACTACGGCTGGGGCCTGTTCGAGGGCATCCGCGCGTACGCCACGCCGAAGGGGCCGGCCGTCTTCCGGCTGACCGACCACATCGCCCGGCTGTTCCGGTCCGCCAAGATCTACATGCTCGATCCCGGCTACACGCCGGAGCAGATCGTCGCCGCGGTCAAGGACACCGTCCGGATCAACCAGTGCGAGTCCTGCTACATCCGGCCGATCGTGTACCTGGGCTACGGCGAGATGGGGCTCAACCCGCTGCCGAGCCACGTCGAGACCGCGATCGCGGTGTGGCCGTGGGGGCTGTACCTCGGCGCGGACGCGCTCGAGCGGGGCTGCCGCGCGGTGACGTCGAGCTGGACCCGCATCGGGCAGAACACGATCCCACCGGCCGGCAAGGGCACCGGCCAGTACGTCAACTCCTCGCTGGCCAAGGCGGGCGCGCTGAAGGCCGGCTACGACGAGGCGATCCTGCTCACCCCGGCCGGCAATGTGGCCGAGGGGTCGGGGGAGAACATCTTCGTCGTGCGCGGCACGACGCTGCTCACCCCGCCGATCTACGACGGCGTGCTGGAGGGGCTCACCCGGGACTCGGCGATCCAGATCGCCCGTGACCAGGGCTACGAGGTCGTGGAGACCACCATCGTGCGCAGCGACCTCTACCTCGCCGACGAGGCGTTCTTCACCGGCACGGCGGCCGAGATCGTGCCGATCGTGGAGGTCGACGACCGCCCGGTGGGCACCGGCCGGCCCGGCCCGATCACCCGCGAGATCGCCGAGATCTTCACGGCCGCGACGGTCGGCGAACTGGACCGCTACAAGACCTGGAACGAGTACGTCCACGAGTAGCCGGCCGCAAACCGGATGACGGCGGCGGCGCGCGTCGCCGACACTCGGGCGGTGATCGTCGACCGCTGGCCGCTGTTCGGGCTCCGGCTGCGCACGCCACGGCTGGAGCTGCGGCTGCCGACGCTGGAGCAGCTCGCCGCGCTGGCCGACCTGGCGGCCGAGGGCATCCACGACCCGGACACGATGCCGTTCGGCGTTCCGTGGACCGACGCGCCGCCGGACCAGCGCGCCCGCGGCGCGCTGCAGTGGCACTGGCGGCAGTGGGCCGACTGGTCGCCCGAGCGCTGGAACCTGAACCTGGTCGCCCTGACCGATGGCGTCGTCGTCGGCACCCAGGACGTCGGGGCCGTCGACTTCGCGGTCACCCGCGAGGTCCGTACCGGGTCGTGGCTGGGCCGCCGGTTCCAGGGGCAGGGTCTGGGCACCCACATGCGGGCGGCCGTCCTGCATCTCGCGTTCGACGGCCTCGGCGCCGAGTACGCCACGTCCGGCGCGTTCACCGACAACGCGGCCTCGCTCGGGGTGTCCCGGCGGCTCGGCTACGCCGACGACGGGATCGAGCGGCAGGAGCGGCGCGGGCGGCCGGCGACCCAGCGACGGCTGCGGCTGGACCGCGCGCGTTGGCAGGCGCACCGCACCGTGCCGGTCGAGATCGCCGGCCTCCAGGCGTGCTTGCCGCTGTTCGGCCTGGACCCGCCGGCCGGATAGCCTGCGGCCACGCCGGCGTGGGTCTCGGAGGTGGCGCATGAGCCAGCAGGTCCGTGGCGTGGTGGCCGGCGGCACGGGGGAGCCGGTCGCGGTCCGGCCCGTGGCCGTGCCCGATCCCGGCACAGGCGCGGCGGTCGTCGCGGTCCAGTCCTGCGGCGTGTGCCACACCGGCCTGGACGACGTCGAGGCCGCGTTCGACCGGATGGGGGCGCGGCGACGTGCTGCGCTCGGTCGTCGTGCTCTGAGCGGCGTCTCACCACGTGGGACGGGTTTCCCGCAGCGGCCCGTCGTCTGCCACACTGCCGTCGTGCACCACAGCACCCTGATCATTATCGGTGAGCGCGCCGGCTGATCCGAGTCCGCCTGCGCGCAGACCTCCCGCGACCGCGGGAGGTCTTTCGCTTTTCAGCCGCCAATCTCCGCGGAGGAGATCCGATGCTCGACGACAGCTTCCACGTCTACGACACCACCCTGCGCGACGGTGCCCAGCGCGAGGGCATCTCCTACTCGGTCGCCGACAAGCTCACCGTCGCGCGGTTGCTGGATGAGCTCGGCGTCGGCTTCATCGAGGGCGGCTGGCCCGGCGCGCTGCCCAAGGACACGGAGTTCTTCCGCCGCGCGCGCACCGAGCTCGGGCTCCGGCACGCCCAGCTCGTCGCGTTCGGCGCCACCCGCCGACCCGGCACCCGGGCCCACGAGGACCGGCAGGTGCTGGCATTGCGTGACGCGGAGACCCCGGTCGTCACGCTGGTCGCGAAGTCCGACGTCCGGCACGTCACCGACGCGCTGCGCACGACGCTGGAGGAGAACCTCGCGATGGTCGGCGACACGGTCGCGTTCCTCGTCGGCGAGGGCCGGCGGGTGTTCCTGGACTGCGAGCACTTCTTCGACGGGTACGCGCACGACCGCGATTACGGGGTGCGGGTGCTCGACGCGGCGTTCGCAGCCGGCGCCGACGTCGGCGTGCTCTGCGACACCAACGGCGGCATGCTGCCGATGGGGCTCGGCCGCGTGGTCGCCGAGGTGGCCGACCGGGTCGGCGGCCGGCTCGGCATCCACTGCCAGGACGACACCGCCTGCGCGGTGGCGAACACGCTCGCCGCGGTCGAGGCCGGTGCGACGCACGTGCAGTGCACCGCGAACGGGTACGGCGAGCGGACCGGCAACGCCGACCTCTTCGCCGTGCTGGGCGGGCTGGTCACCAAGATGGGCTACGACGTGCTGCCGGACGGCTGCCTGGCGGAGTCGGTCCGGGTCTCGCACGCCCTCGCCGAGATCGCCAACATCGCGCCGAACACGCACCAGGCGTACGTCGGGTCCTCCTCGTTCGCGCACAAGGCCGGCCTGCACGCCAGCGCCATCAAGGTCGCGCCGGAGCTCTACAACCACATGGACCCGGCCCTGGTCGGCAACGACATGCGGATCCTGGTCACCGAGATGGCCGGCCGGGCCAGCGTCGAGCTGAAGGGGCGCGAGCTCGGCGTCGACCTCAGTGGACGGTCCGATGTGGTCGGTCGCGCCGTGGACCGGGTGAAGGCGCTGGAGAGCGAGGGCTGGTCGTTCGAGGCCGCGGATGCGTCGTTCGAGCTGCTGCTCCGCGGCGAGCTGGGAGAGGCCGTCGAGCGGCACTTCCGGATCGAGTCCTACCGGGTCATCGTGGAGCGCCGCGACGACGGGCGGGTGGTCAGCGAGGCCACCGTCAAGCTGACCGCCAAGGGCCAGCAGATCATCGCGGCCGGCGAGGGCAACGGCCCGGTCAACGCGCTGGACCGGGCGCTGCGTACCGCCCTGGAGAGCTACTACCCGGCGCTGGCCCGCCTGGAGCTGACCGACTACAAGGTACGGATCCTGGACGGGCGGCACGGCAGCGACGCGGTGACCCGGGTGCTCGTCGAGACCGGCGACGGCCGTCGCGAGTGGACGACGGTCGGCGTGCACTCCAACGTCATCGAGGCGTCCTGGCTCGCCCTGTCCGACGCGGTCCGCTACGGCCTGCTCGCCGGGGAGGGCTAGGAGGCCGCTGAACGATCCGCTGCCCTACTGCGCCGCGCCCAGACGACGTCCGGCCGCGTTGACTCCGCCTTGCCGGACCGCCGCCTGGCTCGCGGCTCGCTACGGGCGGGATCTTTCAGCGGCCTCCTAGGCGGTAGCCTGCTGGGTCGTGCGCATCGCCCGTTTCGCCAGCCCCGCCGGGGGTGTCTCGTTCGGTGTCGTGGAGGGCGAGCCGGGGGCGCCGCCCGACGCGCTCACGGTCGCCGCGATCGTCGACCACCCGTTCGGGCCGGTGTCGTTCAGCGGGGAGCGGTGGGCGCTGCCCGACGTGCGTCTGCTCGCCCCGGTGCTGCCAACGAAGGTGGTCGGCATCGGGCGCAACTACGCCGAGCACGCCGAGGAGATGGGGCAGGAGCGGCCGGATGCGCCGCTGATCTTTCTCAAGCCGTCCACCGCGGTGATCGGCACGCTCGACGCGGTGCGGCTGCCGCCGGACTCGCACGAGGTGCACTTCGAGGGCGAGCTGGCGGTGGTGATCGGCGGCGTCGTGCGTGACCTGCCGCGGGAGCGGGCGCTGGATGCGGTGCTCGGCTACACCTGCGGCAACGACGTGACCGCGCGGGACCAGCAGCGTGCCGACGGCCAGTGGACGCGCGCGAAGGGGCACGACTCGTTCTGCCCGCTCGGGCCGTGGATCGAGACCGTGCTCGACCCGGCCGACCTCGCCATCCGCACCGCGCTGGACGGCGCGGTGCGGCAGGACTCGCGTACCTCGCTGCTGCTGCACGACGTGCCCACGCTCATCTCGTACGTCTCGCACGTGATGACCCTGCTACCAGGAGACGTGATCATGACCGGCACGCCGGCCGGCGTCGGCCCGATGACGGCCGGTCAGACGGTGTCGGTCACCGTCGAGGGCGTCGGCACGCTCGAGAACCCGGTGCGGGCGCGATGACCGTCCGGGTCCGCTTCCCGCCCTCGCCCACCGGCGACCTAACCGTCGGCAACGTTCGCACCGCCTTGTTCAACTGGGCGTTCGCCCGGCACCACGGCGGCGTGTTCATCCTGCGCATCGAGGACACCGACCGCGCCCGCAGCACCGAGGACTCCTACCGGGGCGTGTTGGACGACCTCAGCTGGCTCGGGCTGACCTGGGACGAGGGGCCGGAGGTCGGCGGCCCGCACGAGCCGTACCGCCAGTCGGAACGCCTTCCCATCTACGCCGACGTGGCCGGCCGGCTGCTGGACGGCGGCGCCGCGTACCGCTGCTATTGCACGCCCGAGGAGGTCGAGCAGCGCGCCGCCGCGGCCGGCCGGCCGCCCGGCTACGATGGCCACTGCCGCGAGCTGACCCGGGCGCAGCTGTCCGGGTACGACGCGGAGGGTCTGCGGCCGGTGCTGCGACTGCGGATGCCCGGCACGCCGATCGCGTTCGACGATCTCATCCGTGGCACGGTCCGGTTCGAGCCCGAGCACGTGCCCGACTACGTGCTGGTCCGGGCCGACGGCTTTCCGCTCTACCCGCTGGTCAACCCGGTGGACGACGCGCTGATGGAGGTCAGCCACGTGCTCCGCGGGGAGGACCTGCTCTCGTCCACGCCGCGCCAGATCGCGCTGTACGACGCGCTGCGGGCGGTCGGCGTGACCAGCACGCCGACACCGCTCTTCGGCCACCTCCCGTTCGTCATGGGCGAGCAGAACACGAAGCTGTCCAAGCGGAACACGCCCGAGGCGTCCCTGGCGTACTGCCGCGAGCAGGGCTTCCTGCCCGAGGCGGTGCTCAACTACCTGGCCCTGCTGGGCTGGTCGATCGGCGAGGACCGCGAGCTGTTCACGCTCGAGGAGATGGCGGCCGCGTTCACGCTGGAGCGGGTGTCGCGGAACCCGGCCCGGTTCGACCCGAAGAAACTGGCCGCGATCAACGGCGTGAAGATCCGCGAGCTGGCCGTCGCCGACTTGGTCGGGCGGATCACGCCGTTCCTGCGGGCGGCCGGACTGGTCGCCGACCCGCCAACGACCGAGCAGCACGACCTGCTGGTCGCGGCCGCTTCGCACATCCAGGGGCGGATGCAGCGGCTCACCGAGGCGGTCGACCTGCTCTGGTTCGCCCTCGTCGACGAGGCCGACTTCCGGGTCGACGAGCAGGCCGCCGAACGGCACCTCGGCGCGTCGGCGGCGCCGGTGCTGGCCGCCGCGGTGGACGCGCTGGAGCCGGTGACGCCGTGGGAGACGGCCCTGATCCAGGCCGCGCTGGACCCGGCGGTGATCGACGGGCTCGGCCTCAGCCGCAGCAAGGCCTACACCCCGCTGCGGGTCGCCGTGACCGGACGTACGGTGTCGCCGCCGCTGCCCGAGTCGATGGAGCTCGCCGGCCGGGAGCGGACGCTGCGCCGGCTCCGGGCGGCCCTGCTGGCCATCGAGGAGGGGTCGGCGTGAGCCCCGCTCGCGGCGCCGCCGAGCGGGCTCGCGGTTTGGTCGGCACCTGCGGGGTGGGCTAGAATCGTGGGCTGATGCGCCTCGGGTGGGCGCATCGATGGGGTATGGGGTAATTGGCAGCCCGACGGATTCTGGCTCCGTTAGTCTAGGTTCGAGTCCTGGTACCCCAGCTCCTCAAGTCACATAGGGGCCCCGTCGTCTAGTGGCCCAGGACGCCGCCCTCTCAAGGCGGTAGCGCCGGTTCGAATCCGGTCGGGGCTACATGCGGGAGACCCGTGTCCGTCGTCGGCGGACCGGGTCTCCTGGTCTGCGCGCCGCCTCACGGGCGGCGCGTGTCGCCTTCGGCGACGGGCGGTACCCACCGGGCCCTGTCGGGCCGGCGGGGCCCACCGCGGGCCGGGGGCGCGTCGCCTTCGGCGACGGCGCAGCCGAGGTCGCGCTCACCCGGCTCCAGGGCCAGGTCAAGGCGGGGCGTGCTGCCAGACTCGTGACGAGGTGTCCCTCCGACGCGGACGCACAAGGAAGGCAGAAGGCTCATGCGCTGGCTCATGGACCTCGACGACTTGCCGCACACCGTGCACTCGCATGAGTTCGTGGGGGCTGATCACGGTGACGTCCCGTTCTCCCTCATCCTCGTCCACACGGCTCCTGGCACCGGCCCCCGCCTGCACCGACATCCGTACGCCGAAGTCTTCGTCGTGGAATCTGGCGAGGCCACGTTCACGCTGGGCGATCGGCAGCTCGTCGTGGTCGGCGGGCAGCTCGTCGTTGGCCTCCCGAACGTGCCGCATGGCTTCACCAACACGGGCACCAGCGAGCTTCGCGTGGTCACGATTCACGCTGCCGATAAGTTCAACACCGAATGGCTGGCGGGTCTGGATCCGGCGTGGACGTCGAAGCCTTCACATGGAGACTAGGGGTGCCCTCTCAGTCTTTGGTCGGGCACGTTGCCGTTCGTCACCGGGGCAAGCCGCGGCATTGGACGGGCGGTGGCTCTGCATCTCGCCCGTCACGGTGCGGCCGTGGCCGGCATCGCCAGGCCGAGCGAGGCGTTGGCCGGCCTGCGTGCGGTGGCCGACCGGGAGGGCGCGGTCGGCGATCAACCGGATGCTCCGCCAGCGCGCCGGCAGGCTGGTCACCGTGTACGGCAACCTCGGTGACCGCCAGGCCGGCTACGTATCCGCCTTCGCTGCGGCGAAAGCCGGCATCGCCCGGCTGACCGAGGTGCTAGCACACGAGGTCGCCGGCACCGGAGTCCGGGTGTTCGGAGTGCACCCCGGGTTCGTACGGACACCGATGACGGAACATCTCGCCAGGAGCACCGAGGGCCGGATCTGGCTGCCCCGGTTCGGCAGCGGGGTCGAGGATCGGTGGGGTGATCCGCAGCCAGCCGCCGACCTGCTCGAGGCGATCGCCCTCGGTGCCGCCGACCAACTGTCCGGACGCGTGCTGCACGTTGGGGATGACCTGGCGGAGCTGGCCGAGCGGTGCCGCGCCGACCCGGACCTGCGCCGCCTCCGGCTCAATCTCCACTAATAACGGCGAAGCAGGCTCACTAGGCGGGAAAGGTGCCCACTCATGGGGGACGGGCGCGGGGCGGGGGAGGATGGCGGGGTGATCGAGACGCTCACGCCGTGGCCCGCTCTGGATCGCCCGGACCTCCTTGCGCCGCCGGTGCTCGACGCGCTGTGGGCGTGGTCCGGTGCGACGCCGGTCGAGTCGATCGAGGTCGTCGAGATCGACCCCGCGCTGGCGGACACCGGCGAGTTCTGCGCCCGGTACGGCTTCTCGCTGGACGAGTCGGCGAACTGCGTCGTGGTGGCCGCCCGGCGGGGCGAGCAGACTCGGCTGGTCGGGTGCGTCGTGCTCGCGAGCACGCGGGCGGACGTGAACGGCCTGGTGCGGCGGCACGTCGACGCGCGCAAGGCGTCGTTCGCACCGATGGACCTGGCCGTCGCCGAGACCGGGATGGAGTACGGCGGGATCACACCGATCGGCCTGCCGGACGGCTGGCCGCTGCTGGTCGACGCGGTGGTCGCGGCAACCCCGCGGGTGGTCATCGGCAGCGGGGTACGGCGGTCGAAGCTGTTGCTGCCGGGCGCCGCGCTGGCAGAGTTGCCGCACGCCGAGGTCATCGACGGCCTGGGTCGCCCGATCGGCGGCTGACCCGGCCACGTCGCTGGAGACGAACGACGGCGGCGGCCGGAGGGTCATTCGCTCCGGCCGCCGCCGTACGTCGAGATGAGTCCGGCTAGGCGGGCTGCCTCCGGCCGACCAGGCTCAGCACGATGCCAGCGCCGAGCAGCAGCGTGCCGAGGCCGATGAGCGGCAGCGTGCTGCTGGACCCGGTCTGGGCGAGGCCCTCCTCCTGCGGTGGCACCGGCGCCGCGGCCGGCGGCGGGGTCACCGTGATGATCGGTCCCGCTGGCTGGGTCGTCGGCGGAGGCGTCGTCTCGGTCGGCGGCGGAGTGGTCTCCGTGGGCGGCGGAGTGGTCTCTGTGGGCGGAGGCGTGGTCTCGGTCGGCGGCGGAGTGGTCTCCGTGGGCGGAGGCGTGGTCTCGGTCGGCGGCGGAGTCGACTTCGTCGGCGGCGCGCAGTGCTCCGGCGGGGTGACCTGCCAGATGTGGCCGATGAGCAGCTGAGGACCGTGTCCGCGGCCGTCGACGACCTCGATCTTCGGCGGGTAGTACAGATCGATCTGCGTGTTGCCGCACTCGGGCACGTCGACGCCGAGCCGGAGCTTATCGGTGCCCTCCAGGATGCCGCTGTCGTGGTCGAACAGCGTCTGCGGTACGGCTGTCTCGTTGAAGTTGTGACCGTCCCACGTGTCGGGCACGTCGTAAATCGACAGCAGGATCTCGACCGGCTCGCAGAGCGGCCCCTTACCCTGCACCCAGGCGGATCCGGCGGCGGCGTCCACTCCGTAGCTGAGATTGTCTCTGACCGTGCCGTCGACGCAGTCCGCCGGCGGGTTGTCATGGTCGGCGTCCGAAGACGCGGCGACGGGGACTGCGAAGGCGAGAACTCCGACACCGGTGACGGCGAGCGCGGCAGCAACGCGCCGAGCGAGGGACATGACTCTCCAAACGTCGATCGGTGCAGCGATGGGCTGCGGGTCGCCTCCACTAGCGACAGACGTGCGAGCGGAGGTGTCGCGCAGGTGGAGACCATAGGCGCACTTCGTCCCATTCGGAAGCCCGGCATGTATGCCGTTCGGGTGAATCACTTCATGTATTGGAGTCGGTACGTTCTGCAGATCGATGCAGGTCAGATGACCCAATATCGTCATGGTCGTTCAGGCTATAACGCTTACGAATTCCGAATCGGTGTAACGCGCTGTCGCTCCCGCCGAGCCGGCTCACAGCCGGGCGCTGAGCGCGGCTGCCGCCGCGGTCACCAGCGGGGCGTACCGCGGTCCGGGGCGCCGCCCGAGGCGCTCGACCGGGCCCGACACCGAGATCGCCGCGACCACGCCGCCGGTCCGGTCGCGGACCGGCGCCGAGACCGACGCGACCCCCGCCTCGCGCTGCGCCACGCTGTACGCCCAGCCACGCCGGCGCACGTCGGCGAGCACGCGCGCGGTGAAGCGGGCCGTGCGCAGGATATGGGTCACGTCGTCCGGCTCGCTCCACGCGGCCAGCACCTGGGCGCCCGAGCCCGCGATCATTGGCAGCCGGGCGCCGACCGCGACGGTCGTGCGCAGGCCGCTGGCCCGCTCGGCGGCCGCCACGCAGACCCGCTCGTCGCCGTACCGCCGGTAGAGCTGCGTGCTCTCGCCGCTGCGGTCGCGCAGCCGGGCGAGCACCGGCCCGGCGGCGGCAAGCAGCGGGTCGGGCGCCGCCTGCGCGAGCTCACCGAGCCGAGGACCCGGTGCCCACCGGCCGGTCTCGTTCCGGACCAGCAGCCGGTGCGCCTCCAGCGCCACCGCCAGCCGGTGCGCCGTCGCCCGGGGCAGGCCGGTGACCGACACCAGCTCGCCGAGGCCCACCGGCGACCGGGCCGCCGACTCCAGCACGAGCACGGCCTTGTCCAGCACGCCGACGCCGCTAGACTGTCTCACGACGCAATACTAGACGTCCACATGATGAGATGGGATCAGCCACCATGGGCGGGACCCTCGCCGAGAAGCTGTGGGAGGCGCACCTCGTCCGGCGCGCGGCCGGGGAGCCGGACCTGCTCTACGTCGACCTGCACCTGGTGCACGAGGTCACCAGCCCGCAGGCGTTCGATGGGCTGCGGCTGGCCGGCCGGCCGGTGCGGCGGCCGGACCTGACGCTCGCCACCGAGGACCACAACGTGCCGACCACCGGCATCGGGCTGCCGATCGCGGACCCGGTCTCGGCCACCCAGGTCGACACGCTGCGGCGCAACTGCGCGGAGTTCGGCATCCGGCTGCACCCGATGGGCGACCGCGAGCAGGGGATCGTGCACGTGATCGGCCCGCAGCTCGGCCTCACCCAGCCAGGCATGATGATCGTCTGCGGCGACTCACACACCAGCACCCACGGCGCGTTCGGCGCGCTCGCGTTCGGCATCGGCACCAGCGAGGTCGAGCACGTGCTGGCCACCCAGACCCTGTCGCTGCGGCCGCTGCGGACGATGGCGGTGACCGTCACCGACCGGCTGCGGCCCGGCGTCACCGCCAAGGACGTCATCCTCGCGCTGATCGCCCGCATCGGCACCGGTGGCGGCCAGGGGCATATGGTCGAGTACCGCGGCGAGGCCGTCGAGGCGATGTCGATGGAAGCCCGCATGACGATGTGCAACATGTCCATCGAGGCCGGCGCCCGGGCCGGCATGGTCGCTCCCGACGAGACGACGTTCGCGTTCCTCAAGGATCGTCCACATGCACCGACCGGTGCGGACTGGGATGCCGCGCTGGCCGCCTGGCGGGTGCTGCGCACCGACGCCGGCGCCACGTTCGACCGCGAGGTGACGCTCGACGCCGACACGCTGACGCCATACGTCACCTGGGGCACCAATCCGGCCCAGGGCGCGCCGCTGGCCGGCCGGGTGCCGGACCCGGCGTCGATGGCCGACGCGCAGCAGCGGGCCGCCGCGGAGAAGGCGCTGTCCTACATGGACCTCGCTCCGGGTACGCCGCTGCGCGGCATCCGGGTGGATACGGTCTTCCTCGGCTCGTGCACCAACGGCCGGATCGAGGACCTGCGGGCCGCCGCCGAGGTGCTGCGCGGCCGGCGGGTCGCCGACGGCGTCCGGATGCTCGTCGTGCCGGGCTCCATGCGGGTCAAGGAGCAGGCCGAGTGGGAAGGCCTGGACGCGGTCTTCGCCGCCGCCGGCGCCGAGTGGCGCAGCGCCGGCTGCTCGATGTGTCTCGGCATGAACCCCGACCGCCTCTCGCCCGGCGAGCGGTCGGCCTCGACGTCGAACCGGAACTTCGAGGGCCGGCAGGGCAAGGGCGGCCGAACCCACCTGGTGTCGCCGCTGGTCGCCGCGGCGACCGCGGTCACCGGCCACCTCGCCAGCCCCGACGACCTCGACTAGAGCGACCTGGACCGGGCGATCCACCGTCGACGAGCCGGGAGGCCACAGAACAGCGATGGAGAAGTTCCGCACCCACACCGGCCGGGTCGCGCCGCTGCGGCGCAGCGACGTCGACACCGACCAGATCATCCCCGCCGAGTGGCTCAAGCGGGTCAGCCGCACCGGCTTCGCGGACGGCCTGTTCGCGGCCTGGCGGGCGAACGAGGACGGCTTCGTGCTCAACCGGCCGGAGTTCGCCGGCGCCACGATCCTCGTCGCGGGCACCGACTTCGGCACCGGCTCGTCCCGCGAGCATGCCGTGTGGGCGCTGCAGGACTACGGCTTCAGGGTCGTGCTCGCCCCCCGGTTCGGCGACATCTTCCGCGGCAACTCGCTGAAGGCCGGCCTGCTGACGGTGGTCGTGCCCGAGCAGGTCGTGGCCGAGCTGTGGCAGCGGGCCGAGACGGACCCGACCGGCGAGGTGACGGTCGACCTCGTCGAGCGCGAGATCCGGTACGACGCCGCGGTGGTGCCGTTCGACCTCGACGACTACAGCCGTTGGCGGCTGCTGGAAGGCCTCGACGACGTCGGGCTGACGCTCCGGCACACCGACGCGATCGGGGCGTACGAGGCGCGCCGGACGTCCTGGATGCCCACCACCGCAACGGTTCGGTGAGGCCGGCGGCGAGAAATCACTGCGACACAAGCAAAATTTGGTCGCGGTCGTTGAATACCCGCCGCCACACGCCTACCGTTCGGCCAAATCGGTCGCAACGGCCGACATGACCCGGTCCTGGGAGGGACGTGTGAACAAGGCTCAGCTGGTCGAGGCCGTCGCCGAGCGCGTCGGCGAGGACAAGAGGCGGGCGCAGGCGACGGTCGAGGCGTTCCTCGACACCGTCTACCGCACCGTGCAGAAGGGCGAGAGGGTCGCCATCACCGGGTTCGGCGTCTTCGAGAAGCGCGACCGCGCGGCCCGCACCGCGCGCAACCCGGCCACCGGCGAGAAGGTCAAGGTCAAGAAGACGTCGGTGCCCGCGTTCCGCGCCGGACAGGAGTTCAAGAACGTGGTGAGCGGCGCCAAGAAGCTGCCGAAGGTCACCGCGGCGAAGGCGACCAAGAAGGCCACCGCGAAGGCGACCGCGGCCAAGGCTCCCGCGAAGGCGGCGAAGGCGCCGGCCAAGTCGGCCAAGTCGACCGCGAAGAAGGCGGCGAAGAAGGCGTAGCAGCCGCCGCCGGTCCAGGCGTGTCCGTCGGACCGCGCCGCGGTGACGCGGTCCGGCGGACACTGCGCTCTCCGCCGGCTTCCCCGGGCGGCTTCCGGGTCCGTCCGGTCAGGCCACCTCGGCCAGGTCGGGGTAGTAGTCCGCCGCTGTCAGCAGCCCGTCCACCATCGACAGTGCCCACACGCTCGCCTTGCGCGCCGGCACCTTGCGCAGCGGCAGTCCCGCCTCGGCCGCGAGCGTGCTGACCACCGGCGGGATCACCGCCCCCTGGCTGCAGATCACCGCTCGCACACCCAGTCGCGCGATCGCCCGGATGCGCCGCAGGCCGCGTTCCGGCTCTGCGGTGAAGCTCTCCTCGGACAGCGCCGGCTCGTTCTCCACCGGCAGGTCGAGCTTCTCGGCCAGCGGCACGACGCTCTCCACGCAGCGGACCGGGTCGGCGGAGAAGATCCGCTCCGGGGCGAACCAGGCCAGCGACTCGCGCAGCGCCAGCGCCTGCTCCCGACCCGCCGGCTCGAGCGGTCGCAGCCGGTCCTCGCCCACCCAGGCGGAACGCTCGCCGGCACGGGCATGCCGGACCAGCAGCAGCGTCGCGGTGGGCAGCGGGACGGCGAGGAAGGCGCGCAGCAGCTCACGGTCGCGGTCGTAGCTGAGCCAGGTTGCCGCCTCGGCCGGGTGCAGCCAGCGCATCCCGTCCACCTCGTCGTTGGGGGCGAAGCCGCCGTCGATGGCGGCCATCGCCCAGTAGTCGACGGTCTTGCGGTCGGGGCCGAGCCAGTACTCCTCGGCGGGCAGCTTGCGGCCGACGGCCGGCACCACGCCGGTCTCCTCGACCACCTCTCGGCAGGCCCCGAGCAGCGGATGCTCGCCGGCGCGCAGCTTGCCCTTCGGCAGCGACCAGTCGTCGTACTTCGGCCGGTGCACGATCGCGATCTCGACGCCACCGCTCGACCGGCGCCAGAGCATGCCCCCCGCCGCCCGTATGTCCACGCTCGGTGAGGCCCGCCCGCGCTGCGAGCCCTCGCGCTCGCTCGGTGCTGGCCGCTCGCGCTGCGAGCCCTCGCGCTCGCTCACAATGAGAGCCAGCGGGTGCGCTTCGGCGCGGTGGCCCTCTTCCAGATCCGGGGGAAGTCGATCCGGGCCTGGCGTGCGGCCGCCCGTTCCCGCTCGACGAGTCGACCGCAGGCCAGGACGAGCGCGACGTCGTCGGAGTGCTGCTCGGCAATCTCGGCCAGGGTGTCGGCGGCGAACACCGAGTCCTGGTGCTCGCCGAGCACGTCCTGCACCGACGACGCCGCCGCGCCAAGCTTGCTCGCCGGCTTGCCGAGCGCGACCGTGGCCGCCTCCGCGGCGTACCGGGCGCGCTTGGCCAGGATGCGGACCCGGTGCCAGCGCTCGTCCGGCTCGTCCGGGGCGAGCCGCCGGCCCTCCTTCTCGAGCTTGCGCCAGGCCTTGCCGACGAGCGGTACCAGCGCCTGGTCGGCGGGCAGGTCCGCGGCGGGCGTGAGCACGGGCTGCCGGGCGGCCTCGACGACGCGCTCGAGCACGTCGACGTAGCGCTCCGAGTCCAGCGCCTCGCGGACCTCCGCCTGCGCACGCTTCTCGCGTTGGGCCAGGACGGCGTCGATGCGGGCCACCGCGTCGGCGTCCAGTGGTGCCAGCGGGTCCTCCCGCGCGGCGCCGGCGATCCGCTCGCGCAGCACCTCCAGATCCCGGGCGGTGCCGAGGGAGCCGGCCAGCCACTTCAGCTCGTCGCGCAGCGCGCCCGCCCAGTCCGGGTCGACGAGCGGGCCGAACGTGCGCAGGTCGCTGCGCAGCCGCCGGCACGCCACCCGCATCTGGTGGATCGCGTCCGGGGTGTTGCGCCGCACCGGCGCGTCATGCTCGATCAGCCGGTGCAGGCCGGTGGCGAGCGAGTACGCCACGACCGCGCCCGCGGGACTGCGGCGGCCAACAGTCGGCGGCGTGCGCAGGTCACTGCCGGCGGTGGCCAGCGGACCCAGCGCGTGCACGACCTTCGGGGTGAACTCACCCTCCACCGCGCCGGCCTCGACCAGCCGGTCGCGCAACCAGGCCATGGTGCCGGGGTCGGCGCCGCGCCGCTCCACCTCGATCTCGCGGAACCGGGAGAGCACCCGGCGACCGTCCAGGATGGACACCGTGTCGTCGGTGAGGTCGGCCAGCTCCGCGCCGTCCGGGCCGAGAATGCGGTGCAGCTCCCGCTCGGTGCGCAGCGTGGCGACCGGGGCGAGCGTGGCGCCGCGCACCCATCCGGTCACCAGCGCCAGCAACGACCGGGGCACCGTCCCGGGTCGGCCCCGCTCGGCGATCTCCTCGCGGACGGTCGCGCCTTCTTCGCGCATGGGCAGCTTGAGCTGCCAGGGCCGGTCGCCCTCGCCGGTCCGGTGCCGGAGGGTGATCCCGTTGCGGGCCAGCCGGAGGTCGGCGGTGTCCCAGTAGACGGCCCGCAGGGTCCGGCTCCCGCCGGGCTCCACCCGCAGCGACCCGTCGCCGTCGGTCAGGTCCGGCAGGGCGAACACCGAATCGACGGCGAGCTTCGTCTCCTCCTCGCGCACTGGCGTCGGGCTCCGTTCTGCGTCGTCGTGCTGCAGTGCGGCGTGCTATGTGCTCCGGCTCGCGTGCCGGCGCATGAGCTCCTCCTGGTAGTCGCCCAACGGACGCCCCGGCGCCCCCGCGTTGCGCTGCCAGCCGCCATCCGGCTGCAACTCCCAGGCCGCGGTGTCGTCGGCGAAAGCCAGGTCCAGCATGCCACGCAGGTGTGCGCGGGCGACCGGGTCGGTCACCCGCACCATCGTCTCGATCCGCCGGTCCAGGTTGCGGTGCATCAGATCGGTACTACCCAGCCAGTACTCCGACTCGCCCGCGTTCTCGAAGTACATGATCCGGGAGTGCTCCAGGAAGCGGCCCAGGATGGAGCGGACCGTGATGTTCTCCGACAGGCCCGGCACGCCCGCCCGGATCGCGCAGAACGTCCGCACCAGCAGGTCCACCCGCACGCCCGCGCGCGAGGCCCGGTAGAGCGCGTCGATGGTCTGCTCGTCGACCAGGTGGTTCGTCTTGATCTGGATCCGGGCCGGCAGCCCGGCCTCGGCCTGCGCGATCTCACCGTCGATGCGCTCCACGATGCCGCTGCGCAGGCCGTGCGGGGCGACCAGCAGCGACCGGTACTCGGTCTGCCGCGAGTAGCCGGTGAGCACGTTGAACAGGTCGGTCAGGTCGGCGCACACGTCGGGGTCGGCGGTGAACAGGCCGAGGTCCTCGTACAGCCGCGCGGTCTTGGGGTGATAGTTGCCGGTGCCGATATGGCAATAGCGCCGGATCGAGCCGCCCTCCTGACGTACCACCAGGGCCGTCTTGCAGTGCGTCTTCAGGCCCACCAGGCCGTACACCACGTGGCAGCCGGCCCGCTCCAGCGCCCGGGCCCACTTGATGTTGGCCTGCTCGTCGAACCGGGCCTTGATCTCGACCAGCACCACCACCTGCTTGCCGGCCTCGGCCGCGTCGATCAGCGCGTCCACGATCGGCGAGTCGCCGGACGTGCGGTAGAGCGTCTGCTTGATCGCCAGCACGTTCGCGTCGGCCGCCGCCTGCTCGATGAACCGCTGCACGCTGGTCGCGAACGACTCGTACGGGTGGTGCACGAGCACGTCGCCCTCGCGCAGCGTGGCGAACACGCTCTTGGGCGACTCGCCCTCGGCGAAGCGCGGGTGGGTGGCCGGCACGAACGGCGGGTCCTTCAGGTCCGGCCGGTCGACGTCGTAGATCTGCCAGAGCGAGGCGAGGTCGAGCAGGCCGGGCACCCGCACCACGTCCGCCGGGTTGACCTCGATCTCCTCGACCAGCAGGTCCAGCACGTGCGGGGACATCGACTCGGCCACCTCGAGGCGGACCGCAGGGCCGAACCGGCGCCGGGCCAGCTCCCGCTCCAGCGCCTGCAGCAGGTCCTCGTCCCGGTCCTCCTCCACCTCGATGTCGGCGTTGCGGGTGACCCGGAACATGTGGTGCTCGGCCACGTCCATGCCGGGGAACAGCATGTCCAGGTGGGCCGCGATCAGCTCCTCCAGCGGCAGGAACGCCTCGGTCGCGGTCTGGTCCTTGGCGCTGACGAAGCGGGGGACGTTGTTCGGCACCTTGACCCGGGCGAACCGCTCGGCGCCGGCCGCGGCCGGGTCCTGGACGAGCACGGCCAGATTGAGGGAGAGCCCGCTGATGTACGGGAACGGGTGGGCCGGGTCGACCGCGAGCGGGGTCAGCACCGGGAAGACCTGGGAGCGGAAGTACTCCGAGAGCCGGTCCCGCTCGGCGGCGTCGAGCGAGTCCCAGTGCAGGATGCGGACCCCGGCCGCCTCCAGCCCGGGCGCGACGTCGTCGAGGAAGCAGCGCGCGTGCCGCTGCCCGAGCTCCTGGGTGCGCGCGGCGATCCGGGCGAGCGTCTCCCGCGGCGAGAACCCGTCGGGTCCAGGGACGGACAGCCCCATCTCCTGGCGCCGCTTCAGGCCGGCGACCCGGACCATGTAGAACTCGTCCAGGTTGCTGGCGAAGATCGCGACGAACTTCAGCCGCTCCAGCAGCGGGACGCGCCGGTCCTCGGCCTGGGCAAGCACCCGCGCGTTGAAGTCCAGCCATGACATCTCCCGGCTGGCGAACCGGTCCGGTGGCAGGCCCTCCACCTCGTCGATGCGGCCGAGGTCGAGGTCGATGTCGTCGTCGGCCGGGACAACCCCGCCGGCCCCCTCGCCGTAGCCGGCCGCGCGGCGCGCCGCCGCCGCCCGTACTGGGTCACTGTCCACGCTCATGGCCCGATGATCCCTCATCCAGGTGAACTACGCGCGCCGCTCGCGCCCGCCGACGCCGTCAGGGCAGCGTGTAGATCGTCACCCGGACCACGTCGTCCCCGTCGTACTCGACACGCACGCGCTGACCGAATCGCAGCAGGCGGAGCCCGCCGGCCGCGAACGCGGCCTGGTCGAACGCCACCTCCGTTCCGTCGTCGAGCAGCACCGACCCGGTTCCGGTGTCCGGGTCGAAGCGCCGTACGGTCGCCTGCAGCGCGCGGTCCATCGGGCCCGACCATAGTCGGTGATCGACCGCAGCAATGGTCGGCTTAGCCGGCGACATCCCGGCTGGCGAGCCACCCGCGCGTGGCCGGCCCGAGGCCGAGCGCGCGCGCGGCGGCCAGGTCGGCGGGGGTGTCCACGTCCCGGCGCAACGACGGCCAGTCGCCGGCCAGCTCGACCGCGCCGGAGGCGAGGTGCGCCGCCCGGGAGCCCGGCCCGTACCGGGGGTCCAGCGCGACGCCGGGCCGGGCGGTGAGC
>JBKOXW010000051.1:0-26230 GCA_046744115.1 Actinomycetota bacterium | reverse complement strand
CCGGGGGACACGGTCGCGTGCAGCAGCGTGATCGGCGTGTACGTGACGCCCGGGCCGGCGTGCCCGCCGACCTCGCCGGCGATGACCCGGATCAGCGCAGCGCCGTCGGCCGAGGACAGCAGGGCGACCTTGCCGCCGCGGATGTCCTGGTACCGCGGCGGCGCCCACTTGTCCTTCGCGGGAAGGTTGACCCAGAGCTGGATGCCGTGGAAGACGCCGCCGGTCACGACCAGCTCCTCCGGCGGGGTCTCGATGTGCAGCAGGCCGGAGCCGGCGGTCATCCACTGCGTGTCGCCATTGGTGATCACGCCGCCGCCGCCCTGCGAGTCCTGGTGCTCGAGCACCCCGTCGATCATGTACGTGACGGTCTCGAAGCCGCGGTGCGGGTGCCACGGCGTGCCCTTGGGCTCGCCCGGGGCGTACTCCACCTCGCCGATCTGGTCCATGTGAATGAACGGGTCGAGGGTGCGCAGGTCGACGCCGGCGAACGCGCGCCGCACCGGGAAGCCCTCGCCCTCGTAGCCGCTCGGCGCGGTGGTCACCGACACCACGGGTCGCTCGACCCTGGTGGCCGGGTCCGGCTCTTCGAGCCGCGGCAGGGCGAGCACGTTCGGCACGGTGACAGCTGGCATGGGTCCACTCTCCTCGAGCGCTGGCGGGTCCACCAACCCAACACTTCCTTGCGCGTGCAACATTCCCGCCGGAAAGTCGACCGTCTCGGCAGGTTTAGGCTGGCGCGCACCGAGGTGGGTCGGCCTTGTGAAAGCGCTAACACCGGCCGCTGAAAGCGCTCACATCTGGTGACCGACCTCGACCCGGCTCCCGCCGCACCCCGGCCCGGCGCGGGCGTCACGATCTACGACGTCGCCGCGAGGGCCGGCGTCTCGATCACGACGGTGTCCCGCGCGCTGCGCGAGAGCGGCCCGGTCGCCTCCGGCACCCGGGCGCGGGTGCTGGCCGCGGTCGAGGAGCTCCGGTTCACGCCGAGCAGGTTGGGGCGCGCGCTCGCCGAGCGCCGGCACGCCGCCAACGGCATCGTCTTCCCGGACCTGTCCGGTCCGTACTTCGCCGAGGTCGTGCTGGGGTACGAGGAGGTCGCCGCCGAGCTGGGCCGGTCGGTGCTGATCCTGTCCACGCACGGCCGCGAGGCCGTCCGCGACATGGTGTTCGACCTGGCGTCCCGAGTGGACGGTCTGGTCATCCTCGGCCGCACCGTCGGCGACGATGTCGTGCACGAGATCGCGGCCAGCGGCCTGCCGGTCGTGCTGCTCGCCCGGCCACCGGTGGCCGAGGTCGACTCGGTCTGCGCCGAGAACGCCGGCAGCGCCCGGCGGCTGGCCGCGCACCTGCTCGACCACGGTCACCAGCGCCTGCAGTTCCTCGGCGACCCTGACTCGTCGCCGGACGCGGGCGAGCGGTGGGCGGCGACCGCGGCGGAGCTGGCCGCCCGCGGACTCGCCGTGCCCGCACCGGTGCCGTGCCCGTACGACGAGGCGGCCGGGCTGGCGGCGGCCCGGGACCTGCTGTCCGAGCGCGACCGTCCACACGCGCTGGTCTGCGCGAACGACGAGATCGCGCTCGGCGCGATGCTCGCCGCCGAGGAGGCCGGCCTGCGGGTGCCCGAGGACCTCGCCGTCACCGGCTGGACGACGTGATGGGGGCCAAGTACGCGCGGCCCGGACTGACCACGGTCCGGCAGCCGATGCACGAGCTGGGCGCTCGGGCCGCCCTGGCGCTGGACGAGCGCATCACCGGCGCCCGGTCCGCGCCCCGGCACGACCTGCTTCCCACCGAGCTCGTGGTCCGAGCGAGCTGTGGACACCACCGATGAGGAGGAGCGATGAGCGGCTGGAAGCGCGGCGCCGTCCTGGCGTGCGTAGTCGGCCTGGCACTCGCCGGCTGCGGCCGTGACGAGGACGGAGGCGGTGGCGGGGAAGAGGCCGGCGGCGTCTCCGAGGGCCCGGCCACCGGCGAGATCACGGTCTGGGCGATGGGCACCGAGGGGGAGAAGCTCGGCGTGCTGGCCAAGGAGTTCGAGGCGGCCAACCCGGACGCCACCGTGAAGGTCACCCCGGTGCCGTGGGACGCCGCCCACGACAAGATCGCGACCGCGATCGCCGGCCGGCAGACGCCGGACGTGAGCCTCATCGGCACGACGTGGATGGGTGAGTTCGCAAAGACCGGAGCGCTCGACCCGACCCCGGACCTGATCAACAAGGACCAGTTCTTCCCCGGGGCGTGGGACACCACGGTGGTGGACGACACGTCGTTCGGTGTGCCCTGGTACGTCGAGACCCGGCTCATCTACTACCGCAAGGACTTGGCCGAGAAGGCCGGCGTCGAGCCGCCGACGTCGTGGGACACCCTGACCTCCTTCGCCCA
The DNA here is from genome assembly GCA_046744115.1 of Actinomycetota bacterium. Taxonomy (GTDB): domain Bacteria; phylum Actinomycetota; class Actinomycetes; order Mycobacteriales; family CADCTP01; genus JBKOXW01. Next base: position 23,848 of record JBKOXW010000051.1, on the reverse strand, counting down.
GGGGCTCAAGCAGGGCGGCGGCGCGAAGTGGGGCATCTACCTGCAGCCCGGCGGGCAGGGTTCGTGGCAGACGTTCCTGCCGTTCGCCTGGCAGCAGGGCGCGGCGATCACCAATGACGAGGCCTCCGAGTTCACTCTGGACAGTCCGGCGATGACCGAGGCGCTGGAGTACTACACCTCGTTCTTCGACTCGGGGCTCAGCCCGAAGGCTCCGTTCCAGGGCAGTGACCTGGAGAACGGGTTCGTCAACGGCACGGTCGGCTCGTTCGTCTCCGGCCCCTGGCACCTCGGCCTGGTGCGCGACCTCGGCGGCGAGGCCTTCATGGACAAGGTCGGGCTCGCGCTGATGCCGAAGGAGCAGGCCGGCACGTCGTTCGTGGGCGGGGGCGACCTGGTCGTGTTCAAGGACGCGAAGAACCGCGACTCGGCCTGGAAGTTCGTCGAGTTCCTCAGCAAGGCGGAGACGCAGGTGAAGTGGTATGAGACGGTCAGCGACCTGCCGGCGGTGAAGGCCGGCTGGGAGAACCAGGCGCTGGCGTCCGACCCGATGTTGTCCCGGTTCGGGGAGCAGCTGAACGACGCGAAGTCCCCGCCCGCGGTGCCGACCTGGGAGCAGGTCGCCACGGTGATCGACGCCCAGGTGGAGAAGGCGGTCAAGGCGGGCGAGGCGCCCGATGCGGCGGTGAAGGCCATGCAGGAGGGGGCCAGCCAGATCGGCACCGGGGCGTGAGGTGACCGCGGCCAGCCAGCCGGCTCCGGTCGCCGGCCGGGTACGCCGGGTTCGCCGGGCGCGGAGCCTCCGCGCCCGGCAGGGCCTTGCCGCGTGGGGCTTCGCGCTGCCGTTCGTGCTGCTCTTCGCGGTCTTCGTGGCGCTGCCGGTGCTCGCCTCGCTCGCGATGAGCTTCACCGATCTGCGCAGCGCGGACCTGCGCAACCCGTTCGCGGTCGAGCTGGTCGGGCTGGACAACTACACCCGGCTGTTCAGCGACGAGGTCTTCCTGCAGTCCGCGTTCAACACGGCGTACTTCGTGCTCGTCGGCGTGCCCCTGACGATGGTGCTCGCGCTTGCGGTGGCGCTCGCCCTGAACCGCGGCATCACCCGCCTGCGCGGGTTCTTCCGGGTCGGCTACTACCTGCCGGTGGTCACCAGCATCGTGGCCATCGCGGTGGTGTGGCGGTTCATCCTGGAGCCGACGAGCGGGCTGCTGAACCGCCTGCTGGACCTGGTCGGCGGCACCGGTCCGGACTGGCTGAACAGCGAGATCTGGGCGATGCCGTCGCTGATCGTGATGGCGGCCTGGCGCAACATGGGCTTTCTCATGGTCATCTTCCTGGCCGGCCTGCAGGCGATCCCGGCGCACCTGTACGAGGCGGCCAGTGTGGACGGTGCCGGCGCGTGGTCGAAGTTCCGCTACGTGACGCTGCCGATGCTGCGCCCGACGCTGCTCTTCGGCGCCGTCATCCCCGGCATCGGCTACCTGCAGTTCATCGAGGAGCCGTTCGTGATGACGCAGGGCCGGCCGCTGAACAAGACGCTGTCGGTGTCCTACGACATCTACAACCAGTTCGGCTTCGGCAACTACGGCTACGCCGCGGCGATGAGCTACGTGCTGTTCATCGCGATCGTGCTGCTCACCGCGGTGCAGTTCCGGCTGCTCGGCCGGCGACCCGACTGAGGAGGTGGTCGGCGTGGTCACCGACGTCCGCAACACCGCTCCGATCCGCCCGGCGAGCTCGACGAGCCACCGCCCGGTGCCGAGCCGGGGCAGCGGCGGCGCTCCCAGCCGTGGGTGTACCTGGCGCTGTCGCTCGGTCTCGTCGTCGTCGCCGGACCGTTCGTGTGGATGGCGCTGGGCTCGGTCAAGCCCGAGGCGGAGCTGCGCCGGTCCCCGCCGACCTGGCTGCCGGAGGAGGTGACGCTGGAGAACTACCGGCAGCTGTTCTCCCGGTTGGACTTCCCGCAGTACTTCATCAACTCGACGCTCGTCGCCACCGCGGTGACGATCGGCAACCTGGTCATCTGCTCCATGCTCGGCTACGCGCTGGCCAAGATGGACTTCCCCGGCAAGCGGGTGCTCTTCCTGCTCGTGCTCGGCGTGCTCATGGTGCCCTCGATCGCGCTGCTGGTCCCGCAGTTCGTGCTCGTCAGCAACATGCGGCTGGTGAACACCTACCTGGGCCTGATCCTGCCGAGCCTGGCGCTGGTGCTGCCGTTCGGGGTGTTCCTCATGCGGCAGTACATCTCCGGGCTGCCGGACGAGCTGATTGACGCGGCGCGGGTGGACGGCGCCGGTGAGTTCCGCATCTTCGCCCAGGTGATCGCGCCGCTGACCACGCCGGCGCTGGCGACCCTCGGCATCCTCACGTTCCTCGGCTCGTGGAACAGCTTCCTCTGGCCGCTGGTCGTCGCGCAGACCGAGGACAAGTACACCCTGCCGGTCGCGCTGGCGCTCTACAGCGTGGGGCAGAACCGCACCCAGTACGGCCTGCTGATGGCCGGCGCTGTCGTGGTCGTCGTGCCGGTGCTGCTCGTGTTCATCGCCCTGCAGCGCTACTTCGTGCAGGGCATCGCGATGACCGGAATCAAGTGACCTTGCGGAAGGACCCGTCATGAGACCTCTCCGACCTGTCCTCGCGGCCGCCGGAGCCGTGGCGATCACGCTGGCCACGGTGAGCGCGGCCGGCGCCGCGCCCGCTCCGAATGCCGGCGGCGTCGCGACGCCCGGTGGCGGCAGCCACGCGACGCTGTACCGGTACGCCACCGACACCTGGCGGTCGTTCGTCGCCATGACCGACCCGGGCACCGGCCTGCCCGCGGACAACGTCGGCGCCGACCTGTCGCCGGGCAGTCGCAGCCGCTACACCTCGCCTACCAACATCGGTGCCTACCTGTGGAGCACGGTCGTCGCCCGTGACGTGCGCTTGATCGGCCGGCACGAGGCCCTCGCCCGGATGTCTCAGACCCTGGCCACGCTGGCCGAGATGGAACGGCATCCCGCGTCCGGCATGTTCTACAACTGGTACGACCCGGTCACGACGACGAAGCTGCGGGTCTGGCCGGTCGACGGGAGCACGGTCTACCCGTTCCTGTCCAGTGTGGACAACGGCTGGCTGGCGACCGCGCTGCGGGTGGTGCGCCACGCCGAGCCGGGGCTGCAGCCGGCCGCGGACGCCCTGCTCGCCGACATGGATTTCGGCTTCTACTACGACCCGAACGCGAACCCGGACGCCGGCGCGGGCCTGCTTCGCGGCGGGTTCTGGGACGAGCAGCCGCCCGGCTGCGCGGTGCTGGACAACTATCGCGACCGCGGACCGGACGTCTGGTACACCTGCCACCACTACGGCTCGTTCAACACCGAGCCGCGGATCGCCTCGTACCTGGGCATCGCCGCCGGGCAGGTGCCGCCGCAGCACTACTTCGCGATGTGGCGGACGTTCCCGGACACCTGCGACTGGGGCTGGCAGGAGCAGAAGCCGGTCGGCCAGTGGCGGGAATACCTGGGCGTGAACGTGTTCGAGGGCGCCTACCGCTACCGTGGCCTGCAGTTCGTGCCGACCTGGGGCGGCAGCATGTTCGAGGCGCTGATGGTGCCGCTGTTCGTGCCGGAGGAGTCCTGGGGCCCGCGGTCCTGGGGCATCAACCACCCGAGGTACGTCCGGGCCCAGATCGAGCACGGCATGGCCGAGGCGGACTACGGCTACTGGGGCTTCTCGCCAGCGAACAACCCCGACGGCGGCTACCGGGAGTACGGCGTCGACCCGATCGGGCTCAACCCCGACGGCTACCCGTCCGACCAGGAGCGGACGCTCGTCGACTACGGGTTCTCCGGATGCCGGCCGGCGCAGCCGGAGCCCACCGACTACGGTCGCGGCGTGGTCACGCCGCACGCGTCGTTCCTGGCGCTGCGGTACGCGCCGGACGAGGCGCTGGCCAATCTGGCCGCGCTGCGGTCGGACTTCGACGTGTACGGCGCCGGCGGGTTCCTCGACTCGGTCGACGTCACGACCGGGCTGGTGTCGCCGCACTACCTCGCGCTGGACCAGGGCATGGTCATGGCCGCCCTCGGCAACGCGCTGCGGCACGACGCGATCCGCGACTACGCCACCCGGGGCGACGTGCAGCGCGTGATCCGGCCGCTGCTCCGCATCGAGGAGTTCACCACCGGATGACCGCACGCGACACCGCCCGCGCAGGCCCTGCCGGCCGGGCTGGCTCTGCCGGAGCCGGCTCTGACGCCCGGGCCGATTGGGAGGCCCGTATCGGGCGACGGTCGGGTGAGGCCGGGCCAGCGGTGCTGGCGCGGCTCCCCCCGCCGCGCGGGCTGCGCGCCGAGCCCGGTCGCGGGCAGGTGACGCTGGACTGGGAGCCGGTGCCCGGCGCCGCCGGCTACCTCGTCCACCATGCGTCCACCCGGGACGGTCCGTTCGAGCCGGTCGACCACGGCGGCGGCGACGTCTTGGCGGTGCCGCACCCGCCGTACGCGGACAGCACCGGCCGGCCCGGCGTCGATCGGTGGTACGCGGTCTCGGCGCTGGCCGACGTGAGCACGGTCGGCGAGCTGTCCGGTCCGGTTGCCGCCGCCGCAGCGGCGACCGGACCGGGCCTGGTGGCCGTGCGCGTGGACGGCGCCTCGGTCGTCGGGCCGCTGGCTCGGCCCTGGCGGCCGATGATCGGCTCGGAGCACCTGAGCCACCTGCTCAGCGTGGACCGCACCGGCGGCCGGGTCATCGGGGAGGAGCTCGCCGAGGCGCTGCGGATCGTCCACCGCGACCTGGGCGTGCAGGCGGTGCGGGCACACGCGATCCTGTGCGACGACCTCGGCGTGTACTCCGAGGTCGACGGCCGGCCGCGGTACGGCTTCTCGGCCGTCGACCGGGTCTACGACACGGTGCTGGACATCGGGCTGCGCCCGGTCGTCGAGCTGTCGTTCATGCCGCGCGACCTCGCCGCCGACCCGGCCGCGACGGTGTTCGGCTACGGCGCGATCATCTCGCCGCCGAAGGACTGGGCGCGGTGGGAGGAGCTGGTCGCGCGGTTCACCGCGCACCTGGTGGACCGGTACGGGCTGGCCGAGGTGCGCGAGCGGTGGAGCTTCGAGGTGTGGAACGAGGCCAACCTCGAGGTGTTCTGGAGCGGGACGCCGGCGGAGTACCTGCGGCTGTACGACGTGTCCGCCCGCGCGGTCAAGGCGGTCGACCCGGGCCTCGCCGTCGGCGGACCGGCCTCGGCCGCCGCCGGCTGGGTGGACGAACTGCTGTCGCATGTGGACGGCACGGCGGCGCCGGTCGACTTCGTGTCCACCCACACGTACGGCAGCCCGCCGCTGGACCTGCGCCCGCTGCTGGCCCGGCACGGCCGGGACGGCGGGCGCATCTGGTGGACCGAGTGGAACGTCAGCCCCACCTACGGCGCGCGGGTGAACGATTCCCCGTTCGCGGCCGCGTTCCTGGCCCGCGGGATGCGCTCGACGGCCGGCCGGGTGGACGCACTCGCGCACTGGGTGGCATCCGACCACTTCGAGGAGCTCGGCCGGCCGCCGGCACTGCTGCACGGCGGCTTCGGCCTGCTCTCGGTGGGCAACCTGGCCAAGCCCACGTTCTGGGCGCTGGCGATGCTGGACCGGCTCGGTGACGACGAGCTCGCCGTCGAGCTGGCCGGCGACGGCGCGGGCTCGCTAGTCGAGGCGTGGGCGGGGCGCGACGCCGGCGGCCGGGTCGCGGTCGCGGTGTGGAACGGGACGCTCGACCAGTCCAGAGTGGACGGAGACCCGTTGCTGGAACGGCGGCTGAGCCTGCGCGTCGACGGCCTGCCCGCGGCCGCGTACCGGCTGAGCCACGTCCGGGTGGACGCCGACCACTCGAACCTGGCGGAGCGCTGGCGCCGGCTCGGCGGCGGCGCGGACTGGCCGGGCGAGGCGGGCTGGCGGGCGCTGCGGGCGGCCAACCGGCTGGACGAGCTCGAGCCGCCGCGCCGGGTCGAGCCGGTCGTTGGCTCCGTACAGGTCGAGTTCGACCTGCCGATGCCGGCGGTGTCGCTGCTGGAGCTCACGCCGGTCTGAGTCCGGCGGCCACGCGGGTCCCACCCTGGCGATATGTTCGGATCCATGAGCGAGGACGAGCGCGCCCGGGTCAAGCGCTGGAAGGCGCTGCTGGCCAGCGAGTGGGACGCGGCCGCGCTGTACGAGCGGCTGGCCGCGGCCGAGACGGGCGAGCGGCGCGAGGTGCTGCTGGAGCTGAGCGCGGTCGAGCAGCGGCACGCCGCGCACTGGATGGCCAAGCTGCGCGAGGCCGGCGAGACGGTGCCGGGTCCCGGCCGGGTGAGCCTGCGCACCCGCGGACTCGGGCTCCTCGCTCGGCTCCTGTCCACCGGCGCCGTGCTGCCGATGATCGAGCGGGCGGAGCGAGCCGACGCGGACATGTACGACGCCGACCCGGACGCCGCACCCGGCATGGCCGCGGACGAGCGCGGTCATGCGCGCACGCTCGGCCACCTGATCGGGGGCGAGCGCCCGGACGCGACGACCCGCATCGCCCGGCGCGAGACCTGGCACCGCGGCGACCGCACCGGCGCCCTGCGCGCCGGCGTGTTCGGGGTGAGCGACGGCCTGGTGTCGAACACCGCGCTGGTGATGGGCTTCGCCGGCTCCGGCTCGTCCCGGTCCGCGATCCTGCTCGCCGGCATCGCCGGCCTGCTCGCCGGCGCGTTCTCGATGGCCGCCGGGGAGTACGTGTCGATGGCCAGCCAGCGCGAGATGTACCAGCGGGAGCTCGCGCTCGAGGCCAAGGAGCTGGAGGAGGATCCGGAGGAGGAGCGCGAGGAGCTGGTCCTGCTCTACCGGGCGAAGGGGCTGGACAAGGCCGACGCGCAGCGCGTCGCCGACCGGATCATGGCCGACCCGGACGTCGCGCTGGACACGCTCGCCCGCGAGGAGCTCGGCCTGGACCCGACGGAGCTCGGCTCGCCCTGGACGGCCGCCCTGTCCAGCCTGCTCACGTTCGCGGTCGGCGCGTTCGTCGTCGTGCTGCCGTACCTCTTCGGCGGTGGCACCGCGGCCTTCGTCGTCGCGCTGGGTCTCGCGCTCGCTGCGATGGTCGCGGTCGGCGCCGGCATCGGCCTGCTGAACGGCCGCTCTCCGGTCCGCGGCGGCCTCCGCCAGGTCTTCGTCGGCGGCCTCGCCGCCGCCGTCACGTTCGCCGTCGGCGGCCTCATCGGCGTCTCGGTCTCGTAGAGGCGTACCTCCCGGGCGGCGTCGGCGGAGGCGGCAATGCGGCCGAGCGGGATTCGATGACCTGCTCAGAGAGCTAGGGTTGCCGAACGGTGTACAGAAGGTGAACCGCAGGCTTCGGCAGTGGGAGGTGCTCATGGTCAACGTCGACCGGCGGACGTTTCTGCAGGGTGCGGCGACCGTGGCGGGTGGTGCGCTGCTGGGCGGGCCGTTCCAGGGGTTCGTGGCGCGCGCGGCACTCGCCGATCGGGGCCGGCCACGACACCGGCAGCTGGGGCCGGTTCCCGACCTGCGCGACGGCCAGGTGCGGCTCTGGCTGCCCGACGGGTTCGCGTACCGCTCGTTCCACGACACCGAGTTCGAGGTACTGCTCGACGACGGCACCCTGCTGCCCGGCCGGCATGACGGCATGGCGGCGTTCGGCCACAGCAACGGCAACGTCGTGCTCGTCCGCAACCACGAGATCAACAACCCGGGGCCGGCGTTCGGCGACCCGGCGGCGGCGTACGACCCGATGGCGCGCGGCGGCACGACGACCGTCGAGGTGACCCGCTTCGGCGTGGTGGTCGGCGCATTCACCAGCCTCAACGGCACCCAGATGAACTGCTCAGGCGGACCGATGCCATGGGGCAGCTGGATCACCTGTGAGGAAACGATCAACGGTCCGGACGTCGGCCCTGACTTCACCGGGGTGTCGAACGTCCCGCTGCAGCAGCGGCACGGATTCATCTTCGACGTGCCGGCCGGCGGCCAGTCCGACCGGGAGCCGGTCACGGCGGCCGGCCGCTTCGCGCACGAGGCCGTCGCGTTCGACCCGCGCCGGGGCGCGCTGTACCTGACCGAGGACAACTTCGGCTTCCCGTCCGGCTTCTACCGCTACACCCCGGAGAGCAACCCGCTGCGCACCGGCCGCCTCGACAACAGCGGCCGGCTGCAAATGCTCGCGGTCACGGGCCAGCCGAACGCGGACCTGGCGGCCGAGCAAAGCCTGCGCGCCACGTACCAGGTCGAGTGGGTGGACATCGACGACCCGGACCCGACGTTCCCGTTCACGCCCGGGCAGCCGGCGCCGACGACGAACGACGAGGCGCTGGTCTACGTCGGCGACCAGGGCAGGGCGCAGGGGGCGGCCTACTTCTCCCGGCTGGAGGGCTGCGTCTACGACAACGGCGTCGTCTACTTCTGCTCCACTCAGGGCGGCGGCCCGGCGGAGACCAGCATCGGCCCGATCGCGGACGGATACGGCAACGGGCACGGGCAGATCTGGGCATACCACGCCAGGTCAGGCATGTTGCAGCTGATCTACCAGTCGCCCGGCCCGGATGTGTTGGACTTCCCGGACAACGTCACCACCAGTCCCCGCGGCACCCTGGTGCTCTGCGAGGACAACGTCAACGACAACTTCCTGCGCGGCCTGTCCCGCGGCGGGCAGCTGTTCGACATCGCGCTGAACCGACTGGTGGGCCGGGCCGGGAACACACGGTTCAACGACGAGTTCGCCGGGTCCACCTTCAGCCCGGACGGGCACACGCTCTTCGTCAACATCCAGGCGAGCGCAGGCATGACGTTCGCGATCTGGGGGCCGTGGCAGCGGCTTGGTGTTTAGGAGGCCGAGATCAGCTCGTCGTCTGAGCCGGGTCAGCGCCGCCGCATCTCGGCCCGGCGGCGGAGCTCACCCCCGTACACCGACACCAGCGCGGCGACGAAGACCACGTTGAACGCCATCTGCGCGGTCACGAAGCCGCGCGCGACCTGACCGGTCGCGTGCACGTCGCCGTACCCCACGGTGGCCATGGTGGAGACCGTGAAGTACAACGCATCGGTCTTCGTCCGCAGGTCGGCGAACTGCTCGGTCGACGACCCGGTGGCCAGCGAGTAGTAGCTGCCCGCGAAGAAGACCACGACGAGGTAGAGCAGCACGAGGAGGCTCTGCAGCCGGACATCGGAATCCGCCGGGGTGCGCAGCAGCCGGCTCACTTGCCACACGACCAGCGCGGCGAGCCCGGCCACGCCGACGCCGAACAGCACGACCTGGACCGCCGGCCGGTCGCCGCCCCCGCCGAGTGGGAGCAGGTAGTAGAGCGCCAGCGCGCAGCCCAGCGTGGCCATGCTGCGCACCACGGGCCGCCACACGGTCTCAGCCCGCCGGCTGCGTCGTGGCGTACTCCTCGAGGAAAAGCGCCTCGGCGACCGCCAGCCGCTCGATCTCGCCGGGATCGACGCTCTCGTTCGGCGCGTGGATCAGGCTGAGCGGCTCCTCGACCCCGATCAGCATGATCTCCGCCTCCGGGTACGTGTCGGCGAAGACGTTGCAGAGCGGGATCGACCCGCCCTGCCCGCGGGTGACCAGCCCGCGGCCGTACGCGGCCTTGATCGCCTGGCCGAGCGTGCCGTACGCCGGGCCGTCGGTCCGCGCCGCGAACGGCTGGCCGTAGCCCTCCCGCTCGATCGAGACCGCGACCTGCCACGGCGCGACCGACTCCAGGTGCTGGACCAGCGCGTCGGCGGCGTGGCGCGCGTCCATCGCGGGTGGCACCCGCAGGCTGACCCGGGCGATCGCCCGGGCCTGGATGGCCGGTGTCGAGCCGAGGACCGGCGGGCAGTCGATGCCGAGCACTGTCACCGACGGGCGGGCCCAGATCATGTCCGCGACCGTGCCGTCCCCGAGCACCTCCACCCCGTCGCGCAGGTTGGCGTCGGCCCGGAACTGCTCGGTCGGATACTCCGCACCCGCCCACCGCTGGGTGTTGTCCAGCCCCCGGACGGTCGTGTTGCCCCGCTCGTCGCGCAGCGTGGCGAGCATGTGGACCAGCGCGGCCAGCGCATCCGGTGCCGCCCCGCCGAACATCCCGGAGTGCAGCGGGCTGGCCATCGTCTCGACGGTGACGACCACGCTCACCATGCCCCGCAGCATCGTGGTCACCGTCGGCACGCCGAGCGCAGCGTTGCCCGAGTCGGCGACCACGATCGCGTCCGCCCGCAGCAGGTCGGGGTGCTCGGGCACGAACTGCTCCAGCCCGCCGCCGCCCTGCTCCTCCGACCCCTCGGCGATGAGCTTCACCCCGACCGGCAGCGCGCCGCCCGCAGCGCCGAGGGCGCGCAACGCCGTCAGGTGCATGACGATGTTGCCCTTGCAATCCGCGGCGCCGCGGCCGTACCAGCGCCCGTCCCGCTCGACCAGCTCGAACGGCGGGGTCTGCCAGGCCGACTCGTCCAGCGGCGGCTGCACGTCGTAGTGGCAGTACAGCAGCACGGTCGGGGTGCCCGGCGGGCCGGGCGCGTGCCCGTACACGGCCTGGCTGCCGTCCGGCGTGTCGTACAGCGCGACCTCGGACAGGCCGGCGGCGGCGAAGGCGTCGCGGACGTACCGGGCCGCCTTGGCGCACTCCTCCTGCGGGAACTGGCGGGCGTCGGCCACCGACTGGAACGACACCAGCTGGGCAAGGTCCTCTCTGGCTCGTGGCATCAGGCTGGCCACCCGCTCGCGGAGCTCGTCGACCGGCATGCCTCCTCCTCCCGTCGTCGACGGTGACACTGTCGCACGGCGGACCCGGTTCACCCGGCAGGGGTGAGGCGGTCGCGACGGCACCGGCGCACGGTGAGCGGGTGACGGAGAGTGGGGGTCGGTCCGCCGGGGAGGGTTTGGCCGAGGACGAGCGGGCCGAGCTCGCGCGGCTGCGGGCCGAGGTCGCTGCGCTTCGCGCTGTCATCTCGGAGGCGGAGGGGGCCGTACCCGAGCCGGGCGCTGCCACGGCGCCGCCGGCGGCCAGGCCCGGACGCGGCGCCACGGTCGGGCGCTGGACCGCCGCCATCGCGCTCATCGTCGTCGCCTCGCTGCTGGCGCTGGTCGCGGTGGTGGCCCGGTACGCGCGCGCCCAGGTGCTCGACACCGATCGGTACGTGGCGACCGTCTCGCCGCTGATCAACGACCCGGCGGTGCAGGCCGAGATCACCGACCAGGTGACCGACCAGATCTTCGGTTACCTGGATGTGGAGAGTCTGCTCGATCGCGCCCTCGTCGTGCTCGTCGAGCGGGGCGTCCCGGAGCAGGTCGAGGGCCTGGCCGAGCCGCTGGCCAACGGTGTGCGGTCGTTCGTCCACAACCTGGTGGCGCGGGTGGTCGCCTCGGACGAGTTCGAGGAGCTGTGGATCAGCGCGAACCGCGCCGCGCACGACAACCTGGTGGCCGTGCTCACCGGCGAGGGCGAGGCCGCGCTGCAGGTCGAAGGGACCGCGGTCACGGTCGACCTCGCCGCGCTGATCGCCACGGTGAAGCAGCGGCTCCTGGACCGGGGGATCTCGGTGGCGAGCCGGATCCCGGAGGTCTCCGCCCAGTTCACCATCGCGGAGTCCGAGGACCTGCCCCGGCTGCAGCGCGCGGTCCGGCTGCTCGACCGGAGCGCGATCTGGCTGCCGATCATCGCGCTGGTGCTGGCCGCGATCGCCATCGCGGTCGCGCCGAACCGCCGGCGGGCCGTGCTCGCGCTCGGCGTCGGTGTGGCGGTGGCGATGGTCGTGCTGGCGGTCGCGCTGGCGCTGGGACGGGCCTGGTACCTCGACCGTGTCCCGCCGGAGACGCTCAGCCCGGCCGCGGCGACCTCGCTCATCGATGCCATGCTCGCGCCGATGCGGGTCAGCCTGCGCGCCCTGCTGCTGGTCGGGCTGATCGTGGCCGCGGCGGCGTACCTGACCGGCCCGTCGGGTGGGGCGGTGGCGATCCGCCGGGCGGCCACCCGCGGGATCGGCGCGCTCCGGGAGCGGGCCGCCGGCAGCCGGCCGCCGTCGGCGTTCGAGCTGTGGGTGGCCGGGCACAAGACCGCGCTGCGGATCGCGGTCGTCGCGCTCGGCCTGCTGATCTACGCGTTCTGGTCGTACCCGACGCCGCGGGTCGCCATCGTCACCGTCATCGCCGTGCTGCTCGGCCTGGTGGTGATCGAGTTCGTGGGGCGCGGCCCGCGCCCGGAGCCGACCGCGCCCTCGGGGTGACGGCCCGTTCCGGGCTGACCGCCGAAACGCGTCGCGGGTGACGCGTTGCTGCGGACGGCTCATGATGGCGGCGTGCGCCGGGTGGCTGCCGACGGGTCGGGGCATCGGTACCGACGCTGGCCTGCCCGCGTCGCGGCGGTGCCGGCCGGCGCGCTGCTCGCGCTGGCGTTCCCGGAGGCGGGCGCGTGGTGGCTGGCGTTCGTCGGGCTGGTGCCGCTGATGCTGCTGATCGGCCGGGCGCCGGCGGCGCGCGAGGGCGCGCTGCTGGCCTGGCTCGGCGGCGCTGGCTTCTTCACCGCGGCCATGCACTGGCTGGTGCCGAACGTCGGGCCGTTCCTGCTGCCTGTCACGATCGTCATCGGGGCGCTGTGGCTGCCGTGGGGCTGGGCGGCCTGGCTGGCGCTCCGCCCGCCGGTGACGGCCCGGCGGCTGCTGTGGGGGATGGCGGTCGTGCCGGCCGCGTGGGTGGCCGCCGAGGTGGTCCGGTCCTGGGACCGGATCGGCGGCCCGTGGGCGCTGCTGGGTACCAGCCAGTGGCAGAGCCGGACGACGCTCGCGCTGGCCGCCGTGGGCGGCGTGTGGCTGGTGAGCTTCCTGCTGGTGGCGGCGAACCTCGCTGGGGCGGCCGTGGTGTCGAACGTCCTAGTTGGACGGTCCCCGGCGCCGGCGGCCGTCGCCGCCGTGGCTGTCGTCGCGCTGATGGCCGGTGGTGCCGCGGTGCGCGGCTCGCCGCCGGTGGCTGGCTCGTTGCGGATCGCCGGCGTGCAGCCGGGCGTGATCCGCTCGGTCGAGCCGCGGTTCGCGGCCAGCGAGGCGGCGACCCGCGCGCTGGGCGGCGAGGCGCCGGACCTCGTCGTGTGGGGGGAGAGCAGTGTCGGCCTCGACCCGCTGGCGCAGCCGGAGTACCTGGCCCGGATCGAGGACGCGGCCCGTGCCGCCGGTGCCGACGTGCTGTCCGGGGTGGACGGTCGGCAGGGCGGCGCTGCGAGCGGCCGCGACATTCTGAAGAGCGCGCTGCTGGTCGGTCCGGACGGGGTGCGCGGCCGGTACGACAAGATGCGGCTGGTGCCGTTCGGCGAGTACATCCCGCTCCGGCCGGTCTTCGGCTGGGTCGGCGGGGTGTCCCGGGCGGCGGCCGAGGACCGGCGGCGGGGCCGGGAGCTCGTGCTGCTCGACGTCGATGGGGTACGGGTCGGGCCGCTCGTCTGCTTCGAGTCGGCGTTCCCCGACATGGCCCGCCGGCTGGCCGCCGACGGCGCCGACCTGGTCGTCGTGCAGTCCGCGACCTCGACGTTCCAGGGCAGCTGGGCGCCGGAGCAGCACGCGAGCCTGGCGGCGGTCCGGGCGGTGGAGACCGGCCGGCCCGTCGTGCACGCGACGCTGACCGGCGTGTCGGCCGCGTTCGACGCGGGCGGCCGGCGGCTGGTCTGGTTCGGCACCGATCGGCGCGGGACTTGGGTGGCGACCGTGCCGCTCAGCCGCGGGACCACGCCGTACGTCCGCTTCGGCGACTGGGTGCCGGCGGGCTCGCTCGTCGTGCTGCTGGTGGCCGGCACGTGGGGGCTGGGGCGCTCGCGTCGTCACCGCGGGAACCGGGAGGAGGCCGGCCGCGTCGGAGCCGCATGAGTGAGCGCGAGGGCTCGCAGCGCGAGCGGGCGGCACAGAGTGAGCGCGAGAGGTCGCAGCGCGAGCGGGCGGCACAGAGTGAGCGCGAGAGCTCGCAGCGCGAGCGGGCGGCACAGAGTGAGCGCGAGCGGGCCGTACGGAGTGAGCGTCCTCGGGCGGGCAGGCGGCTGGTCCTCGCCGCGGTGACGCTGGGCATGACGATGGCCGGGTGCACCTCGGCCGGTGATGGCGGTCCGGCGCCGCTGCGGGAGGTGCCCGGCGGCGCGGTGCGGCTGGTCTCGTTCGACTCCTGCGAGCAGGCGCTGACCGATCTCCGGCGCGCCGCCCGGGGCGTGGTCGGCCCGTGGGGGTTCGTCCAGCAGGGCGGCGGGCCTGCCATGGAGGACACGGCGGCCGGCGCCGGCGGGCGCGCCGCCCCGCCGCAGCCGGCCTCGCCGCAGGGTCCCGACCCGGGCGCGCCTTCCCACTCGAGCACCAACGTGCACGAGGCCGGCGTGGACGAGCCGGACGTCGTGAAGTCCGACGGCCGCCGGATCGTCACGGTGGCCGGCGGGGGGCTCACCGTGGTGAACGCGGCGACCCGCCGGATCGCCGGCACTGTCCCGCTGCCCGGCGTGGTTGGGCCGGAGCCGTACTGGCAGCCCGGTGGCGCGAACCTGCTGCTGCACGGTGACCGCGCGCTGGTGCTGCTCCCCGGCTACGGGTTCGCGCTTGCCAAGCCGCAGCCCGATGCCGGCCCCGGCCTCCCCGGTCCGCAGCCGGTCGCCGGCTCGCGGCTGATCCTGGTCGACGTGGCCGCGCTGCGGGTGCTCGCCACGTTCACCCTCGACGGGCAGTACGTCGACGCCCGGCAGGTGGACGGGACGGTCCGGCTGGTGACCCGGTCGGCTCCCAGGCTGGGGTTCGCCTACCCCACGGCGCCCGGCGACGAGCGGTCCGCCACCCGGACGAACCAGGGGGTGATCGCTCGGTCCACGATCGAGGACTGGCTGCCCCGGCACGAGGTGGACGTCGACGGCGTGCGCAGGACCGAGCGGGTGCCGTGCGAGCGGGTCAGCCGACCCGCCTCATACACCGGATCGTCGATGCTCACCGTCTACACCCTCGACCTGGCAGGCCCCGCCGACCAGGTGCTGGACGGCGTGGATCCGGTGACGGTGGTGGCCGACGGCCACACCGTGTACGGCACGGCGTCCAGCCTGTACGTCGCGAACGACCTGTCCTGGCGCCCCGAGCGGCCGCGGACCGAGCTGTTCCGGTTCGACGTGTTCGGGACCGGCCCGCCGCGGTTCGCCGCGTCCGGTGCGGTGCCGGGCTCGCTGCTGAACCAGTACGCGCTATCCGAGTACGACGGTCATCTCCGGGTCGCGACGACGACAAGCTCGGACCGGGCCGAGCGCAGCGAGAGCGCCGTGCGGGTGCTGGCCGAACGGCGCGGCCGGCTCACCGTGGTCGGTCGGGTGGACGGTCTCGGCAGGGGCGAGCGGATCTACGCCGTGCGGTTCATCGGACCCGTCGGCTACGTCGTGACGTTCCGCCAGGTCGATCCTCTGTACACAGTGGACCTGTCCGATCCGCGCCGGCCCCGGGCGGTGGGGGAGCTGAAGGTCACCGGCTACTCGGCGTACCTGCATCCGGTCGGCGACGGCAGGCTGGTCGGCGTCGGTGCGGAGGCCGACGATCAGGGTCGCCGGGAGGGTGCGCAGGTGTCGCTGTTCGACGTCGGCGAGCCGGCTCGGCCGGTCCGGCTGGATCGCTACCTCGTGCCCGGCGGCGCCTGGTCTCTGGTGGAGCATGACCCGCACGCGTTCCTGTACTGGCCGCGGACCGGGCTGCTGTCCATCCCGGTGCTGAACGCCGGCCACGCCCCCGAGACGATCCTGCTGTCCGTACGGGACGACCGGCTCGACGTGCTCGGCAAGGTGGGTCACGACCGTGCCGCCGGCGCAGGCTACGGCCAGATTCACCGGTCCCTCGTCGTCGGCGACTCGCTGTGGACGCTGTCGGACCGCGGGTTGCAGGCGAACGACCTGCGCACGCTCGCCCGGCAGGCCTGGCTGCCGCTGGGCTGAGCACGTTCCGTCACCGAGCGGGCCGTCCGCGCATTGGGCCGAAGGATCGAATCTCGCCGCGCGCGGCGTAGAACATCACCTCCGGTGGTACATCGTGTGCGCCGCCCTACCGGAAGGAGCTTCCGATGCTCGCGATTGTCGCAGCCGCCATCTTCGGGCTGGCGCTGCTGCTCGACCTCGCCGACGCGGACCTCGGCGACGCGTTCACCCAGGGCACGCTGCTGATGGCCGGCCTGCTGTGCCTGTCGCTGCACATGGCCGGTGTCGGCGCGGGCTACCGCTGGTCGTCGCGCCGCTGGCCGGCTCGCCGCCGCTAATCGGGAGTGAGCACGCCGGGACTGTTCCTGGTCGCGCTGGTGATGGCCGTCGGCCTCGTCGGCGTCCTCGTGCCCATGCTGCCCGGGCTCGCCCTGGTCTGGGGCGCCGGTCTGGTGTGGACGATCGCGGACGGCGGCGGGGCCGGCCGCTGGACGGTGTTCGGCGTGATGACAACGCTGCTCGTGGTCGGCACGGTGGCCAAGTACGTGCTGCCGGCGCGGTCCGCGGCAGCAGCCGGCGCGCCGCCGCTGACGCTGGTGATCGGGGCGCTGGCCGCGATCGTCGGCTTCTTCGTGATCCCGGTGGTCGGCCTCCTCATCGGTGGCGTGCTCGGCATCTACCTCGCCGAGCTCGTTCGCCTCGGTGACGCGTCGCGCGCGTTCGTGTCCACCCGGGCCGCGCTGGTGGCCGTCGGGATCGGCGTGCTGGTCGAGCTCGCGGCCGGGCTGGCGATGGTGCTGACCTGGGTGGTCGGCGTCCTCGCGACCTAGGCGCTGGCTTGGGTCCTGACCAGAGCGGTGACCCTACGCTCGGCCACGAAGGAAAGGAACGGGATGGTGCCGGCCAGCATGATCAGCACCGCCCGCTTCGCCGACCACCGGCACCGCAGCGCCAGGTCGAGCACGGTGACGAGGTACACCATGTAGAGGAAGCCGTGCACCGGCCCGACGGTCTCCACCAGCACCGGCTCGTCGGCGAGGTACTTCAGCGGCATCGCCACCAGCACGAGGACGAGCAGGCCGACGCCGACGACGTAGGCCATCACCCGGTATCGGGTCAGGGCCGCCCGCACCGGTCGCTCGGTGCTCACCGCTGCGGCTCCTGGTCCCGCGCGTGCAGGGAGGCGAGGTACCGGTTGTACGCCGCCAGATCCTCGTCGTCGTCTTGGGCGGCGGCTGGCTGCTCGGTCGGCGCTGGCGTCGGCCGTCGAGCGTTCGTTCGCGACTGCTTGTCCGGTGGCGGGTGCAGCTCGAGGTGGATGATGCGCCACCACGCCACCAGCCCGAAGATCGCGAACATCGGCCACTGCAGGGCGTAGCCGAGGTTCTGCATGCTCCCGCCGGCCGCGTGCGACCGCTCCCACTGCCACCAGCCGAGCGCCAGGCAGGTGGCCGCGGCGGCGATCACCAGCAGGTGACCGAGCAGCCACCGGGGAGACAGCAAGACCCGGCGCACGGTGCCCACGCTACCGCCGTCACCGTCTCGGTCGCCGATCCGGTCAGCCGTTCTCCGTCGCGATCGGGCGGTCGCCGAACTCCCGGCTGTGCCCGCGGAACTCGGCCAGCACGGTCCCGTCGGCGACGCGGCGGACCGTGACGTCGTACACGCCGTTGCGGCCGTAGCGCAGCCGTTCCGCCGCGGTCGCCTCGAGCTCGTCGCCGCCGACGGCCGGCGCGACGAACGCGATATCCGCGCTGCGCGCCATCGTGACCATCCCGTACGTGTTGCAGGCGAACGCGAACGCGGTGTCGGCGAGCAGGAACAGGTAACCGCCGTGGGCGACGGCGTGCCCGTTCAGCATCGCCGGCGTGACCGTGATGCGGGCGACCGCGCGGCCGGGGGCGATGTCGGAGATCGTGATGCCGAGGGCCTGGCTCGCCCGGTCGGCCGCGTACATCGCCTGCGCGGAGCGGCGGGCCAGCTCCTCCGCTGCGGGGTCCGGCATCGCGACCTCCTCCGCTGGTTAACCGCTTCGGTCCGGGCTCACCCGGAGACTAGCCTTGGTCTCATGGTGACAGTGCGTCGGGCCACTGTGGACGATGCCGCCGCGCTGGGCTCGGTGCACGTGCGCGCCTGGCGCGCGGCGTACCGCGGGCAGATGCCGGATGACTACCTCGACGGGCTGCGGGCCGAAGAGCGGGCCACGATGTGGCGGGGGTGGTTCGACCGGTCGCGCACGGACCGGGTGCTGCTCGTCGCGGAGCTCGACGGCGCGGTGGCGGGATTCGCCGTTGCCGGGCCGGCCGAGGACCCGCCTGGTGTTGGCGAGCTGTACGCCGTCAACGTCGATCCCGACCACTGGGGCGCGGGGGCGGGCCGGGCGTTGCTCGCCGCGGTACGGGACGCCCTGGCGGAGTTCGGGCATGGCGAGGCCGTCCTGTGGGTGCTGCCCGGCAACGCCAGGGCGAGGCGGGTGTACGAGGCCGACGGCTGGATCGCCGACGGCGCCGAGCGCACCATGGACATCCTCGGCGTGACCGTGTCCGAGGTCCGCTACCGGACGCCCCTCCGCTGGGTCGCCCCTTCGTCGGACGACTGAGACGCGTCCGCGCGGCTCGCCGCCGGTCGCGCTCGTCGTACGCCCGCAGGCGCTCGGTCGGCTCCGCGATGCGCCGCGCCCGGACCGCCTCGGCGTGCCGCGGTCACCGCCGGTCGCGCTCGTCGTACGTCCGCAGCCGCTCGGTCAGCTCCGCGAGCCGGCGCGCCAGGCCGTCCCGGTTGCGCTGGGCCTGGTCGCGCCGGCGCCGCGCGTCGCGTCCCACCAAGGTTGAGTCGCGCACCGTGCGCCGTGCCTGCGCCAGCCTGGCCTCCAGGTCCTCGATCGCCGCTGCCGCCTCCTCGCGGCCACGCTCGACCTCATCCACCCGCGCACCGGCCTCGGCCAGCTCGGCCTCGGCCGCCTCGACGTCCGCTAGCGCCGCGTCCACCTGCTGCGTCAGCCGCTCCCGTTCAGTCCGGCGCCGCTCCTCGGCCGCGTCGATGCGTTCGCGCTCGGCGCGCTCGGCTCTGCTCGCCTGCCCGGCCGTGCCGGACCGGTCCGCCGTGCCCGCCAGGCCGGCTCCGCCTGCCCGACCGTCACCTGCCCTTGCCTTGACCGCGGTGTCCCGCGCACGTGCCGCGCGCCGACCCGCGATCTCGGTCGGCGGGACTACGTCGGCACCAGCTTCGCCGAAGCCCTCGCCCCCGAACCCGGTCCTGATCACCGGCTTGATCAGCCGCCCGGAGCGCACCTCCTGCGCGACATCAGCGTCTGCCAGCGCGGCGTGCAGTGTCTGCTCGATCTCGTACGCCGTCTGCGCGCTGACCGCGTGCCCCTCTGCCTCGGCCCGGCGACGCGCGGCCTGCACCAGCCCGGCGACAGCCCGTTGCCGCTGCTCAGCCAGGCCGCGCAGGGCGGAGCCGCGAAGCTCGCTCTGCGCGCGACGCAGCTCCTCGCCCAGCGAGGCGAGCTCCTCGACAGCCTCCGGCTGGTCCCTGACCAGCAGGTTCACCACCCACGCCGTCGTCGTCGGCCGCCGCAGCCGGCCGATCGCCGTGGCCAGGTCGCGGTCGCCGACCGCACGCGCCTGCGCCACCCGCGCGTCCCGCTCCTCGATGAACCGCTCCGGCGGCAGCCCGTAGAGTTCATCCGCCACCGCGTCGATCTCCGACTCGCCCGCCACCCCACCATCCTCGCGCCGTTCTCCGTGCTAAGCCGGCGTAATCGCGTCCAGCAACGGCCCGAGTCCTCCGAGTCACTCACCCGATCGGGGGCACGGTCACAGTCGGTACCAACGGTTACCCTCTGCAGAGAGCGGCCGGGTGGGCAAGGGTGAGGCCTTGCGTGCGGGACATCCGACGCTGGCAAGAAGCACCTGGAGGCACTAATGACTGCTCGTAGCGAATCTTCGACTTGCGTCACTGACGGCGCTGGCTGGACCTTTGCCGACGGCGCTGGCTGGACGTTCGCAGACGGCGCTGGCTGGACCTTTGCCGACGGCGCTGGCTGGACCTGACCCGTCCGACGCCTCGTCGGCTCGTGAGCAGGAGTAAGGCAGGCACTCACCCAACGCGGTGAACCGGTTCGGCTGGCAGGGACTGCACTCGTCTCTCGACCTCTGCACCAAGTAGGATCTCGCGTCGCGTCCGATGCTGTTTTGGACGGCGAGCACCGGCAGGGTGCGACGCGAGGAGACGAGGATGTTGCGGTCATTCCGCACCGAGACTCGTCATTTACTGACAGCGCACCGACCACGCACCGTAGCGCTATGGTTGCTGCCTGGAGCCATTGCCACAATCCTCTGGGCATTCTTTGTGCCGCGGGTTGACTCGGACGCGAGGCCGCTGCTCCTTGTGCTGCTGGTCGCGCTGTTCGTGATCGCGGAGCGAATCTCGTTGCACGTCGAGGTACAGCGGCAAACGTTCATGATCATGCCGACCGAGATTCCGCTCGTCCTGGGCCTGTTCCTGGTCAGCCCGCTGGGCCTGCTGGTCGCCCGACTCGCCTCGGGGTTGCCAGCTCTCATCGGCCGGCGCCGAATGCGTGGCAAGACCATCTACACGATCGGCGTCTCGGCGATCGAGGTCGCTATCGCCGAGATGATCTTCCAGACGTTCCCGTGGCGCGTCGTCGCTGATCCGAGAAGCTGGCTGTTGGCACTGGTCGCGGTTGGGGTGGCGAACCTGGCCGGGTCGGTCATGGTGGGCCTCGCGATCGCGGTGACCAACGGTCGCTTCGACTGGCCACGGCTTACCTGGCTCGCTGGGTCGAACCTCGCCGCCGGCTTGGTGAGCACGTCCATCGGGCTCATCGCGATCATCGTCTTGCACGTATCCGCCGCAGGCGCGGTGCTGCTGGTCGGCATCACGTTGATCTTCTGGATGGGGTACCGCGCGTACGGGCGGTTCCTGCGGCAGCACGAGAGCTTGGGCAAGATCTACGACTTCGGTCGGTCGGTCGAGCGGGCGCGATCGGATCCGGCGGTGCTGAGCGGGGCGCTGGCTCAGGCCCGGGAGATGTTCAACGCGACCACGGCGATCCTGTGGTCCACCTCGCCGGGTGCGCGGGAGTCGGTGCTGATTACCGTGCGCACCAACCGGAGCGAGACCACCGTCCTGCCGACCTCTCGCGGCATGGACGCGATTCGCAAGCTCACCGTCGGGAGCCGGCGCAGCCGCCGGTTCAGCGACCGGGACGCGCCGAGCAGTGACGTGCTCGCAGCGCTCGGCAGCCGGCACGCCCGCGAGGCCATCGCCGTACCGCTGCGCACCGCCGATCATGTTCTCGGCACCCTGGAGATGCAGGATCGTCAAGGCCAGCTCGCTTCGTTCACCGATGACGACCTGCGGCTGCTCGAGACCCTGGGCACCCACCTCACCGCCGCGATCGAGAACCAGCAGCTCGTCGCGCGGCTGGAGGACGCCGCGTACCACGACCGGCTGACCGACATGCCCAACCGGCTCAGGCTCGCGCAGGTGCTCGACGACATGCTGGGCGCGGTGGGCGAGGCCGACGAGGACCAGGACGCGACTCCGATCGCCCTGTTCCAGCTCGACATCGACCGGTTCAAGGAGGTCAACGACTCGCTCGGGCACGCCTGGGGTGACCAGCTGCTGGTTCAGGTCGGCCGCCGGGTCCGGGCGGAGGCGCCGCCGGGATCGTTCATCGCCCGGGTCGGCACGGACGAGTTCGCGGTGCTGACGAGGGCGGCCGACGCGGAGGCCGCGGAGGCGCTCGCGCGCAGCGTGCGAGAGGCGGTGTCCACCCCGTACACGCTTGCCGGCGTCGAGGTGGACGTCAGCCTGTCGGTCGGGGTCGCGCTCGCGCCGGAGCATGCCGAGGACGGCGACACCCTGATGCGCCTGGTCGACGTGGCGCTGTCGAACACCAAGAACACCGGGCGGCCGGTGTCGGTCTACCACGCCACCATGGACCAGGCGAGCCTGCACCGGCTGCGGCTGATCACCCAGCTGCGCGAGGCGATCGAGGCCGGCCAGATCGTGGTCCGCTATCAGCCGAAGATCGGGCTCCGGCACCGCGAACTGGTTGGCGCGGAGGCGCTGGTCCGGTGGAACCACCCGGAGTTCGGCGAGGTTGTGCCCGACGAGTTCGTGCCGCTGGCCGAGGTCACCGGGCTCGTCGGCCAGCTCACCATGCACGTCCTGCGCGCGGCCACCGACCAGTGCCGCCAGTGGCGCGACCGCGACCTGCGCATCCCGGTCGCGGTGAACTTGTCCGCGCGCAACCTGCTGGACGCCGACTTCCCGGATCGGGTCGAGGAGCTGCTGAAGTCGTACGACCTGCCGGCCGACCTGCTCACGTTCGAGCTGACCGAGAACAGCGTGATGAGCGACCCGGACCGGATGAAGCCGGTTCTGCATCGGCTGCACGAGATGGGCGTGGGCCTGTCCATCGACGACTTCGGCACGGGCAACTCCTCGCTCGCCCAGCTGCGCCGGCTGCCGGTCGACGAGGTGAAGATCGACAAGGTGTTCGTGCTGAGCATGGGCACCGACCTGGGCGACCTCGCGATCGTCCGGGCGATCATCGAGCTCGGGCATAGCCTCGGGCTGCGGGTGGTCGCCGAGGGCGTCGAGAGCGAGCTCGCCCGCGATCTGCTCGACGGCAACGAGTGCGACGTCATCCAGGGCTTCCTCGTCAGCCGCGCGCTGGACCCGGACCGGTTCGACGCCTGGCTGAGCGCCAGCACCTCGGCCCGGCCGGCGCAGCCCGGCGTCCGTGGCCGGCGGCTGCAGTTGCTGCCCTGATCTGGTTTCGGGGACGACGTCCGCTCCGTGTACCCTGACTGAGCTTCGCCCCCTTAGCTCAGTCGGCAGAGCGTCTCCATGGTAAGGAGAAGGTCTACGGTTCGATTCCGTAAGGGGGCTCGCGTGCGGCATGGCTGCCCGCCGGCGTGCCGCAGCGGCGGAGTAGCTCAGTCAGGCAGAGCAAGCGGCTCATAATCGCTGTGTCGCCGGTTCAAATCCGGCCTCCGCTACCGCTCAGTGCGACCCACTACACTCGATCGCACACCGTATCGACCGCAAAGGGGCACTCCACCGTGGCCGCCACCGACGTCCGACCCAAGATCACCTTGGCGTGCCAGGAGTGCAAGCGCCGCAACTACATCACCCGGAAGAACCGGCGCAACGACCCGGATCGCCTGGAGCTGAGGAAGTTCTGCCCGCACGACGGCCGCCACACGGTGCACCGCGAGACCCGCTGACCGCGCACGCAACGGCCGGGCGGCGCGCCGGTTCGGTGCTCGTCCGTCGCGAGCGGCCCGCTGATCATGAGGCGGTCCGGGAGGTTGTCAGGGCGGCGTTCGCCAGCCGCGACGATCCTGGCCAGGACCCGGTCGAGGTCGCGCTGCTCGACCAGCTTCGCGCCGACGAGGGCTGGCTTCCCGCGCTCTCGCTCGTCGCCGAGTCGGCTGGCGGCGAGGTGGTCGGCCACGTCGTGTGCACCCGCGCGCACATCGACGGAGAGTGTGCGCTCGGACTCGGGCCGATCGCCGTACGGCCCGATGAGCAGCGGCGCGGCATCGGCACCGCGCTGATGCACACCGTGCTCGGCGCCGCTGACGCGCTCGGCGAGCCGGTGGTCGCGCTGCTCGGCAGCCCGGCCTACTACGCACGCTTCGGGTTCCGGCCAGCCACCGAGTACGGCGTCACCGCACCGAACGCTGGGTGGGGCGAGTACTTCCAGATCCGACCGCTCTCTGGGTACCGGCCGGTCACCGGCAGATTCGCGTACGCCGAGCCATTCACCCGGGTCTCCTAGCGTGGAGCCCTGCCGCCGGGGCCGGATGTCGGAGCAGCCTCCCTATCCTGGCCCTCGTTGTGTCACTCTTGCCATGCTGGCGTGCCGGGAGGGACCGGATGGCCGGAGAGGCTGAGGCCGTAGACCGGGCCTTTGGC
>JBKOXW010000142.1:0-2730 GCA_046744115.1 Actinomycetota bacterium | reverse complement strand
CCGCCGACGCCCCAGCCGAGCACGCCCAGCCCGTTGACCATCGTGGTGTGCGAGTCGGTGCCCACCAGCGTGTCCGGGTAGGCCTGACCGTCCCGGGTGAACACGACGCGGGCCAGGTACTCGATGTTGACCTGGTGCACGATCCCGGTGCCCGGCGGCACCACCCGGAAGTCGTCGAACGCGGTCTGCCCCCAGCGCAGGAACTGGTAGCGCTCCCGGTTGCGGCCGTACTCGAACTCGACGTTGCGCTCGAACGCGTCCGGGCGGCCGAACACGTCCGCGATCACCGAGTGGTCGATGACCAGCTCGGCGGGGGACAGCGGATTGATCCGGCCCGGGTCGCCGCCGAGGTCGCGCATCGCCTCCCGCATCGTGGCCAGGTCCACCACCGCCGGCACTCCGGTGAAGTCCTGCATCACCACCCGGGCCGGGGTGAACTGGATCTCCCGGCTCGGCTCCGCCGACGGGTCCCAGGCGGCCAGCGCGCGGATGTCGTCGGCGGTGATGTTCGCGCCGTCCTCGGTGCGCAGCAAGCTCTCCAGCAGGATCTTCAGGCTGAACGGCAGCCGCTGCGCGCCGTCCACGGCGGCTAGGCGGAAGATCTCGTACGTCCCGTCGCCGAGTCGCAGCTCGGCCCGGGCCCCGACACTGTCTGCGCTGGCTGGCGTGCGACTGGCTGGCATGCACTTCATCCTTCCATCCCAGGCGGAGGGTCATGCGCGGGCTGGAGGGCGCGGTACGTACCCTGTCCGGGTGCCGGCACCCGACATCACGCTGAACGGCGGGTTGCCGGATGTTGTCGAGCGCGAGGCCCACTGGCGCCGGATCCGCCGGCGGGCCGCGATCGGGTACGTCGCCGCGCTGCTCGTCTTCATCGCCGTGCTGGGCGTGCCCACCGACCGGGAGAGCCTGCTGCTCTGGGTGCTCGGCGCGCTCGGCATCCGCTGCCTGGGGGAGGGCTGGGGCTCGTTCCGGCGGGTGCTGCTCGACTGGTTGCCGTTCACCGGGGTGCTGGTGGTCTACGACCTCAGCCGCGGCATCGCCGACGGGCTGGGCATGCCGATCCACGTTTCGGACATCGCCGCGGTGGAGCGCTGGGTGTGCCGCGGCGTGCTGCCGACCGCGTGGCTGCAGGATCACCTGTACGTGGCCGGCGACCCGCGCTGGTACGACGGCTTCGTCTCGCTGATCTACGCCTCGCACTTCCTGGCCACCCCCGCGATCGCGGCGGTGCTGTGGGTGCGCAACCGGGAGCGCTGGGTCGCTTTCGCCACTCGGGTGGTCATGCTGGCCTTTGCCGGACTGGTCACGTACGTGCTCCTGCCGGCCGCGCCGCCGTGGTATGCCGCCCGCGAGGGCGTGATCGAGCCGGTGGTCCGTATCTCCTCCCGCGGCTGGTACGAGATCGGCCTGACCAGGGCCGGCCAGGTGCTGTCGAAGGGGCAGCTGGCGGTCAACCCGGTCGCGGCGGTGCCGTCGCTGCACACCGCATACGCCGCGCTGATCGCCGTGTTCTTCTGGGCCGGCCGGCGCTGGTGGATCAGGACGCTGCTGGTCAGCTACGCCGTGCTGATGGGGGTGGTGCTCGTCTACGCGGGCGAGCACTACGTCGTGGACGTGCTGCTCGGGTGGGTGTACGTGGCGCTGGTGATCGTCGGCGCCCGCGCGTTCGAGCGGTGGCGGGAGCGACGCAAGCTCCTGCCCGATAAATCACTAACATCCGGACTGGGACCACAGTTGTAGCTGAACTTCTATGTTACAGGTGGCGCTGGAGTGGCTCTGGTGGCAAGGTAACCCGCTGAGCCGCTTCAGGAGGTCGCCGTGCGCGCAACGGGGGCATCGGTCCGCGTCGCGGTCGGGCGTGCCGCCGTCTGCGCGGTCGTCGCCGGCCTCGTCGTGTCGCTGCTCGCGCCGGCGGCGCAGGCACGCCCGCGGAACCCGAGCGACCGCGAGATCACCGCGGCACAGCAGGAGCGGGCTCGCAAAGCCGGCGAGGTCGGGCGGCTGACCGGGCTCGTCGCCAAGGCCGACGGCGACATGCGGCGCGCAACGGACGCGGCCGAGCTCGCCGTCGAGCGCTACCACAAGGCCGTCGTCGACCTCGGCGCCGCCACGACACGGGCCCGGCAGGCCAGGTCGGCGGCGGACGCGGCCGAGCGCGCGGTGCGCGAGGCGCGCGACGACTTCGGCCGGTTCGCCCGCGGCAGCTACATGCAGGGCAGCACGGTGAGCTCGGCGACCGCGCTGTTCGGCGCGACCAGCCCGACCGACCTGGTGCAGAAGGCCGACCTGCTCAGCTACGCCAGCCACCGGCAGCTGGACGCGCTGGGCGCGCTGGACCGGGCGAAGGTGCGCCGGGCGAACAAGGAGTCGGCTGCCCGCCTGGCACTGATCGAGCAGCGCGAGGCCACCGTGCGGGCGGCGCGGGCGAAGGCGGAGGCGGAGCGGAAGGTCGCCGCCTCCCGTGCCACGCTCGCCGCGCTGCAGCAGCAGAAGGCGACACTGGCCGCGCAGCTGCAGGCCGCCCGGGTGCGGCTGAACGGCCTGGTCGCCGAGCGGGAGCGGTACCAGGCGTGGAAGCGTGCGCAGGAGCTCGCGGCCGCCCGGGAGCGGGCGAGGCAGCAGGCGCTGCGGGAGGCGGCGGCGCAGCGCGCCGCCGCGGCGGCCGCGGCCGAGCGGGCATCCCGGTCCGGGTCGTCGGAGTCCTCGACGCTGGCGGCGGCGCCGGCC
>JBKOXW010000242.1:0-8493 GCA_046744115.1 Actinomycetota bacterium | reverse complement strand
TAGAACTTGTCTCGTGGGCTCGGAGATGTGTATAAGAGACAGGGCACGCGCCGGCCGGCTGGCCGCAGGCTGGGCCGACGCCGTCGGGGACGCCGCAGCCCGCACCGGACGCGGCGGCGGCCGGGTATGAGCGAGCAGGCTGGCCGCCCGCCGGGCCGGCGCAGCCGAGCTCGCCAGGTCTGTTCCCGGTCGGGCCGCCGTCGGGCGCGCCGGCGTTCGATGCGTCCGCGGCCGACCGGCCGGCGATGCCGGAGTCGACCTGGCCCGATGCCTTCGTCGAGCAGCCATCCAGGGCGGCTCGGCGGGGTACGCCCGACGAGCCGGTGGCGGTAACGGGCGACCGGACGCCCTGGACGTCGGACGGGGAGACCGACGGCGCGGTGGACTACGGCGAGCATGCCGCCGCGAGGCCCGACGAGCGGAACGTGCTGCGGGCCGAACCGTCCGTCCCGAACGGCGACCTGCCCGCGCACGCCGCGGGTGTCGAGGCGGAAGCGGCCGAGCCGGCCGACCCGTACCGGGACGAGCCCGCGCACGCGACCCAGCCCGGAACCCCGCAGCTCACCCTCGTGCCGGACCCCGCCGAGGACGCAGCAGCGGTAGCGGAGCGGGCCACGCCGGAACGTCGCGCGGACAAGACGCACGTAGCAGACCTGGACGGGACGGACCAGGCGGCACTCGCAACGGTGGCGCGCCAGGTCGAGTCCGCCCGGCGGCATCTGCAGGCTGCCGTGCTCGCCGCGCACGACCAGGCGGGCCATCCGAGCCTGAGCCGGCTGCTCGGGGCGGTCGAGCGGGTGCTCGAGGCGGCCACCGACCTGGCGGCCGAGTGCCGGGAGTCGCTGCAGGCGGACGTCGGGGGCCGGACGTTCCCGGGCGAGGCGAGGTTCCTCTGCGCCATCCCGTGGGAGCGCACCTCGGTGGTGGCCCCGGACGTCGGCGTCGAGCCGGCGAACCCGGCCGGGCTCGCCCGCCTGCTCCGCGCGCTGGGCTACGACGCCTGCGCCGAGACCGGCTCGACCGGCGTCGCCGGGGTCCAGCTGCGGTCGGATCGGTACGCCGCGCACGTCGCCCTCGTCGAGCCCGCCGGCGGCGGGCGGCAGCGATGGAGCGGCGCGCTCGAATGGATCGACGCCCAGGCGCAGAGCCGGACCTGGGCCGAGACGCTCGGTCCGGTCGAGCTGGGCGAGGAGGAGCTGGCCCGCCGGGTGGACGAGCTGCTCCGCCGCTGCGTCGGCTCCGCCGACTGAGCATCCAGCTGCCGAGCAGACCGCGAGCTGTTCGGGAGGGCGGGCGCTAGTCGAGGTTGGTCGTGGCGCGGTAGACCGTGCCGGTGCCGGCGATCGTGACCTGCCGACCGGAAGGTACCCACGCGGCCGCGCCGCGCGGCAACGAGACGCCGGAACCGCCCCGGTCGGCCACCCTGACCTCGCCGTCGACGGTCAGCAGGATCTGCGGACCCGCGTCGCCGATGATCGCGGAAGCACCGGCCGGCTCGATCCTGGACAGCCGGAAGTCGGGCACCGGCACCTCGTACACCAGCTCCGCGCCGACCGTCCGCGGCTGCACCACCGGCGCCGGCCCGGCGGTCACGTCGAGCACCCGGAGCAGCTCGGGCACGTCGATGTGCTTGGTCGTCAGGCCGCCGCGCAGCACGTTGTCCGAGTTCGCCAGGATCTCCACGCCGGTGCCGCGCAGGTAGGAGTGCAGGTTGCCGGTGGGCAGGAAGACCGCCTGCCCCGGTTCGAGCCGGACCAGGTTGAGCAGCAGCGCGATGACCACGCCCGGATCGCCCGGATAGCGCTTCGCCAGGTCGGCGGCCATCGCCAGCTCCGCGGCGAACTCCTCCTCGGCGGCGCCGACCTCCACGCACGCCTCGGCGACCGCGTCGACCAGCGCGCGCCGGCGACGCACCGGCAGGGTCAGCACGCCGGTGACCACCTCGCGCAGCCCGTCCCGGCCGGGCCGGGCGCGCAGCGCGGCCGCGTACGGACCGAGCTGCCCACCGAGCGGGCGCGAGCGGCCGGCCTCGATGAGGGTCTCCAGCAGCCGCAGCGAGTCGCGGGGCGGCCGGAACCCGCAGTACGCCTCCATCGGGGTCAGCGCGGCAAGCAGCTCCGGCTTGTGGTTCGGGTCCTTGTAGTTGCGGTTCGGCGCGTCCAGCGGGATCCCGCGCGCCTGCTCGTCGGCGAAGCCCTCCCTAGCCTGCTCGGAGTTCGGATGCGCCTGCAACGACAGCGGAGCGTCCGCGGCGATCACCTTGAGCAGGAACGGCAGCCTCGGCCCGAACCGGTCGACCACGGCCGCGCCCAGCTCACCCACCGGGTCGGACTCGATGAGGCTCAGCAGCGAGTCCGTCCGGCCCGCTCGCCGCGCCAGCGACGGGGACGCCGGGTGGGCTCCCATCCACAGCTCGGCCTCGGGCTCACCCGACGGAGCGCGGCCGAGCAGCTCAGGTATCGCGGTCCGCGAGCCCCACGCGTATTCGCGCACCGGGTTGTCGAGCAGGTCGACCATCGCACTCCCGCCTGCGCCTCGACTGCCGCCTCGATTGCACGGCGGCCGAGACTACCTCCCCGGCCCGGCGGCGCCAGCCGGCCGCCGTACGGACGCCACGGCGCCCGAGGCGCCGTCACGCACGGTGATCCTGGGGATCGGCGAACTCCGGCATCTCCGGTTCGCCGGTCGGCCGGCGGGACGGCGGCGACCGGTCCAGGTCGGGCTCCAGGTAGATCACCCGGGCGGCGGGCTCGGCGGCCCGTACCCGCCGCTCGGCCTCGTCGATCGCGGTCGCGACCCGGTCCAGGCTGGTGGTGCGCGGCATCGCGATCTTCGCCGCCACGAGCAGCTCGTCCGGGCCGAGATGCTGGGTGCGCAGGTGGATGACCCTGTCGACGCCCTGGCCGACGAGCGCGGCGCGGATCCGGGCGACCGCGTCCGGAGTGGCCGCCTCGCCGATGAGCAGGCTCTTCGTCTCGAGGATGAGGATGATCGCGATGACGCCGAGCAGCACGCCGATGGCCAGCGTGCCGATAGCGTCCCAGACCGGGTCGCCGGTGATCGCCGACAGCGAGACGCCGGTCAGCGCGAAGACCAGGCCGAGCAGGGCGCCCATGTCCTCGAGCAGCACGACGGGGAGCTCCGGCGCCTTGGCCCGCCGGACGAACTGGACCCAGTTCGCCGACCCGCGGACGTGGTTGGACTCGATCACGGCCGTGCGCAGCGAGAAGGACTCGAGCCCAATCGCCACCACCAGGATGACGACCGCCACGATCGGCGAGGTGAGCGGCTCGTGCTCGGACAGCTTGTGGTAGCCCTCGTACAGGGAGAACAGCGACCCGAGGGTGAACAGGACGAGCGCGACCACGAACGCGTAGAAGTACCGGTCGCGGCCGTAGCCGAACGGGTGCTCCTCGGTCGCCTGCCGCCGGGCCCGCCGGCCACCCACCAGCAGCAAGGCCTGGTTGCCGGAGTCGGCGACGGAGTGAGCCGACTCGGCCAGCATCGACGACGACCCGGTGATCAGGTAGCCGACGAACTTCGCGATAGCGATGCCGACGTTCGCCGCCAGCGCCGCGATGATCGCTCTGGTACCGCCGCTCGCGCTCATCTGCTCCACCCATCGGTCACCTGGCCGGTGCGCGTCGCGGCTGGGTCCACGCCGAGCACCAGTCCCGTGTAGACACTCGCGAAGTCGAGCAGCGCGACCAGCGACGCCAGCCGGGTCACCGGCCCGCCCTCCTCGGCCGCCAGCTCGGTGACCGGCACGGCCCGCTGCCGCAGCGAGTCGGCCACGATCTCGACCTGGCCGCGGACATCGGGTGCCTCCTCCAGGTCACGCAGCAGCACGAGCCGCGGCCGGCGCGGGGCAGGCTCGTCCACCCGGTCGGCGAAGAAGTCGGCCTCCTCCGGCCCGGTGTCCGACAGCCCTCCCCCGTCCAGCACGCCGCCGTCGTGGTACGCCACGTGTGGCAGGGCGCCCCAGATCGCCGGGAACGTGGCGTGCGCGGCCAGCTGCCCGGCGAACCGGTGCGCCGCTGCCCCGGCGAGCGGCGAGGTGCCCCACACCACCGGCAGCGACGCCGCCAGGTCGACGGCGAGCGACTTCGCGGGGTTGACGAACGTCTCGCTGGTCGGCCGGCACCGGTCGCTGACCGAGTCGAGCAGGTCGGCGGCCGAGGCGAGATCCTCCCGCGCCACCTCCGCCAGCCCCACCCGCCCGGCCGCCACCAGCAGCGGCGCCAGCAGCGCCCAGAAGGCGGTCGACGGCGGCCGTCCGGCAGCGACCGGCACGTACGGCGCCCGCCCCCGCACGCACACCTCCTCCAGCAGCGACGGCGCGAGGCCGGCGCCGACCACCGGCACGCCGCGCCGGGCGGCGGCGTCGGCCACGGTCGAGGTGCGCTCGTCGGCGCCGGTGTACGCGCCGGCCAGCACGAGGTCGGCGGCGCCGACCCAGACCGGCAGGGTCGGCTCGTCGTGCACGAGCACCGGCGCAGGCACGTCCGAGTGGCTGGCCAGCGCGGCGATAGCCAGCGCGGCCGGGCGGGCCGGGGCGTCGCAGGCGAGCAGGACCGCCCGCGGCCGCACGCCGTCGAGGTACTCGTCCAGGCCGGCCTCGGCGGTGCGCTGAACGCTCTCGCGTAGCTGGGCGCCGGCGGTCGCGACGGACCGCAGCAGGCCCTCGCGGTCGGCGCGGGCGATCCGGTCCGGGTCGTCCAGGACCGACTCGTCCAGCAGCGGGCTCATCACGATGACCGGTGTCCGACCAGGGCCTCAGCCCGCGGACCCGGAGGACCCGGCAGGGCCGGCAGGGCCGGCAGGGCCGGCCGGGCCGGCAGAGCCGGCAGGGTCCGGAGCCTCGTCGTCGACCAGCGCCCCGATGCCCTGTGGCCCCGGCTCCGCCTCGTCCAGCAGCAGCACCGGGATGTCGTCGCGGACCGGGAAGCGCGACCGGCACCGGGTGCACTCCAGCACCTCGGCGTTGGGGTCGTCCCGCGTCCCGATGCGCAGCGGGGCGTGCTGGTCGCACGGGCAGGCGAGAATCTCGAGCAGCATCGGGTCAAGGTTCATTCGGTGGCTCCTCTCGGGTTCGTCGGTCGGTCCGTCGCTGAGGCCGCCGGTTCAGGGCCGCGGATCTGGGCTGCCGGATCGGGGCCGCCGGATCAGGTACGCACGATCGCGAGCACCTCGTCTCGAAGCGCGGACATAGCCGCCTCGTCGGCCGCCTCGACGTTCAGCCGGAGCAGCGGCTCGGTGTTCGACGGCCGCAGGTTGAACCAGCCTCGGTCCGGCAGGTCGACGGTGAGCCCGTCGAGATGGTCGACCAGGGCGCCGTCCCGCCCGCCGTACTCCTTCTCGACCGCGGACATCCGCGCGGCCGCGTCGGACACCGTCGAATTGACCTCGCCCGAGCCGGCATACCGGGCGAAGTCACGGGTCAGCTCGGACAGGCTCTGCCCGGCCGGGGCCTCGCCAAGCGCGGCGAGCACGTGCATTGCGGCCAGGATGCCGGTGTCCGCCCGCCAGAAGTCGCGGAAGTAGTAGTGCGCCGAGTGCTCTCCGCCGAAGATCGCGCCGGTGCGGGCCATCTCCTCCTTGATGAACGAGTGCCCGACCCGGGTCCGGACCGGCACGCCGCCGTGCTCGCGCACGATGTCCGGCACCGCCTTCGACACGATCAGGTTGTGGATGATCGTCGCGCCGGGCTCCTTGACCAGCTCCCGGGTGGCGACCAGCGCGGTGACCGCCGACGGGGAGACCGGCTCGCCGCGCTCGTCCACCACGAAGCACCGATCGGCGTCGCCGTCGAACGCGAGGCCGATGTCGGCTCCGCTGGCGCGGACCGTGGCCTGCAGGTCGCGCAGGTTCTCCGGCTTCAGCGGGTTCGCCTCGTGGTGCGGGAAGGAGCCGTCCAGCTCGAAGTACAGCGGCACGATGCGCAGCGGCAGCGCCGGCAGGACCGTGTCCGACAGCACCGCCGGCACGGTGTAGCCGCCCATCCCGTTGCCCGCGTCGACGACGACGGTCAGCGGCCGGATGCCGGACAGGTCGACGAGCCCGCGCAGGTACGCGGCGTAGTCGCCGAGCAGGTCAACGCGCTCGACGGCACCGGCCGGCCCCGGGCGCGCCGGCACGCCCTGCTCGGCCAGCCGCCGGATCTCGGCCAGCCCGGAGTCCTGCCCGACCGGAGCCGCACCGGCCCGGCACAGCTTGATGCCGTTGTACTCGGCCGGGTTGTGGCTGGCGGTGAACATCGCACCGGGCAGGTCGAGCGAGCCGGCGGCGAAGTAGAGCATGTCGGTGGAGCCGAGACCGGCGTCGAGCACGCCGGCGCCCTGGCTGGTCACGCCCTCGGCGAAGGCCGCCGCCAGCGGCTCGGACGAGACCCGCATGTCGCGGGCCACCACGACCCTGTCGGCCCCGGTGAACCGCGCGAACGCCGCGCCGATCGCGCGCGCGATCTCCTCGTCGAGCTCGCCGGGCACGACACCGCGGATGTCGTACGCCTTGACGATCGATGACAGGTCCCGCATCGCGCTGCCTCCCTCACCCGGGCGTACGGTCTCGGCGGCGCCGAGCCTACCGGGGCGTATGCGATGCGAACCGAGCCGACAGCGAGTGAGCATCGCAGGCCCGTACGGGCCGAGGAGCGGAGCGAGCGCGGAGGCGAGCCGGCCAGCATTGCGAGCCGACAGCGAAGTGAGCATCGCAGGCCCGTACGGGCCGAGGAGCGGAGCGAGCGCGGAGGCGAGCCGGCCAGCATTGCGGCGCGGACGGACAGCCGCCTGCTGGCGGCCCACGCCGCGGGGACTCACTCGGTCAAGGTGACAACGCGCAGGTGGCCGCGCCGGCCGGTGCCGTCGGCCCGGCCGGCCTCGACCGGCTCGGCCCGGCGCTCCGGGCGGGCGGCCTCGCGGACCGCGTTCGCCAGCGCCTCCAGGTCGTCGCTGCTCGGCACCGGCAGGGTGAACTCGCCCTCGTGCCGGACGACCTCCCAGCCCTTGGGCGCGGTCAGCCGGCGGGCGTGCTCCTCGCAGAGGTCGTAGCTGTGCGGCTCGGCGTAGGTGGCCAGCGGCCCGACGACCGCGGTCGAGTCCGCGTACACGTACGTCAGCGTCGCGACCGCGGAGTGGCCGCACCCGGTGCGGGAGCAGCGGCGCACGTGCCTCACGGCGGCACCATAGCCCCGCTCGGCCGCCTCGGCCGGCAGGTACGCCGGGCACGCCCCCGACGTGTCGCCCAGCCGCCCCCGCTCGTGCCCGGACCGGGGGCCAGGGCCGGGACTAGAGTGCGCTGCATGACGGTGCTGGCCCGGCGGCGTCCGCCGCTGCGCGCCGGCGGTGTGCTCGCGTCGGACGCCGCCTCATGACGAAGGAACCCCCGCGCCGGCCGGCGGGTCGACGGGACCGCCGTGGCCGTGGGCTCCGGGGCCGGCTCGTCCCGCCGACCGTGCCGCTGTCGCGGAGCCGGGCGCAGCAGTTCGACGACCTGGTGCTCGACGCGGTGGACCAGCTGGAACGGCGCTGGGCGAGCGAGCTGGAGTCGGTCGAGTTCGCGGTCGAGGACGTGCCGCAGGTGCCGGACAGCCCGCCGGACGCCATGGTCTACGGCAGCGACGTGGTCGAGGACGGCGCCGTGCCGCTGGCCCGACTGCTGCCCGCCGGCCGGGACGCGCAGGGCCGCTCCACCCCGCCGCGCATCGTCGTCTACCGGCGCCCGCTCGAGGTGCGCTCGCTGGACCGGCCCGACCTCGCCGACCTGGTCCTCGAGGTCGTCGTGGAGCAGGTGGCGAACCTGCTCGGCATCGACCCGGACGAGGTGGACCCACCGGAGGACTAGCCGCCGGGCAGACCCTAGGCTGATCATCGGAACGTACCGAGAACGGTGCCGCGCCGCCGAGCCCACACCGGACGGGGCATTTCGCGCTTCCTGGACCGGACCACCACGAGCCGTTCGGGTAGGAAGGTAGGAAGACCGCCCCCCACAGCGCAGCCGGGAGACCACGCGGTGAACGGAGCAAGCCCGCCGATCGGCATCGCCGTGCTGGCGGCCGGTGCGGTGCTGCTCGCCCTCGGCGTGTGGATCCTGGTCCGGGCCTCCTCCGGCCGCGCGCCGCGGGCGGCAGTCCCGGCGAGACGTACGTCCACTGCGGACAGTCCATCTGCGACCGTTCCACGTGGACGAATGGAGGGTCCTCCGCCGCTGCCCCGGCGCGAGCCCGGGACCTCCCGGCCGGCGCTCCCGTCCCGAGCCGCGTCGACCCCACCGTCGCCGTCGCCGTCGTCGGCACCGCCCGCGTCACCGCCAGCGCCAGCGCGACAGCCGGCGTCACCGCCACCGTCACGGTCGTCGTCCGCGTCAGCCCCTCGGCCTGCGGCAGCGCCCGCGCCAGCGGCCCAGCCTGCGTCGGCGTCACCGCCACCGTCACGGTCGTCGTCCGCGTCAGCCCCTCGGCCTGCGGCAGCGCCCGCGCCAGCGGCCCAGCCTGCG
>JBKOXW010000326.1:0-4059 GCA_046744115.1 Actinomycetota bacterium | reverse complement strand
TGGCCGGCCACCGAGTACACCTCGCTGACCCCCTCGATGTCGGCGATGGCCTGCGCCACCTCCGGGATCTGGTCGGTGGCGGCGGAGACCATGACGATCGCGGTGATCACGCCGCGAGCGTAGCGGCCTCGCCGCCGGCCGCGCCCGCCGCGCCAGGCGTGCCCGCGGCATGTGTCCCGTTGCGTGAAGCCTCGTGACCATCTCGTGATGTGAACGCTCCCATGAAGTCCTTGACAGGCACGTCGTCCTGCCGCCATCGTTTTGGGAGCGCTCCCATGCGTGTGACGCACGCCACATTCCGCAGTACCGATCCGAGAGGGGTCCGCATGATCCGCCAGCTGCGCCGTCGGGGGTCCGCGGCGCTCGGCCTCACGCTCGCCGCGGTTCTGGCCGCGACCACGGCGTGTGGTGATGACGACGAGTCCGGTGGTGGCGGCGGGGGTTCGAACGAGAAGATCACCCTGACCGTCAACGTGTTCGGCAACTTCGGTTACGAGGACCTGTACAAGCAGTACGAGGCCGACCACCCGAACGTCACGATCGTCGAACGCGGCACCGGCTCCGAGCTCGGTGACTACACGACGAACCTCACCCGATGGCTCGCCTCCGGCGCAGGCGCCGGCGATATCGTCGCCATCGAAGAGGGCATCATGATCCAGTTCCGGGAGAACCCGCAGAACTTCGTCGACCTCGCCCAGTACGGCGCGAACGACGTGAAGGACAACTACCTGGACTGGAAGTGGAGCAACGGGCTGGCCCCGGACGGCAAGCAGGTCATCGGGCTCGGCACCGACGTCGGCAGCATGGCCATGTGCTACCGCAAGGACCTGTTCGAGAAGGCCGGGCTGCCCACCGAGCGCGAGGCGGTCGCGGCGCTGTGGCCGGAGTGGACGGATTACGTCACGGTCGGCAACCAGTTCAAGGCCAAGAACACCGGTGCCAAGTGGTTCGACGCCGGGTCGAACATCTACAACACGATCCTCGTGCAGAAGGCCGGCGCCGGCCCGGGCTACACGTACTACGACACCAGCAACAACCTCGCCGTCGAGAGCAACTCCATCATCAAGGGGGCCTACGACGAGGTCCTCGCGATGATCGCCGACGACCTCTCCGCCGGTTACCGGGCGTTCTCCGACGAGTGGAACGCCGGCTTCAAGAACGGCACGTTCGCCACCATCGCCTGCCCGGCGTGGATGCTCGGATACATCGAGGGCCAGGCGGGTCCGGGGAACAAGGGCAAGTGGGACGTGGCCTCCGCGCCGGGCGCGGGCGGCAACTGGGGCGGCTCGTGGCTCGGTGTGCCGAAGCAGAGCAAGAACCCCGAGGCGGCCGCCGAACTCGCCAAGTTCCTGACCAGCCCGCAGGGCCAGATCGCCGCGTTCAAGAAGGTCAACAACCTGCCGTCGTCGCCGGAGGCGCTCGACGACCCGGCGCTGAAGGCCTTCAAGAACCCGTACTTCGGTGACGCGCCGGTCGGCGAGATCTTCGGCAACGGCGCCAAGGAGCTCAAGCCGGTCTACTTCGGACCGAGGAACCAGGCGATCCGCGACGCCGTGGAGAATACGCTGCTCGCGGTGCAGCAGGGTCAGCTCGACGCGGACAAGGCGTGGTCTGAGGCCGTGAAGGCGGCCGAGCAGGCAGCCGCATGAGCGCCGGGGCCGGCGGCCAGCCCGCCGGCCCCCACCTGCCCGGTGGTGCCGGCGGCGGACCCTGCCCCCCGCCGGCACCACCGATCACGTCGGCCACCGGAACCCTGCCACGGCGGAGGCTCAAGGGGGGAGGACACGATGACCACCGAGGTCGAGACACCCCGCGATGCCCGCGAGCGCGGCCGCAAGGCCGGCCGCAGGTTCGGGCGCATGCTCGGGCGCAAGGCAGGCGGGCCGGCGCCCGCACCGAAGCCCACCTTTCGGGAGCGGCTCAGCCTGGCAGACATCCGGTACTCGCCCTATCTCTACATCACGCCCTTCTTCGTGCTCTTCGCGATCTTCGGCCTGTACCCGCTCGTCTACACCGCCTGGGTGTCGCTGCACGACTGGGATCTCATCGGCGACCACACGTGGACAGGCCTGGACAACTACAGCAAGCTCGTCGGCGACGACCTGTTCTGGAACGCGCTCTTCAACACGGCCGGGATTTTCGTGCTGGCGACCGTGCCCCAGCTGACGATCGCCCTCTGGCTCGCCAGCCTGCTCAACCGGCGGTTGCGGGCCCGGACGTTCTTCCGGCTCTCGTTCATCATCCCGCTCGCGACGTCGGTGGCGGCGGTGGCGATCGTCTTCGGCCAGCTCTTCGCGCGCGACTTCGGGATGGTCAACTGGGTCCTCGGCGGGCTCGGGGTCGACCCGCCGATCAACTGGGAGGCCACCAAGCTGTCGTCCTGGACGGCCATCTCGGTCATGGTCGACTGGCGGTGGACCGGCTACAACGCGCTGATCTACCTCGCCGCCATGCAGGCGATCCCGCGGGATCTCTACGAGTCGGCCGCGATCGACGGCGCCTCGGCGTGGCGGCAGTTCACCTCGATCACGATCCCGCTGCTGCGGCCGACGATCCTGTTCACCGTCATCATCTCGACGATCGGCGGGTTCCAGCTGTTCGTGGAGCCGCTGCTGTTCAACAGCGGGGCGAACGGCATCCAGGGCGGCTCGCTGCGGCAGTCGCAGACCGCGGCGATGTACGTCTACGAGAACGCGTTCAACAGGTTCGACTTCGGCTATGCCGCCGCGGTGGCGTGGGTGCTGTTCTTGATCATCATTCTCGCCTCGGCGGCAAACTACCTCCTTGTCCGCCGTCTCCACAGTGCTGACTGAACCGAACGGGCTGACTGAGTTAGGAGCGGGATCATGGTGACGATCGCCGGCCCGGCGACGACGCGCCGCCGGGCACGGGGGCGCGAGAGCGGAGCCAGCCTGAACAAGGCCAGCCCGCTCATCTACGGCGTGCTGATCCTCGGCTGCCTGCTGTCGGTCTTCCCGCTGTACTTCATGTTCGTCGTCGCGACCCGAACGAACGACGCGATCAGCACGCTGCCGCCGGTGCTCACCCCGGGCGGCAACCTCGGCAACAACATCGATCGCCTGCTGTCCAATGAGGACGCGCAGTTCATGCTCGGCCTGACCAACTCGGCGATCGTGTCCTCGGTGGTCACGCTGTCGGTGGTCTTCTTCTCCTCGCTGGCCGGCTTCGCGTTCGCCAAGCTGCGCTTCCGCGGGCGCAACGTGCTGCTGCTGACGATCATCGCCACCATGATGGTGCCGGTGCAGCTCGGCCTCATCCCGCTCTACATCCTGATGGTGCGGCTCGGCTGGGTCGGCGAGCTGCAGGCGGTGATCGTGCCGTTCCTGGTCACCGGGTTCGGCGTGTTCATGATGCGGCAGTACGCGGCGCAGGCCGTCTCGGACGAGCTGATCGAGGCCGCCAGGGTGGACGGCTGCTCGACGTTCCGCATCTTCTGGAACGTCGTGCTGCCGGCCCTGCGACCGGCGGCGGCGGTGCTCGGGCTGTTCACGTTCATGCAGACCTGGAACGAGTTCCTGTGGCCGTACGCGGTCCTGAACCTGGAGAACCCAACCGTGCAGCTCTCGCTCGCCGCGTTGTCGGAGGGCTACTACTCCGACTACGCGCAGGTCTTCGCCGGCCTGACCCTGGCCACCCTGCCGCTGCTGGCCGTCTTTGTGATCTTCGGCCGGCAGATAATCGGCGGCATCATGGAAGGCGCGCTGAAGGCGTGACCGAGGAGCTGGTCATACCGACCGTCGGCGCCGCGGCGACGCCCGCCGCCGCACTGGCCACGCTGCCCGACGACGCGATGCCGGCGGGCTTCATCTGGGGGGCGGGGACCGCCGCCTACCAGATCGAGGGCGCCGTCGCCGAGGACGGCCGCGGACCGTCCATCTGGGACACGTTCAGCCACCGGCCCGGCACCATCCGGGGCGGCGGCACCGGCGACGTGGCCGTCGACCACTACCACCGCTACCGCGACGACGTCGGGCTCGCGGCCGAGCTCGGCCTGACCGCGTACCGGTTCTCGGTCGCGTGGCCGCGGGTGCAGCCGGC
>JBKOXW010000228.1:0-8158 GCA_046744115.1 Actinomycetota bacterium | reverse complement strand
AGCGCCGCCAGCATCAGGTAGACGCTGGCCAGCGTGGCCAGCATGGCGAGCCACGTCGGCCAGCCCCGCCGCTGCAGCCAGCCCTGCAGCGGGTGCACCGCGACCGTGAGCATCAGGGCCAGGAAGACGGGAGCCGCGATGTCCGCGAAGCCGCGCAGGCCGGCAACGGCGACGGTGGCGCCGGCGAGCCCGAGCAGGACGATCAGCCCGCGGGGCATCGACCAGGACGGTGCGGCCGGTGGTTCCGTCGACGACACCATCCGGTCCTAGAGGGCCGTTCGCCCGTACTGGGCCAGCGCCCAGGCGAGGCAGCCGAGCGCAGCCGTGGCTGCGACCGTACGGGCGATGTTCCAGCGGACCCAGGCGGACTCGAAGTGCTCCCGCACCGCGGCGAGGTCGGGGATCCGGTTGGGCTCCCCCGCCGTGGCGAGCGCGTTGTTCAGCGGCACGTTGACGCGGCCGGTGATGACCAGCGCGGCGCCGTACAGCACGAACGCGGCCACGATCCAGGGCAGGACGGACCGCGAGTCGGCGCCGACGTGGAGCAACCCGGCCAGCACGGTGAACACGAGCGCGCCGACGAAGCACGTCAGGAACCACCCATTGACGATCGCCACGTTGATTCGCTGTATGACCTCGACGAACGTGCGGTCGTCGGTCTGCCGGAGCGCGGGCATGACCGACACCGCGTACGCGAAGAGCAGGCCGGCGACGAGACCCGTGGTGATCGTGGCCGCGACCAGCGCGACCCCCTGTAGCGCCTCCATCGGCATCCTTCCTGGGCGGGGTTTAGCGGAGTCTCGGGTGGGATGACCGGGTCAGCGTTCCAGGACCACCACCGGGATCTCGCGGCCGGCCTTGGCGGCCCTGGCGCGGTAGCTCTCGTACTCCGGCCAGAGGTCGGCCATCAGCCGCCACAGCCGCTCCCGCTCCTCGCCCTCCGCGATGCGCGCGCGGGCGGCGAACGTCTCCGCACCGACCTGCACGCCGACCACGGGATCGGCGCGCAGGTTGAGGCACCAGCCCGGGTCGACGGCCTGGCCGCCGCTGGAGCCGACCACGACGTACCGGTCGCCGTCCCGGCCGTAGAACAGGGCGGTGCGGCGCAGCGTGCCGGTGCGCCGGCCGCGCGTGATGAGCAGCAGGCAGTCCATCCCCCACTTGCGGTGGCCCTTGCGGCCGCCGGTCGCCACGTACTCGCGGATGTGCCTGGATACCCAGCCGACCGGACTGTCGACGATCTGATCGGGCTGTGTCATCGACGGTCCTCACGTGGACTCGGGCCGGCGGGCCCGGTGGTGATCATCCGATCGGTCGGACGCTTCCCTGCGACCAGCCGCCTGTCAACCCCCGGGCCGGGCCGGCGCGACGTCGATGAGCACCTTGCCGATAGCGCCGGCCTCGACGGCGGCGTGCGCGTCCGCGGTGCGTTCCAGCGGGAACCGGTGCAGCGGCAGGCCGGCCTCCTCGCCGACCCGCACCGCGCCGTCCGCAGCGGCGGCGGCGACGCTCGC
This sequence comes from Actinomycetota bacterium, assembly GCA_046744115.1. Lineage (GTDB taxonomy): Bacteria > Actinomycetota > Actinomycetes > Mycobacteriales > CADCTP01 > JBKOXW01. Next base: position 6,644 of record JBKOXW010000228.1, on the reverse strand, counting down.
GACCGCGTTCAGCTTCGGCGTTTCCGGCACGGTATAGGTGTAGACCAGCTGGTAGCGGGCATTGCGGTGGACCAGCTGGCCGGACAGGGCGAGCTCGGAGCCGCCGCCCTCGTACACCGCGACGGTGCCGGCCGGCGCGAGCACGGCAAGGTCGAGCGCGGCGTTCGGGCCGGGCGCTACCTCCACGACGATGTCCACGCCCTCCGGCGCGGCGGCGCGGATCGCGGCGGCGGCGTCCTCGGTGCGGTAGTTGACGACGTGATGCGCGCCCGCGGCGCGCGCCAGCGCTGCCTTCTCCGGGCTGCTCACCGTGGTGACCACGGTCGCGCCGGCCCAGCGGGCCAGCTGGATCGCGGCGTTGCCGACGGCACCGGCGCCGCCGGCGGCGACCACGGTCCGCCCGGCCAGGGTGCCCGGGCCGAGCCGATCCGGGCCGCCCTCGCCGACCGTCAGGCAACGGTGCGCGGTCAGCGCCGGGATGCCGAGGCTGGCGCCCACGTCGAACGTCGCGCCGTCGGGCAGCGGGACCACCTGCCGTTCCGGCAGCACGACCTGCTCCTGCGCGGTGCCGTTCGCGCGTTGCCAGGCGGCGTCCCATAGCCAGACCCGCTGGCCCGGGCGCAGCCGCTCGACGCCCGGGCCGACGGCGTCGACGATGCCCGCGCCGTCCTGGTTCGGCACCACCTCCGCGAACGGCCCGCCGGTGGCGAAGCGGCGGCGGGCCTTCCAGTCCGTGGGGTTCACCCCGGAGACCTGCACGGCGACCCGGACCTCGCCCGGTCCCGGCTCGGGCACCGGGCGCTCGACCAGACGCAGCACGTCGGGGTCACCCGGCTCGGAGTAGATGATCGCTCTCATGCCGGCTACAAGCCGGCGCCGCCGGGCGCCTGTTCCCGGGCCGGGAGGCGGCCTCGCGGCGGGTATGGTCGCCACGGGGCGGTAGCTCAGCCGGTTAGAGCAGTCGACTCATAATCGATCGGTCACGGGTTCGAGTCCCGTCCGCCCCACCCTTCGTTTGTGTGCAACCCGGCTGAGGCTTGTCGTCCCGGTTCTCGCACCGCGTCCACTTCGCCGACTACACCAGCGACGAGCTCGTCACCATCGTCAGCCAGCACGCGGCCGCCGCCGGCTACGAGTACACGGCGGCGACCGTCGCCGCGCTGCGCGCGCACTTCGTCTCCGCCCCGCGCGGGCCGTCGTTCGGCTACGGGCGGGCCGCCCGCCAGCTCCTCGACGAGGCGATCACCCGGCACGCCCGCCGGCTGCGCGGCATGGCGTCGCCGACCCTGCAGGACCTGTCCGTCCTGCTCCCGGAGGACGTCCTCGGCGACCGGCGACAGTCCTGAGGTTGCCAGCGGTATATCTGCGACAGTAGCCTCGGACATATGAAGACGGTGATCGACCTGGACGACGAGGCGCTCGCGCTTGCCGCGAAGGAGCTGGGCACCACGACGAAGAAGGACACGGTGAACGCGGCGCTCGACTTCGTGGCCCACCGCCGTCGCCGCATCGAGCAGCTCCTTGACGATCCGTACGCGCTCGGCGTCGGCCCTGACATCACCGATCCAGAGGTTATGCGGCAGGCCCGTCGGTGACCGTGCCGGTCGGCCCGGGTCAGCTCTACCTGATCGATACGTCGGCACACGCCAGAACCGGGAGTCCGCTTGTCCGCGCCGTCATCGCGGGCATCATCGCCGATCGCGCGGCAGCCACCTGCGTCACCGTCGACCTCGAGGCCGGCTACTCCGGGCGGGACCTCAGCGACGTTCGCGCGATCGGCGAACGCCGTCGGCGCGCCTACCTCGTGTTGCCGATCAGCGAGGTGATCGCGGAGCGGGCCCGAGACGTCCAGATGCGCATGGCCGCCAGAGGTCACCACCGCGCCGCCGGAGTCATCGACCTGCTCACCGCTGCGGTGGCCGAACATCATGGCGCCGTGATCCTGCATTACGACGCCGACTTCGAGCACATCGCGGCGACGACAGGACAGCCGCATGCGTGGGTCGTACCGCGGGGGACGATCGACTGAGCGGCCGTGGGCTGCCCACGATGCCTCTCAGGGTGCGGCGGCGAGGCCGGCCTGGCGGGGATCGCCGGGGATGACGGTGGGCAGCACGACCAGGTCCTCGCCGTCCCGCCACAGCGCGATCCGCTGCCGGTCGACCCACTTCACATCGAGCGCCAGCCACTGCCCGTCCGGCGACCAGGCGACCTCGATGTCCCGTCCGACCGGGCTGCGCAGGCCGGTGACGTAGGTGAGGTATCCCGACTCGAGGTCCAGCACGGCGACGAAGCCGCGCAGCGAGGAGTAGGTCGAGGCGGTCGGCACGGCGGAGAACCGCAGCGCGATCCGCGTCCCTTCCGGCGAGAACGCCCCGCCGGTCGGCACCCGGTCGTAGGGCAGGTCGTAGCGGCGGATGGCCCCAGTCGCGAGGTCGGTGACCATGAGCGGGCACCACGGCACGCACTGGCTGGGCAGCCAGGCCACCGCGCGCTCGCCGGCCGTGACCCCCGCCTCGGCCGGCCCCATGAACCGCCGCACGGCCCCGGTCCGGCGGTCGACCAGGAGCAGCCCACCGGCCCGCCCGCGCGGGTCGATGGGACGGGTGAGAACCAGCCCGTACGCCGTGTCACCGAGCACCGTGGCGACCCCGGGCACCCGCCACTGCCAGCGCAGCCGCCGGTCCATGGTGAAGCCGCTGACCGTGGTGCCGTCGGCACGGTGCGCCGCGATGACCAGCTCCCCGGTACGCGCCGGCGTGACCGCGCCGTCCACCCCCAGCAGCATCGGCTCCTCGCCCGGCCGGAGCAGGTAGAGCCCGCCGCCCCGGCCGTACTGCTCGGACACGCCGACGGTGGTCCCGCCGAGCGAGAGCAGCTGGACGTACGCACCGTCGGCCAGCCGCAGGCCGGGCACCGGACTCTGCTGGCCGGTGGCCGCGTCGACCAGCCGCGGGGTCCGGCCGTCGAGGAGGAGCCGGAGGCCGCTCGGGCCGGTGCCGGGCCGGGCCGCCAGCCACGGTTCCTCCGGCGGTGCGGGGGCGACCGGCGGGCCACCGTCGTCGACGTCCAGCGGGGCCGGCGTGCCCTGGCCGCCGACGAGCGCGTACCCGACCAGGGCGACGAGCGCCAGCGGCAGCAGGAACGGCGTCCACCGCAGGGGCGGGCGACGAGGTGGCGTGCCGATCACGTCGGCCACGGCTCGATTGTGCCCCTTGCCGTGCCCGGCACGCCCCGCCGAGCGCCGGAAAGGCACCGGCTCGACAGGTCAGGCGGTCGAGTCAGCTGAACAGCTTCGCCTTGGCCGCCTCGAACTCGGCGTCGTATGTCCCGAAGTGACTGGGGGCGTCGTTGAGCGTTCACCGGAGTGTCGCCCGCTCCCCATGGAGGTGTCAGGTCGGTTCGTGAGGGTGGCCGAGGCTGGCTCCCCCCAGAAGGAGGAACGCGTCATGGCAGACACCACCTCCGCCGACCGGCAGCCGGGCTCGCCCGACACCACGCCCGACGCCGGGGACGGTCTCGACCGCCGGGGCTTCCTGCGGCTCGGCGCCACCGTCGCCGGAGGACTCGCGGCGCTCGGCCCGATGGAGGCCCTCGCCGCCCGCACCGCGGGCGCTGCGCCGCTGTCGAAGCAGCCGTTCAGCCCCGACTACGGGCCGCTGTTTCCGACCCGCGACCTTGCCACCGGGCTCGAACTGCTGCTGCTCCCGCGCGGCTTCGAGTACATCAGCTACTCGTGGACCGGCGATCGGATGAGCGACGGCACGCCGACGCCGAGCGCGCACGACGGAATGGCCGCGTTCCGCCGCGGCGACGAGGTCACGCTGGTCCGCAACCACGAGCAGGGCAGCTTCAGCGGCAAGTTTACCGACCCGGCGTACGACCCGGACGCCAACGGCGGCACGTCCACGCTGGTGTTCGACCCGGACGCGGGCGAGTTCACCGGGAGCGAGGCGAGCCTGTCCGGCACCATCCGCAACTGCGCGGGCGGGCCGACGCCGTGGGGATCGTGGCTGACCTGCGAGGAGACCACGGTCGTCAACCCACGGACGGGCACACGGCACGGGTACGTCTTCGAGGTGCCGATGTCGGGCAACGGCGACCCGCGGCCGCTGCGGGCGATGGGTCGGTTCACGCACGAGGCCGTCGCGGTCGACCCAGCAACCGGCTGGGTGTACGAGACCGAGGACGCGAACCCCTCCGGGCTCTACCGGTTCCGGCCGAGCCGGCGCGGGGAGCTGGCCGCGGGTGGCGCGCTGGAGATGCTGGTGATCAACGGCGGCCCGTACGACACCCGCCGGGACGGCACGGGCACCACGTACGCCAGCACCTCCTGGGTGCCGATCGACAACCCGGACCCTGCGCCCGGCGCGACCAGCACGGTGGACCAGGGCATCGCCAAGGGCGGCGCGGTCTTCGCCCGGCTCGAGGGCGCCTGGTACTCGCGCGGCACCGTCTACGTCGTCTCCACCAGCGGCGGGCCGACCGGCCAGGGCCAGGTGTTCGAGTACCAGCCGGCTTCCGGGGCGATGCGGGTGCTGTTCGCCTCGCCGGATGCCGCGGTCCTCAACAACCCCGACAACATCGCGGTCAGCCCGCGCGGCGGCATCGTGCTCTGCGAGGACGGCAGCGGCGTGGAGTACCTGCACGGGCTCACCACGGACGGCGAGATCTTCCGCTTCGCCGCGAACAACGTGGTGGTGCCGCCCGGCGGTGTGCCGGGCAAGCCGGGCATCGCGCCGGGCAGCTACACCACCTCGGAGTGGTGCGGCGCGACGTTCGAGCCGACGAGCGGTAACTGGCTGTTCGTGAACATCCAGAGCCCGGGGATCACGTTCGCCATCACCGGACCGTGGCGTCGCGGCTCGCTCTGAGCTGCGCTACGACTTCAGCTGGACCCCGGAGACGGTGTGGGGCGGCGGAACGCGAGCAGCCGCGCCGGCGGCGTTCCGCCCCGCGCGACGTCCTGGTCCGGCAGGGTGCGCAGGCGATCGACCGCCCGCCGTGCCGCCGGCTGCCAGACCGTGTCCGGCGGGTCCCACATCCACGACCAGGACCGCTCGGTGACCCGCGCGGCCACCTCGGCCGGCGAGGCCGACAGGTGCGGCAGGGGGTACGCGGCCGTGTCGGCGAGCTCGAGCGAGGCGGCTCGGGCGAGCGCGATCACAAGCTCCTCGCGATCGGGTCGCTCGGGCCTGCGGCCGATCGCACGCTCGAGCTCGACCAGGACCTCATGCACGTCCGTGGCCGGCGGTTCGGTGTCACGGGTCGCCGAGACCACGATGACCCCGCCGGGTCGCAGCACCCGGACGACCTCGGCCAGCACCCTCTCCATGTCGGTCACCAGGTGCACCACGTGCACCAGGTACGCGGCGGCCACGGACCCGGTCCGGATCGGCAGGTGGAGCGCGTCGGCCCTCGCGACCCGGCCCGGAGCGCGCCGCTGCGCATGTCGGAGCATCGCCGGTGACAGGTCGATGCCGACCACGTCGATCCCACGCTCGGCCAGCGCCGCGGCGACGATGCCGGTGCCGATGCCGACCTCGAGCGCCGGTCCGTCCCGCGGCAGCATCCGCGCCAGCGGCGCGGCCACCACGCGGGCGCGCTCCATCCCGCCGCGCGTCTCGTCGTACCGGTCCGCCACTCGGTCGAACGATGCCGACCCGCCCGCCGGTCTGTCCATGCCCGTGACGGTATCCACGGCGTGCAACGAACCCGCCGGCGCCTTGCCGCGCGGGAAGGGTGGGGACGACCATGCCCTGACCGGGTAGTCAGGGGAAATCCAGGGTCGGTCCCTGATGTCCGCGCCGCGGGTTCCATTGCATGCTGGACGCGTCGTACCAACCAGCGATGCGAAGGACACTCATGGACAAGATCCATAACTCATTCCGCCAGCAGGGCCTCGTCCGCCCGCGCGAGGGCCGGCTGCTCGCCGGCGTGTGCGCTGGGCTCGGCCGTCGCTTCGGGATCGACCCGTGGCCGGCGCGGCTGCTGTTCGTCCTGCTGCTCCTCGTCGTCCCGGGCAGCCAGATCCTCGTCTACCCGATCCTGTGGATCCTGATGCCCGCGGAGGCGCCCGCCGACACCGCGGTCCCCACCATCCCGACACCAGAGGCCTGACCGGCGTCGCCCATTCGGGCGGCGGTGGTCCGCGCCGCGTGGTGGTAGGACCGGGTTGGACAGTTCCGAGGGTGAGGGAGCGGAGATGAGCGGCAAGGTCGTGCACTTCGAGATACCCGCGGACGACATGGAGCGGGCGCAGCGCTTCTACCGCGAGGCGTTCGACTGGCAGCTGCAGTCGATGCCGGAGATGGGCTACACGCTGGTCACCACCACGCCCACCGACGAGAACGGGCCGACCGAGCCCGGCGCGATCAACGGAGGCATGCTCGCCCGGCAAGGCCCGTTCACCGGCCCGGTCATCGTGATCGACGTCGAGGACATCGACGACGCACTGGCCAGGGTCGAGAAGCTCGGTGGCACGACCGCCGCAGGCCGGCAGGCGGTTGGCGACATGGGCTTCTCCGGCTACTTCCACGACAGCGAGGGAAACCTCATCGGCCTGTGGCAGTCCGCCTCACCCTCCTGAGGCAGTCCTCAGGAGGGGTGGCGCGCCCGCCGGAGCCGCACGGCGACGACGAGTC
>JBKOXW010000225.1:0-29495 GCA_046744115.1 Actinomycetota bacterium | reverse complement strand
GGGATGTCCTGCGCGCCGCCGAACGAGGACGAACTGAGGACCATCACTGGCGCGCCTCCTTTGGCCGCCGCCGGGTCAGGCGGGTGAGACCGTCACGGGGATGCCGTTGAGGACCGCGGTGCCGGACAGCGGGTCCAGCGGCGCGGGATCGGTCAACACGTTGCTGTTGACGCCGGCGTGGGCGGCCGCGGTGGCGAGGCGGGTGCCGGGTCGGTCGTGGCCCCAGCCGTGCGGCAGGCTGACGACGCCCTGCCGCACGGTGTCGGTGACCTCCACCTCGACCTCGATGACGCCGACGGCGGACCGGACGCTCGCGGTCGAGCCGCCGGTGAGCCGGAGGCGCTCGGCGTCGGTCGGGTGGATGTGCAGCGTGCAGCGGTTGCGCCCCTTCACCAGCGGTTCGAGGTTGTGCATCCACGAGTTGTTGGACCGCAGGTCGCGGCGGCCGACCAGGACGAGCCCGTCCGCCGGCCGAGCCAGCGACGCGGCCAGCCGCGGGATCTCCGCGAGCAGCTGCGGCGGCGCGAGCTCGACCCGGCCGCTCGGCGTCCGCAGCAGCTCGGGGAGTCGCGGCTCGAGCGGGCCGAGGTCGACGCCGTGCGGATGACGTTCGAGCTCGTCCACGCTCAGCCCGCCCGGGTACGCGCCGAGGCCGTCACCGTACGGCCCGGCGCGCAGCAGCATGTCGAGCAGCCGGTCCTCGCGCCGGCGCGGCGCGGCGGCGGCAAGCAGGTCGTCGGGATCCCGGCCGGCGACCCGCGACGAGGGGTCGGCGACCAGCCGCCGGGCCAGGTCACCCGCCACCACGTCGTCGAGCGCGTCCGGCGTGACGCCGTTGCCGAGCGCGACGCAGCCGAGCCGCAGCAGCGTCTCCGACTCGGGCTGCTCGAGCGGCTCCAGCGGCAGCGCCGGCGGGGAGAAGCGGGCTACGTTCCGCACCGCGAGCCAGGTGAACTGCATGTCGTAGTGGGACCGCGCCAGCGGTGACGGCGCCGGCAGGATCACATCGGCGTGCCGGGTGGTCTCGTTCAGGTACACGTCGACGCTGACCATCAGCTCCAGCGACGCGAGCGCGGCCTCGAGCCGGGCGGCGTTCGGCGCGGACAGCGCCGGGTTGCCGGCGATCGTGATCAGCGCGCGCAGCCGGGTGCCGTCGTCCCCAGGCGTGTCGATCTCCTCCGCGAGCGCGGCGGTCGGGAACTCGCCGAGCGTGCTCGGCAGCCCGCGGACCCGGGTGCGCCGCGAGCCGGGGATGCGGATGCCGCGGCCGACGCCCGGCGGGCCGGCCGTGTTGGACGACCCGGCGGCGGGCTTCGGGAACAGCACGCCGCCCGGCCGGTCCAGGTTGCCCGTCAGCGTGTTGACGACGTCCACGAGCCAGCTCGCCGCCGTGCCGAACTCGGTCGTGGTCGTGCCGATCCGGCCGTACACCGCGGCGCTCGGCGCGGCTGCCAGCTCGCGCGCCAGACGGCGGATCGTCGCCGCGGCGATCCCGCAGGCCTCGGCCACCTTCTCCGGGGCGAACCCGCGCACCGCCGCGCGTACCTCGTCGACGCCGACGACATGCGGACCCGCCTGACCCAGCCGGACCAGTCCGGCCTCGAACAGCTCGTGCGCCAGCGCGGCGAGGAACAGCGCGTCCGTGCCGGGCCGGATCGGCAGATGCTCGTCGGCGGCATCCGCGGTACGGGTGCGGCGTGGGTCCACTACCACGAGCCGGCCGCCGCGCTTGCGCAGCCGGCGCAGCCGACCCGGCATGTCCGCGGCGGTGAGCAGGCTGCCGTTGGACACCAGTGGGTTCGCGCCGAGCACGAGGAAGTAGTCGGTGCGGTCGACATCGGCGATCGCGACGCTGTCCGGGGCGCCGAACATCAGTCCGGACGCGACCTGCTTGGGCCACTGGTCCAGGGTGCTGGCGCTGAACCGGTAGCCGGTGCCGAGCGCACGGATCAGCACCGGAAGGTACAGGGACGCGGCGTGGTCGTGCACGTTCGGGTTGCCGAGGTAGACCGCGACGCTGTCACGGCCGTACCGCTCCAGCAGCGGCGGCAGCCGCCGCCCGATCTCGCCGAACGCGTCGTCCCAGCCGACCTCGCGCCACCGGTCGCCGTCGCGCAGCATCGGCGCCCGCAGCCGCTCCGGGTCGTCGTGCAGCGGGCCGATCGACACGCCCTTCGGGCACAGGTAACCGCGGCTGAACACGTCGGAACGGTCACCCCGCACCGCGCCGACCCGCGCGCCGTCGAGGACCTCGATGTCCAGGCCGCACATCGCCTCGCACAGCGGGCACGTGCGGTACGCATGCACCACGTCCACGTCCCGCACACTAGGCCGCGGCACCGCGAAGCGACAGCCGTGCAAGACTCGCGACCGATGCGTCCGCTGCTGCGCGACATGCCGCGGGAGGTCGGCGTCCTGACCGCGGTGTCGTTCGCGGTGGCGGTCGGCTTCGGCATCGTGGCACCGGCGATCCCGGTCTTCGCCCGGGAGTTCGGCGTCGGCCGGACCGCCGCCGGCGCCGTGATCTCGGCGTTCGCGCTGATGCGGTTCGTCTCGGCGCTCGCGGGCGGCCAGCTGGTCGACCGGCTCGGCGAGCGGCTCGTGCTCGCCGCCGGCATCGGGATCGTCGCGGTCAGCAGCGTCCTCGCCGGGTTGTCGCAGACGTACTGGCAGCTGCTCGCACTCCGCGGCGTCGGCGGGATCGGGTCGGCGATGTTCACCGTGGCCGCGGTGAGCCTGCTGCTCCGTGTCGTCGGCGCGGACCAGCGCGGCCGGGCGACCGGGCTGTTCCAGGGCGGCTTCCTGCTCGGCAGCATCGCCGGTCCGGCGCTCGGCGGGCTGCTCACCGGGGTCTCCGTGCGGCTGCCGTTCTTCGTGTACGCGGCGACGCTCGGCGTTGCCGGCGGCATCGCGATGGCGTACCTGTCCCGGGCGACCCTCGCTGAGCGGGGCGGCGACGACCAGCCGGCGGAGCGGACCTCCCTCGCGACGGCGGTGCGCCATCCGGCGTACCGGGCCGCGCTCGTGACGAATTTCGGCGTCGGCTGGGCGTTGTTCGGGGTGCGTACCTCGCTCGTCCCGCTCTTCGTTGTCGAGGGCCTGCGGCGCGGTCCCGTGTGGACCGGTGTCGGGTTCGTGCTCGCCTCCGCCGCCCAGGCCGCCCTGCTGCTGCCGGCCGGCCGGCTGGCGGACAGCCGGGGCCGCAAGCCCGCGATGATCCTCGGCACCGCCCTCGCCACCGGCAGCATGCTGCTGCTGGCGCTGTCCGCGACCGTGCCCGGCTATGTCCTCGCGATGGCGGTGTTCGGGCTCGGCTCGGCGTTCCTCGGGGTGGCGCCGGCCGCCGTCGTCGGCGACATCATGCAGGGCCGCGGCGGCAGCGTCGTCGCCGGCTTCCAGATGGCCGCCGACCTCGGCGCGATCATCGGCCCGCTCGCCGCCGGCTGGCTGGCCGACTCCTACTCCTTCGGCGCCGCCTGGGGTGTCGTGGCCGGCGTGCTCGCCGCCGGCCTCGTCGCGGCCGTCACGATGCCCGAGACCCGGAGGACCTCGGCGGCCTCATCTTGACACCGCCACACCGACTGGTGTAACCACGGTTGCATGGTTCGTGGACGTCTCCTACGGTGACGGGATGACCGGCCAGGTCGAGTGGGCGCTGCTGGCATACCGGCTGCCGCGGGAGCCGTCGACGCCCCGGATCACCCTCTGGCGGAAGCTCCGCCGGCTCGGCGCGGTGCAGGTCGTCGACGGCCTGGTGGCGCTCCCCGCCGATGCGCGGACTCGCGAGCAGCTGGAGTGGCTGGCCGAGGAGGTCGCGGAGGCCGGTGGGGAGGCGACCGTGTGGCTGGGTCGCCTCGGGTCCGCGGCGCAGGAACGAGCGCTGGCGACGCGGATGACACACGCGATCGCGGCTCAGTACGAGCAGGTGGTCAGCGACGCGGCCGCGGCGGAGTCTGAGCCCGCCGGGATCCGGCGGCGGGCGGTGGCCCGGCTCAGACGCGATCTGCACCGGATCGGGCAGCGGGACTTCTTCTGGGCACCGCAGCGGGACCGGGCCCGCGCGGCGGTGGAGAAGCTGGCCGCGTCGGTGCACCCGCGGTCGGCCGAGGCGCCGGCGAGCACTCCCGCCGCCGCGGCCGCCGACCAGCCGGAGCCGCTCCGATGAGATGGGCGACCCGAGCGGGGGTGCACGTGGACCGGGCGGCGTGCGCGTGGTTGATCCGCCGCTGGATCGACCCCGCGGCGGAGTTCGTGTTCGTGGACGACCTTGATCAGGTCCCGTCGGACGCGACCGCATTCGACATCCGCGGCGTGGAGTTGTCCCACCACAATGGGGACTGCAGCTTCGAGACGATCCTGCGGCGTCATGAGCTGGATGACCCGGCCCTGTGGGACATCGCGCGGATCGTGCACGAGGCGGATCTGGCCGACGACCGCTACTACGCTCCGGAGGCGCCGGGCCTCGACGTGCTGTGCCGGGGTCTGTCGATGACCCTCGACGACCCCGCGATCCTGGCCGTGACCGCGCCGCTGTTCGACGGCCTGTACGAGCACCGGCGGCGCGCGCTGCTGCTCGGCCGGGATCCCGCCTGACCAGGCGACTGGCGATGGTGGACATGGCGCGTCCGACCGGCCGCATCCGGCTGCCGCGTGATGCGCGACTGCTGCTGGCCGGCCAGGCTGTGCGCGCGTTCGGCTACGGCCTGGGCGCGGTGCTGCTCGGACGTACCCTGGCCACGCTCCGGCTCGGCACCGCCGAGGTCGGGCTGGTGCTGGCAGCGACGCTGGCCGGTACTGCGCTGGTCTCGGTGCTCGTCGGCCGCTGTGCCGACCGGGTGGGACGCCGACGCAGCTACGCGCTGCTCTACCTGTTGCTTGCCGTCGCCGGCGTGGTCTTCGCCGCCGCCGGCAACGTCTGGGTGCTGGCCGTTGGCGGCCTGCTCGGCGTCCTGTCCAGCGAGGTCATCGAGTCGGGCCCGTTCACCTCGCTGGAGCAGCCGATGCTCGCCACCGACCTGGCCGGTCGCCGCCAGGTGCACGGGTTCGGGCTGTACAACGCGGTCGCCGCGCTGGCCGGTTCGCTGGGGGCGCTGGCCGCCGCGCTGCCCTCGGTGGCGCGCGCCGCCTGGCCGGGCGCACCCGGTGACCAGCGTTGGTTTCTGATCTTCGTTCCGGTCGGCCTGGCCGGGATCCTGCTCGCCCGGCGGCTGAGCGGCAGGGTCGAGGTGTCGCTCTCGGGCGCCGCACCGGACGCGGCCCGCTCCGGATTGGGCCCGTCGCGGTCGACCGTCTCCCGGCTCGCCGGGCTGTTCGCGCTGGACTCGTTCGCCGGTGGGATCGCGGTCTCGGCGTTCGTGGCGTACTGGCTCACCTCCCGGTTCGACGCCTCCGCCACCGTCGTCGCGGCCACCTTCGCCGCGATCGGCCTCTTGCAGACCGCCTCGTTCCTGATCGCACCGCTGATCGCCGATCGGATCGGGCTGCTCCGGACGATGGTGGTCACCCACCTGGCCTCGAACGTCTTCCTCGCCGCGGTCGCGTTCGCCCCGACCCTGCCCGTGGCGATCGGACTGCTGCTGGCCCGCACCTGCCTGTCCCAGATGGACGTGCCGACCCGGCAGGCGTACGTGATGGCGCTCGTCGACCCGAGCGAGCGGACCGCGGCGGCGGCCTATACCGGCGCGGTGCGCTACCTCGTCCGGCCGGCCGGACCACCGGTCGCGGGCCTGGCCCAGTCGGTCTGGCTGGGCCTGCCGTTCCTGCTCGCCGGCGTCCTGAAGGCCGGCTACGACCTGATCCTGTGGGCCTGGTTCCGCCACGTCCCCCTCCCCCAGCCACACCCCGAGCCGGCAGAGGAGTCCTCATGAAGTGGGTCACCCGGCAGCGCCCGAAGACCGACCGGATCGCCTGTCCCTGGCTGATCCGCCGGTTCATCGACGGCGATGCGCAGATCCTGTTCGTCCCGCCCGGGGACGTCCTCGACGTCGCCGCCCGCGAGGGCGGCTACTCCTTCGACGCCGCCGACGCCAGCTACACCCACCGCGACGGGCTGTGCACCTTCGAGGTCCTCATCGACGAGTACGCCCTGGGTGGCGACCCGGCACTGGCCAGGCTGGCGCGGATCGTGCACGCCGCGGACATCGCCGCCGACCTGCATACCGACCCGCTCGGGCCGGGCCTGCTGGCGATCGGAATCGGCGGCCTGGACGTCGAGGCCGACGATCAGCGCCTGCTCGAACGCGGCGCCTTCGTGTACGACGCCCTCTACGCCTGGTGCGTCCGCGACGGCGGTGAGGAGCGCTAGACACCGCGGGGCTGGCTCACCGTCCAGCCAGGACAGTCGTTGGCTCCCGCGGCTTTTGCCGCGATTCCGCCCGGGCGGAGAGCCCAAACGGCAGGCGACGTTGCCCGAAAGGGCTGAGCCGCTCGGGCGATTGCGCGGCGAACTACTTTGCGCGTAGGTTCCGCCACCAATAGCGACAGGCGTGTGGCCGGGCGGGGCCGCCCTGCGAGCATGCCGTGCTGTGGGGGGTTGTCATGGCTGCTCGTTCGATGCCGCGCGCGCTCATCGTCCTCATTACCGCGGTAGCAACGCTTCTCGCGTACGCCGGGTTCTCGATGCCGGTCCGGCCGGCCCAGGCGGCGGATGCGGAGACCGACGCGCTGCGCGGTCTTGTCACCGACCTGACGGACTTCGTCCCCGGGCTGGCCGGGGTCGGGCGGCTGGGCCAACCGCTGCCCACCCTGTCGGTGACGCCGGGAAGCCCTGCAGGCATGGGACTCGGCACGCTGCTGAGCGAATCGGTCACCGGGGTCCTCGGCAGCAGCTACGCCAACGCGACCACTGTGGACGGTCTGGTCAGCGCGATCAGCGGCGCGAACGGGACGATCAGCAACAACCGGAGTGTCTCGTTCAGCGCGTCCAAGAGCACGGCCGGCAGCGTCGACTCGGTGACCGTCGGTCTACATGCGACACGCACGATCAGCAGCACATCGCTGGACATCACCGACACCAAGCCACTGGCCCCTGGCTACCCGCCGTTCGCGCTGGCGTCCAGCGGCGGCGTGAAGCTCGACCTCACGCTCGACGCCTCGTTCATCTTGAACTACGACAGCAACGGCGGCGCCACCTGGATCAGTCGCACCGGCACCAGCCCGAGCCTGACGGTTGGCGCCGACGCGTCGATCCCCTCGCCCGGCAACGTGACTGCCGGCCTCGGCATTCTCGGCATCTCGCTGGGCAGCGGGACCCACTTCGACCTTAGCGCCCAGATCGCGACGGGCTGGTCGGACCCCAACAACGACGGGCGGCTCGCGTTCGACGAGCCGGGTGGCGCCGCCGACGACGGCGAGCTGTCGGCCGCGGGCGCGCCGGCCGGCCTCGTCAGCCCCACCCTCGCGGCCGGGTCCCTGGACGCCAGCCTCGTGATCGTTGGTCGGCCGAGCAGCGCGATCTCGCTGCCCGCCGCGAGCGCCACGGTCACGGTGTCGGCGCCGAACCTCACCGTCGCCGGCCCGGAGGTCACATTCGCGCCGAACGCGTTCGACGCCGTCAAGGGTTTCCTCACGCTGAGCCCGCGCGACCTCGCCCAGGGGCTGGCCCAGGCGTTGTCCGCGGTGATGGCCCTGCAGGACGCCACCGGCGCGAAGCTGCCGTTCATGAAGGGCGACCTGTCCGACGCGATCCCCGCGGTCGAGGCGATCCAGAAGTTCCTGACCCAGCACGTTCCGGCGCCGGCGCCCGGCTCGCCCACTCCCGGCCTGCCCGACTTCCCGTCGCTGCAGGACCTGCTGGAGAAGCTGGTCGCGGAGACGAGCCTGCCCGGCGGCGCGGACATGAACGTGCTCGGCGCGGCGTACGACGCGGCCAAGAAGAAGGTCAACTTCACCCTGACCGTCGCTCGCTCGGCGGGGTCGCCGCAGACGCTCAACCCGGCGGGCGCCCCGGTGAGCGGCACCGCGAACTACACCGACACGACGCTGGTCGACAACTCGCAGAGCTTCTCCGACCAGCCGGGCGAGGCCGCGTCCCTGAAGGGCCGGCAGGTCGTCGCCGGCTCCTCCAGCGGCATCATCCTCGCCGCGAGCGACAACACCTTGACCCTCGACCCCGCGCCGCTGACCCCGCCCGGCGGCTCGCCGCCGTCGGTGCTGTGGAAGGGCGGGAAGCCGGCCAACGGCACGCCGTACTCCATCGCGGCCGCCGACCCGAAGACCGGCCTGGTCGAGCTCGGCAATGCGCTCAAGGCCAGCGGCGGCATCGGCAACGCGAACGCCGCGGTCGCCCAGGCGACCGTGAGCCCGAGCTACTCGCTGTCGATCCCGCTCGTGCTCGACCTGCGCGACTCGGACACCACGGACTGCAACCCGGATCCGAACGCGACCGCGACGTGCCCGTACCAGCAGAACGACGCGGTGTCCGGCATCAGCCGGATCATCAGCGCGCTGCCGCTGCCGGCGGACCGGATCATGATCCGGACCGGCAACACGCCGATTCTCACCGGTGACGCGCCGATCAGCACGAACGTCGATGTGAACGCGACGGTCGGCTTCGTCGGCGTCAAGATCACCGGAACGCTGAAGGCGTGCACGACCTCGACGCCGGCCAACTGCACGGGCACGCCCGCCTCGAACGACCACCTGCTCTCCCTGTCGCTGAAGCCGGTCGCGGGCGCCGACCCGGATGGTGACATCGCGATCACCACGTTCTTCGACAAGCTGCGGGCCGCCGTCGCCAACGGCACCCCGTCCGACGTCCTCGGCTTCGAGGTCAAGGGCCAGGCCCACGCCAGCCTGACCGTGTCCGTCCCCGGGGCGGGCCAGTTCTTCGGCGCCGGGCAGCCGTCGGCATCGGTCACCGTGACGCTGCCCGACATCACGGACCCGACGGGCGTCTCGGTGACCGCGCCCGACCTCGGCAAGCTCGCCTCGCTCGACGTCGACCCGAACAATCCGATGGCGCTGTTCGGCGCCGTCCTGGCCGCGCTGCAGGCGCTGAACGGCGCGGTCACGCACATCGGCGACCCGGCCCCGCTCGACACCAAGATCCCGCTGGTCGGCAAGTCGCTCAGCCAGATCATCGGTGGTGGGACCACCGGCAGCGGCACGACCAGCTACGCCGCCGGCGCGGCCGGCACGACCGTCCTCACCGACACCCGGCAGACGTTCAACCTGTCCTTCGTCGGTCGCAAGGTGACGATCGGCACCACCCAGTACACGGTCACCGCTGGCTCCGGCCACACGCTCACGGTCAAGCCGGCGATCAGCCCGCTGCCCGCGCCCGGCATCGCGTACGAGGTGCAGGGCGAGCTGCAGGGCCTGCTCAACATCCTCAACGACCAGCCGACCGCGACCCTGCAGGACATGCTCACCCAGCTGGCCACGTCGCTCGGCGGTGGCAGCGCGGCGACGTTCTCGGTCGAGGCCGGCACGCCGAACGTGCTGAAGCTGGTCCTCGACTGGAAGCGCTCGTACGTGCACCAGTCGCCCTTCAACATGTCGTTCGGCCTGGGCGGCGACACCCAGTCGATCGTCGGCGCCAAGGGCAGCGGCCTGCTGAACGTGTCGGCCAGCGGTCAGGTCAAGATCACCCTGCGGATGCCGCTGAGCCTCGCCGCCATGGCGGACCCGCTGGCCAACCTGACCGTCGACCCCAACGGCTCGTTCATCAAGGCCGGGGTGTCTCTGAACGGCGACGGGACCAGGCTCGCGGTCAACCTCGGCCCGTTCCAGGCCTCACTCGGCGCACCGACCGGAGACGCCGGCACGCAGCTGCGCGCCGGGCTCGGCGTGCACCTGGGCAGCAGCGGCACGACGCCGACCAGCCTGTCGTCGTTCATCAGCGGCCTGAACATCACGGTCAACGGTGACGGCGACGGCGACGGCAGCAACGACACGACGTCCTGCGCGAACGCGCCGGCGGGCGGTACGCCGCTCGCGATGTGCGCCTACTTCCCGGCGTACCTGAACGGCAGCCCGGTCAACGCCGACCCGGCGAAGAACGCGTTCGTCGTCCGGCTGCCGGTCGGCACCGACCTGGCCGACACGTTCAACCTGGGCGGTCCCCCGGTCGGCGGGCAGCCGCGGCTGGCGGCGCCCGAGGGGCTGGAGGCCGCGCTGGCCAACGCCGCGCTCAACCTGTTCTCCTTCGGCGACGGCATCTTCGGCTACCTGCAGACGCTGGAGAGCGCGATGCGGGTCGCGTCGTTCGACGGGAAGCTGCCGGTGATCGGCAAGGACCTGCAGGCCGGCGCCGATTTCATCGGCAAGATGCGCACCGACATCCAGTCGCTGTTCGGCAACTCCCCGCCGACCAACCCGAACGCCGGGCAGATCCGGGACTTCCTCAACAACGAGCTGAAGCCGAAGCTGCCGGGCGCCCAGAACTTCACCATCGACCTGGTCTGCAACGTCCCGCTCAACCCGACATCGCCGCCGGGTGTCACCGCGACGAACGCCGGCGTCACCACCACCTCGTACCGGTACCAGATCGTCGCGTACACGAACACGCCGGCCGAGGACACGGTCCCGAGCGGCCCGTCCGCCCCGGTGCAGAACGCGGCAACGCTCGACAGCACCCACTTCAACCAGGTGTCCTGGCTCGCGGTGCCGCACGCGACCGGATACAAGGTGCTGCGCAGCGTCGGCGGGGGCGCCTTCCTGTTGCTGAAGGACGTCGGTGCGACCATTTCGTTCAAGGACGAGAGCCCGGGCAGCCCGACCCCCTACACCCCGGCGACCGAGCCGCCGAACGTCGAGCCGTGCCCGAACGATGCCAGCGCCGGCCAGATCGAGGGCTTCACGATCTCCGTCGACATCGGACAGGGCAACCCGACTTCGAACGCCGGCTGCACCAACAGCGACTGCCTCGGCGGCACGCTGCCGCTCGACCTCGGTGTCCCGGGCCTGTCCATCAAGGCGACCGACACCAGCGGCGGGGTCACCGGGAAGATCGGCTGGAAGCTGCACCTGAAGTTCGGCTTCACCCGCGACGACGGCTTCGTCGTATACACCCAGGACGACCCGACGCCGAACAGCCCGCCGAACCCGAACGAGAAGTCCGTCCCCGAGTTCATCGTCGGCGCCAGCCTGGACGTGCCGGACACGGCCGCCCGGCTCGCGTTCATCAACATCGACGCGAAGACCAACAAGCCGACCACACCGGAGTTCGTCGGCGCCTTCTCGATCGACCTCCGCGACTCCGCGAGCACCGACTGCGTGCCGGACTGCGCGATCGACAACGACAAGAAGATCACGCTGGCCAACCTGCAGGGCGGCTCGATCACCGACTTCGTCAACCCCGTCCTGAACGCGACCGTCGACATCGACTGGAAGCTGAAGGCGACGGTGACCTCGGCCCTTCCCGGCATCGGCGCCGACTTCAAGCTGCACTGGGCGTGGGCCAGCAACGCTGACCCGTCCGACTCGTCCGGTCTGGACGTGCTCGAGTTCAACAACGTCACGATCGACCCGGGCAGCTTCCTGGGCACCACGATCGGGCCGATCGTCAAGCAGATCGTCGACCTGTTCAAGCCGGTCCAGCCGATCCTGGACACGATCCAGGCACCGCTGCCGGTGCTGTCCGACCTGTCCAGAGCGGTCGGCGGCGACGACGTCACGATCGCCTCGCTCGCGGCCGCGTTCAGCACGCTGGTGGGTGGACCGGACATCCAGCCGTTCCTCGACGTGGTGCAGAACGTCCGCGACCTGCTCAAGCTGCTCGCCGCCGATTGTCCCGGCGGGGCCACGTTCTGCGTGAGCGTCGGCTCGTTCAAGCTGGTCAAGGCGAAGTCGCTGACCACCGACGCCAACCCGGCGACCGCGGACAGCCTCATCGACAAGGCGAACGGGTTCAACCCGAACGCCGGGCTGCTCAACGACCTCGCCGGCCGGACCACCGACCCGAACGGCGGGACGCTGCTGAAGAACTCCGGCGGCGGCACCGGCTCCGCGGGTGAGCACCCCGGCCTGACGTTCCCGGCGCTGAAGGAGCCGTCGAAGCTGTTCGGCCTGCTGCTCGGCCAGGACGTCGAGGTCGCCCGGTTCGACTCGGGCCCGCTGACCCTGGGCTTCGAGTTCCAGAAGTCCTTCGGCCCGGTGTACGCGCCGCCGCCGGTCAACGTCGTCATCGGCGGTGGCGCCTCGGTGACGCTGCGGGTCGTGGCGGGCTTCGACACGTACGGGATCCGTACCGCGGTCGAGGCCGGCAAGGCCGACGCGAAGATCCTGGACAGCCTGTACTTCGTCACCACCGACGGCGGCACGCCGATCCCGGTCGTGCACTTCGAGGGCTTCCTGCAGGCCGGCGCGTCGGTCAGCGCCGTGGTGATCGAGGTGGGCATCGTCGGCGGCATCAAGCTCACCGTCGACTTCACCTGGAACGACCCGAACAACGACGGCAAGTTCCGGTTCCACGAGTTCCTGGCCGCGGCGCTGACGAACCCGATATGCCTGTTCAACGTCGGCGGCGAGCTGTCGCTGTTCATCAAGGTGTTCATCACCCTGGGCATCGACCCGTTCAGCGTGTCATTCGACTTCACGCTGGTGAACATCAAGCTGCTCGACTTCTCGCTGAAGCCGAACTGCACGCCGCCGCCACCGAAGCTCGGCGGCACCGCCAGCAGCACGCTCTACCTGTTCGCGGGCAAGTTCGGGCACGGCGCGCAGCGCGGCGACTCGGCGTGGGAGAACAACAACAGCGCCGAGGAAACCTGGATCGTCCGGCAGGTGCCGGCGAAGCCGGACCCGGACGGCTCCGGCCCGAAGACCGCGCAAAACGCGAAGGTCGTCGTGCAGGCACTCGGCATCACCGAGGAGTTCGACGACGCGAACGGTGCGATCACGACCGTCGTCTTCGACGGCCGCGGCTACACCGGTGCCCTGCAGGTGATGTTCAACGGCGGTGAGAAGGGGCAGCCGTTCACGAAGAAGGTCGTCGTGGCGACGGGCAGCGGTGCGGACGTCGTCCGCACCGGGGAAGGCCAGTCGTACGTGGACGGTGGCGCCGGCGGTGACCAGATCACCACGTTCGACCGGCAGGACCTGTCCAAGCCGCTGCCGCAGCCGGCCGCGTTCGTGGCCGGCGGGCTCGGCGGCGACACGATCACGGTCGGCAACTCCGCCGACACCGTTCTCGGCGACAACGCGCTGACGTTCAGCAACCACGGCCCCACCACGACCGCCGCGGACGGCTCCAGCGTTGCGCTGAGCAATGCCATCAATCCGTCCACGGTGGCGCTGCCGGCGAACCTCGCGACCGAGGACACCGACGGTGACGGCAACCTGACCAGCGACGGCGTCGACACCATCTCCGCGGGCCTCGGTGGCTCGACCATCTACGGCAACGGCGGCGGCGACACGATCGGCACCGCCAACGACAGCACGCTCGCCGACCTGGCGTCCAACGCCGGCAACCAGGCGCAGTACCGAGCGCACACGAACACCATCGTGGGCGGCAGCGGCAGCGACCGGATCAAGAGCGGGACGGCTAACGACACGATCTACACCGGCTCGAAGACCGTCATCGACGGTGACGGGTTCGGCGCCGGCGATGCGGCCGCCGACGAGAACACTGTGGACACCGGGACGGGCACCGACACGGTCTACGGCAGCAACGCCAAGGACTTCGTCACCACCCACTCGCTCCCGGCGCAGACCGCGACCGCTTTCGGCGGTGACTCGGACGACGTGCTGATCGGCGGTGCCGGCACGGACAAGATGTACGGCGGCCCGGCGAACGACTACCTGGTAGCCGAGCCGGCGACGGTGTCCAGCGACTTCCCGGTGACCGACGTCCTCGGATCGGCGCGTAGCGTCACCCCGCTGCCGCTGTCCACGCCGTCGTCGGCGAAGACGCTCGTCGGTGGCGGCGGCAAGGACCGCATCTACGGCGCGGACGGGCCGGCGACCATCTTCGGCGACCACGAGGTGGACGGCTGCGTCCGGCAGAGCGACCCGGTGTCCAAGGAACCGCCGGAGCACCCGACGACCACCGGCCCGGCCAGCGGCTGGGACGACGACGACCTGATCCTCGGCGGTGACGGCGTCGACACGGTCCAGGCCGGCGGCGGCAACGACCACGGGTTCATGTTCGGTGCCGACGACGTGGCGTGCGGCAACGCCGGGACCGACGAGCTCTTCGGCGGCGCCCAGGACGACCTCGTCTACGGCGGCAGCGGCCCGGACAAGCTGTACGGCGAGACCAACGACACCGAGGACGAGCTGTACGGCAACACCGGCAACGACGCCGCGTACGGCGGTCTCGGCCACGACCGGATCGAGGGCAACGACGGCTCCGACACCCTGTTCGGCGGCGCCGAAGCGGATCTCGTGATCGGCGGCACGTCCAAGGCCGGCGAGCCGGATGTCGGCGACCGGCTGTACGGCGACACCGGCACCGACACGCTGGTCGGCGACAACGCCCTCGTCACCGGACCGCCCACGGACCGGGTCGGCACTCCGGTCGACCTGGCCCTGACCTCGGCCACTCCGGCCGAGGGTGGCGAGGACACCGTCTTCGGCGGCGACCAGGAGGACATCGCCTACGGCGGGCTGCGCAACGACACGATGTTCGGCGGCGGCGCGGCCGACTACATGGAGGGCAACAACGCCGTCGACACCATGTTCGGCGAGGGCGGCGCGGATAACCTGATCGGTGGCTCCAGCCAGGAGCCCGCCGCCGGGGTCGGCCGGCCGGACGCCGGGGACATTATCTCCGGCGGCGACCAGGACGACGTGATCGCCGGTGACAACGCCCAGATCGCGAACGTCTCCGCGGGCGACGGCTCGGACCTGACCCGGGGCCGCGGGATGACCAGCGAGCGCAGCATCACGCTGCTCGACCTCGGCCTCGGCACCGCGACCGGCCTGTTCGGCGCGGACACCATCCGGGGCGGGGCAGACCCGGACGTGATCCTCGCCCAGCGCGGCACCGACCGGGTCTTCGGCGACGGCGCGTCCGACTACGCCGAGGGCAGCCAGGACTCCGACTGGCTCGAGGGTGGGCCGGGCTCGGACGACCTCGTCGGCGGATCGTCGACCATCCTGGCCGGCAGCGGCGACGGCGACCTCGCGCAGGGCCAGCTCGACGCGTTCGACGTGATCTTCGGCCAGGACGGCGACGACGTGGAGACCGGCGACAACGCCGTCGTGACCCGGGTCGCCCCGTTCAACGACCTGACGTTCCGGATCGGGTCGACCGGCCAGATCACCGAGCGGCGCGCGCTGCGCCTGCTCGACCAGGCCAACGGCGCGGGTGCCGGCAGCCTGCTTACCCCGCCGGCGGCGAACCGGTTCGGCGGCGACTTCCTCTCCGGACAGTCCGGTGTGGACCTGCTGCTCGGGCAGGACGGCGCGGACAGCATCTCCGGCGGGAGCGCTGACGACTACGCCGAGGGCCAGGGCGCGGGCGACACGGTCTACGGTGACCGCTCGCTGGCCGCCGCCGGGATCGCCGTGCCGGTGGTGGCGTGGCCGGGGTCGCCGTCGACCGGCTACGACGCCGACACCGGCGCCGACGGCCAGGACGACCTGATCGGTGGTTCGTCCCGGCCCGGGTTCCGGGATGGGGGCGACATCGTCCACGGCGACGGGGTGAGCGACTTCATCCTGGGCGACAACGGCACGGCGGTCCGGGACGTGCTGACCGACCCGGACGACGGGCACCTGTTCGACCGGATCTACGCCGTGCGCTACCCGCCGACGCCGCCGGCCGGCGCGGCGAAGATCCGGCACAGCGCGGCGCAGTACCCGTCGACCCGGTTCTGCACCACCGCGCAGGCGACCTGCGAGCCGGCCGGCGCGTCCGGTGGTGACACGCTCTTCGGCGAGGCCGGCGACGACTTCGTCTACGGGCAGGACGGCAACGACACCGCGTTCGGCGGCGCCGCAGACGACGACCTCTACGGCGAGCTGGGCAACGACACGCTGTTCGGCGAGGCCGGCGACGACGCGATCCTCGGCGACCGCGGCGGCGTTCGGGACGTCTACGAGGATGGGTCGGCGTCGGAGACGACATCGGTCACCCAGCCGCCGGCAGTCTCGTACACCTCGCGGATCGCCGGCTCGGTCAGCCGGGTCGCCGACCTGCTGCACGACGTGCAGGGTGACGCGTTCGTCGGCTCCGGTGCCGGCTCGCCGATGCCGTACGACGGCATCGCGTTCGGCGGGGACGACCGCCTGCGCGGCGGGACCGGCCATGACAACCTGCACGGCGGCGTCGGGGACGACCTGGCCAACGGCGACTCCGGCGGCGACACCGTGTTCGGCGACGACGGCGCGGACGTGCTGTGGGGCGGCAAGGGCTGCGACCAGGCGGTCGACACGGCGGCCTCGGCACCGGACTGCTACCCCGGCGGGACGTTCGACCCGGCGGCCCGCGGCACCGATGACCGCTTCGTCGACTACATCTTCGGCGGCAAGGGCGCCACGAGCGGCCCCTCGGTGGGCCCGAACGGCTCCCTCGGGTCGGACATCCTGGACTGGCGGCCACGCGGCACGTTCGTCCCGGGCACCGGCTGCACGACCAACCCGTGGCCGCAGACGGTGGGCGGCGGCAGGAACGCGCCCACGATCGATCCGTGCTCCTGGTTCGAGATGACCGACATCAACGACGCCGACGACACCAACAACCAGCATCACCAGGGCATCGACTGGCAGTACGGCGGCTGGGACCGGGACGTCCTGCAGGGCGATGTGGCGGACAACGGCCCGAACGCCGGTGACCGGCTGCTGGACTGGAGCGGGGCGTACAACCTGTACACCCACTGCAACCCGGCGTACGGCGGCTTCAACGACGTCCGCCAGTTCAGCCCGGACATGCAGAACTTCCTGCAGAGATTGGCCTACGGGGTGGGCGCCGGCCAGACGCTCGACGACGTGCTGGCGGGCGGCACCTCGGCGTTCATCGAGCTGGCCCTGGTGTACCCGTCCGACAACATCGCGCACGGGACCGGGACGGCGTTCCCGGGCACGCCCGGGCACTTCGACAGCCCCAACGCGTGCGCGCCGTGATGACGGCCCGGCGTCTCTGAGCGCCGGGCGGAGTCGGCGGCCCGGGCCAGCCCTACGCTGGCCCGGGCTTGTCGGCCGGCTGGTCGGCGGCGGGCCGGCCGGCCGCTGATCCGGCGGCGCGGCGGTAGCGGTCGGCGAGGCGGGCGAAGGCCGACGCGAGCTCCGGGTTGTCGCGGACCTCGAAGTCGACGTCGAGCAGGCCGAGGTACAGGGCGAGCATGTGCGGGGTGTCGGAGCCGACCTCGACGACGCAGCGGTCGGCGCCGGTCGGCTCCACCTCGACGGCGATCGGCATCTGCGCGGCGACCTGCTCGGCCGGCGCGTGCACCACGACCCGCGCGCGGTAGCGCCAGACCGCGGTGCCGGCACCGCGCTGGACGAACGCCGCCACGTCGGGGTCGGGGAGCTTCCTCGGCGTGAACCGTGGCCCGTTCGGCGTCCGCGGCACGATGCGGTCCACCCGGAACGTCCGCCAGTCCGCGTGGTCGTGGTCCCAGCCGACGAGGTACCACCGGCGACCCCAGTGCACGAGCCGATGCGGCTCGGCATCGCGCCGGCTGATCGAGCCGGAGTGGCTGGTGTAGTCGAAGCGCAGCCGCTCGCGCGCCCGGATCGCGCCGGCGATGGCGGCCAGCACCTCGGGATCGACGGTCGGGCCGGTGCCGGGCACGCTCACGGTCGCGCCGTGCAGCGCGCTGATCCGGTGCCGCAGCCGCGACGGCAGCACCTGCTCCAGCTTCGCCAGCGCCCGCACCGAGCTCTCCTCGATGCCGGCGACCGTCCCGCCGGCCGCGGTGCGCAGCCCGACCGCCACCGCGATCGCCTCGTCGTCGTCGAGGAGCAGCGGCGGCAGCGCCGCCCCGGCGCCGAGCCGGTATCCACCGCTGGCGCCCGGGCTCGCGTGCACCGGGTACCCCAGGCTGCGCAGCCGCTCGACGTCGGTCCGGATCGTCCGAGCGGTCACCCCGAGCCGCTCGGCCAGCTGGCCGCCCGTCCAGTCCGGCCGCGCCTGCAGCAGGGACAGCAGGCGCAGCAGGCGGGTGGACGTCTCCAGCATGACGACCAGGATCCCACCAATTGCGGAACGAAATCTTCCGCAATCCAATCTAGGGTCAGGCCATGGACACCACATCGGACATCCGCCAGTTCCGCATCGAGATGAGCCAGGCCGACGTCGACGACCTGCACCGCCGGCTGGCCGAGACCCGCTGGCCCGACCTGCCCGCCTCCCGCTCGACCGACTCGGGCCGCGGCGGCGACTGGAGCCGCGGCATCCCCACCGGCTACCTGCGAGAGCTGGCCGAGTACTGGCGGACGTCGTACGACTGGCGCGTCGCGGAGACCGAGCTGAACGCGTACGGACAGTTCGTCACCGAGATCGACGGCCAGACGATCCACTTCGTCCACGTCCGGTCGCCGGAGCCGGACGCCACCCCGCTGCTGATCACGCACGGCTACCCGAGCTCGGTGGTCGAGTTCCTGCGCCTGTTCGGGCCGCTGTCGGATCCCCGCTCGCACGGCGGCGATCCGGCCGACGCGTTCCACGTCGTCGCACCCTCGCTGCCCGGGTTCGGGTTCTCGACCCCGCTCAGCGACAGGGGCTGGGAGCTGGCCCGGACGACCGCGGCGTTCGCGGAGCTGATGACCCGGCTCGGCTACGAGCGGTTCGGCGCGCAGGGCGGGGACATCGGCGCCGGCGTCACCGGGCGGCTCGGCGCGACCCTGCCCGAGCGCGTGATCGGCACGCACGTGAACAGCGACCGCGGCTCGCTCGGACTGGCCGGCGAGCAGTTCCCGATCCCGGACCAGCTGACCGACGACGAGCGTGCCGCCCTCGAGGAGGCTCGGTCCGCGTGGTCGGCCGAGCGCGGTTACCTCGACCTGCAGTCGCACCGGCCGGACACGATCGCCGCGGCGCTCACCGACTCACCGGTCGGCCAGCTGGCCTGGATCGCGGAGAAGTTCCAGTCGTGGACCAATCCGGCGGCGTCCACTCCGGACGAGGCGGTCGACCGTGACCAGCTACTCACCAACATCAGCATCTACTGGTTCACCCGCAGCGGCGCATCGGCGGCGCGTTTCCTCTACGAGGCGGCACACTCCGATCTGGACTGGGTGGCGCCGTCGGGCGTGCCGAGCGGCTGGGCGGTCTTCAACACCAGCCCGCTGCTGCGCCGGATCATGGATCCGGAGCATCGCATCGCGCACTGGTCCGAGTTCTCCGAGGGCGGCCACTTCGCCGCGATGGAGGCCGGCGACCTGCTGCTCGACGACGTACGCGCCTTCTTCCGCAGGATCAACCGCGAAGGCCGCCGCGCGGGGGACATGTCCCTCGGCCAGCAGCGGTAAGTCTCCTGCCGCCACCGCCGTGTCGGCGGTGGCGGCAGGAAGTCATGTCCCTAGGTGGCGGGTTCGGCGATGCGACGGCCCAGCTGTTGTCAGCCGCGTGCCTCGCCTTCCTCACCCGCTGGGAGAGTGGCTTGCCCACGGCCGGCGCGCACCTGGATGCGCTTGGGGTGGACCTCCTCCGCCTTGGGCACCATGATCTGCAGCACGCCGTCCTGGGTCGATGCTTCGATGGCGTCCGGCCTCACGTGGGTGGGCAGAGTGATCGAGCGGCGGAAGGCGCCGTAGCGGCGTTCGGCCCGATGCACCTTCTCCTCGGAAGAGTCGTGCGCGACGTGCCGCTGGCCCTGGATGGTCAGTACGCCGTTCTCGAACGTGATCTCGAGGTCGTCGATTCCGACGCCCGGGAGCTCGGCCGCCACCAGGTAGGCGTCCTTGCGTTCGGAGATGTCGACCGCTGGCGCCCAGGCCGGGGTGCTCATGCCGGGGTCGTACTGCTGGCCGAGCTGACTGAGCCGCTGGGCGCGCAGCCTGTTCATTCGCAGCAGCTCGTCCTGCGCATCGCGTAGGTCTTCAAACAGGTCCCAGCCTGCCATGTGTGTCATGTCGCTCTCCCTCATGTCTCTGGCCGGACGGAGGCCCGGCGACTCGGGGAGATGCGGCTCAAGGTGAACAACATTCGCTTCCGAGCTACGATGTTCACCGTAACGTGGACGCCGTTCACAGTCAAACGGGTGCCCGGAGGCGAACGTGGCGAAGCAACGTGAGGCGACCGCTGCCGATGCGGGCTCGCGGCCGCTGTGGTTCATCCCTCCGGCGGGCGATGAGGACCGTCGCCGCACGCTGACCCGCGAACGGGTCGTTGCCGAGGCCCTTACGATCATCGGTGCGCACGGCGTGGAGGGGCTGAGCATGCGTGCCCTCGCCACCCGTCTTGGCGTGGTTCCTGGGGCGCTGTACCGCCATGTACGCAGCAAGGAGCAGCTCTACGACCTTGTCCTGGACGGGGTGCTGGCCGAGGTCGACTACGACGTCGATCACTCCCTCGCCTGGACCGAGCGGGTCAAGGTGCTCGCGCACCGACTACGGGCGGTGCTCGAGGATCATCCCGGCATCGCCGGGCTGCTCAAGACCCGCGACCCCCTCGGGCCTCACTCGCTTGCCCTAGCAGAGGCGTTCCTCGCCTCGCTCCACGCAGCCGGCCTCCCCGAACGGGACGCCGGCCTGGCCTTCTCCCTGATTTACGACTACACCCTCGGCTTTGCGCTCGGCAGCCCCACGTCCGTCAGCGAACAACGCGTCCGGGACGCCGCCACCAGACGCAAGCTCCATGCGTTCCTCCGGTCGCTGCCGGCCGACCGCTTCCCCGCCCTGGTCGCGCTCGGCGAGTACGTCTGGGTCGACAACCGCGACGAACGGTTCACCGCCGGCCTCGACACCCTCGTCGACGGACTCGAGGCGGCGCGACGCCGCCGGCGCCGCGGCAACCGCAGCGCTGTGCGTCGTCCCCCCGGTGCAGCGCGCCGTGGCGCTGTCTGACTTCGCATGACCTCGGCGCGGGATGCGGGAGCGCCGGGGTTACGTGCCGGGCCGGACCAGGCCGCGCGTCTCCGGTGACAGGATGGCTGTGTGGTCAAGGTACGCACCGCGCACACGGCTGAGCTGGAGGCCGCCACGGTCGACGCGGCACGAGCCCTGCTCTACGACGTCTTCGACGACATGACCGATCACGACTGGGAGCACTCACTAGGCGGAGTGCACGCCCTGGTGTGGGAGGACGGCGAGCTGATCGGTCACGCGTCGCTGGTCCAGCGGCGGCTGCTGCACGGCGGTCGGGCGCTGCGCACTGGCTACGTCGAGGGCGTCGGGGTGCGAGCGGACCGGCGCGGACGCGGGCACGGCTCCACGCTGATGGAGGCGTTGGAACGAGTGGTGCGCGGCGCCTACGAGATCGGCGCTCTCGCCACGACCGATGAGGCCGACGGCTTCTACGCCGCCCGCGGGTGGACGCTGTGGCAGGGGCCATCTTTCGCGCTCACCCCGGACGGCATCGTCCGGACCGAGGACGACGACGGCGCCATCTTCGTCATGCCGGTCACCGTCACCCTGGATATCTCCGGCGAACTCACCTGCGACTGGCGCGACGGCGACGTCTGGTAGTGCGGCCGCCGTCGCACGTCAGCCGTTTCGCGGCAGCGGGATCGCCGGACACATCAAGCAACGGCTGAACGAACTTGTATAAGACACACATTGCCGATGAGTTGTATGAGTAAAGCGCACAATGAACCGACAATGGCATCTTGCCTAAGCTCGGACTATAGCGTCGAAATGTGAGCAACGATCGAGGTTATGCTCACAGGTTTGACTCATACGGGCCGCGCACCCGGGCTGTTCATCACCCATACGGGCCTGTTAGGTAATCGGAATGGGGAGGACGATCAATCCGCGTGCCTAGTTGCGCGTGCCGGATAGTCGGCGTCGGAAAGGGGGGACGATGCCACGCTGGCCAACGAGGCGCTCGCGCGCTCCCCCGAGAATGGCTGATCAAGGCCATCGCAAATCCTATCAAACGCGGGGGAAAGCATGCGTATTCACAGAAGTCTATTCGTCGGGGGAATCGTCATATTCGCGGCGTTCGTTGGCGCGTCTCCGGCGTACGCGGCGAGTGTGCACCTCAAGGGCGGCGCGAACGCGGAGCCGGCGTTCACCGACCTTGGCCTGACGCTCGAAGCCGCCGGCGAGCTGGCCGGCCTCGGGAACGGCGACGTTGTCGTCTCGCTGACCGCCACCGGGCTGCCGACGGCCGACTGCGTCAACCCCGGCACCGGCGAGCATCGGCCGCCCGGCCAGAACCCGGCGGAGGTGACGCTGACCGGCGTGCAGCGGATCCCGGAGAGTGAGATCAAGAACGGGAACACGCCGTTCGACGTCGTCACGCAGGCACCGGTGACTCCGATCGCCGGCGCGCCCGACTGCCCGAACGCGAACTGGATCGAGAACATCACCGATGTCGCGTTCACCAGCGCGACGATCACGGTGGAGCAGCCACCGGGCACGGTCGTGCTGACGGTGACCTGCACGATCTCGCCGCCGTCCAGCGACGGCTCGATCCCGAGGGGAGACGTGACCTGCCAGAGCAGCTGACAACGCTCTGACGCGAGGGGCCGCGCCCTACGGCGCGGCCCCTCTCCATCCCCGAGGTGTATAGAACGATGAATACGGTCTTCACGCTGGTGAACGATCCACGTCGCCCACGTTGTCGAGAAGCGTGTCGAGCGGCACCTGCGGGTCGGTGAGCCTGCTTACGTCGACGGATTTGCCAGAGCGGACGAGGGCCTGGATCGGGTCGGTCACGTCCCAGACGTTGACGTTCATCCCGGCCAGCACGCGCCCGCCGGCGAGCCAGAACGCGATGAACTCACGCTTGCCGACGTCGCCGCGGAAGACCACCCGGTCGTAGCCGCCGGGATCGACGTAGCCGGAGTACTCCATGCCCAGGTCGTACTGGTCGCTGTAGAAGTAGGGCACCCGGTCGTACGCCGCCTCCTGGCCGAGCATCGAGCGGGCCGCGGCCCGCGGCTGGTTCAGGGCGTTGGCCCAGTGCTCGACGCGGATGTGCTTGCCCAGCAGGGGGTGGAAGGCGCTGGCAACGTCGCCGGCCGCGTAGATGTCCGGGTGGGAGGTGCGCAGCCGCGCGTCGACCCGGATGCCGTCGTCGACGTCGAGGCCGGCCGCCGCGGCGAGCTGGGTGTTGGGGGTGATGCCGATCCCGACGATGACCGCGTCCGCTTCGATGAGGGTGCCGTCGGCGAGCCGCACGCCGCTCGCCCTGCCGCCGGAGCCGGTGATCTCGGCCACCTGCACGCCGAAGCGCAGGTCGACACCGTGATCGCGGTGCAGGTCGGCGAAGACCTGGGCGGCCTCGCGGCCGAGGACCCGCAGCAGCGGCAGCTCGGCGCTCTCCAGGATCGTCACCTCGACGCCCGCGATGCGGGCCGCGGCCGCGGTCTCGAGCCCGATCCAGCCGGCGCCGATCACGGCCACCCGGGACGCCGACCGAAACGTGTCCTTGATCCGGTCGCTGTCGGCGACCCGGCGCAGGTACAGCACGCCGTCGAGGTCGCCGCCCGGCACCGGCAGCCGGCGCGGCGTCGAGCCGGTGGTGAGCAGCAGCTTGCCGTAGCCGATCCGGTCGTCGCCGCTCGCTAGCGTTACCTCGTGCGCTCCGGGGTCGACGGCGACGACCGTCTCGCCGAGGCGCAGGTCGACGTCGTGCTCGGCGTACCACCCCTTCGGGTGGACGTAGATCTTCTCTCGCTCGGCCTTGCCCTGCAGGTAGTCCTTTGACAGCGGCGGTCGCTCGTACGGGCGTTCCCGCTCGTCGCCGATCAGCACGATCGGTCCGTCGAAACCCTGGCCCCGCAGGGTCTGCGCGGCCTTCGCCCCGGCCAGGCTCGCCCCGACGATCAGATACGTCGTGTCTGCCGCCATGCTCGGCTCCTCTCCTTCTCGGTTCGATCGGGGTCAGCTCGGTACGCCGGCCAGCGCGAAGAACTCCGCGCGGGAATGCGCGCTGGCACGCAGCGCCCCGAGCAGCGCGGAGGTGACCGTCTTCGCGCCGGCGGCCCGTACCCCGCGCAGCGTCATGCACGTGTGCTCGGCCTCCATGACCACGCCCACCCCACGGGGACGGAGGCGCTCGTCGAGGCAGTCGGCCACCTGCCGGGTGAGCCGCTCCTGGGTCTGCGGTCGGGCTGCGAAGTGCTCGACGGCGCGGGCCAGCTTCGACAGGCCGAGGATGCGCTCGGCGGGCAGGTAGCCGACGTGCGCGAGACCGCAGAACGGCAGCAGGTGGTGCTCGCAGACCGTGCGGAACGGGATGGCCCGGGCCAGCACGAGCTCGTCGTAGCCCTCGTCGTTGGGGAACGTGGTCAGGCGGAACGGCGGCGAGTCGAACAGCTCGGCGTAGGCCCGGGCCATCCGGGCGGGCGTCTCGCGCAGCCCCTCCCGGTCGAACTCCACCCCCAGCGCGCCGAGAAAGTCCGCCGCGGCCCGCTCCGCCGCCGCGAGGTCGGGCCGCTGCGGTGCGGCCGCTATTCGCAGCGTCCGCACCGGGGTCGCCGGCTCAGCGCTCGTGTCAAGCGTCACGACTGCCTCCTGCCGGCGCCGACAGCGACGCAGCACCGTCCCGGCTGCGGATCGAGCGTGGGGCGCAGCGCGCGCTCGTCGAGGCCGGCGACCAGTCCCTCGATCAGCGCCAGGTTCATGTCGCAGACGACCTCGGGGTGCCGGGCGGCCACGTCGTTAAAGGGGCAGTTGGCGAGCCGGATCGTGCCGTCCTCGTCGCGCCAGGGCTCGAAGCCGTGCTCGCGCAGCGCGTCGTCCATGCTGCGTCGGGTCGCCGGGCGGGCGATGCTGTGCTGCCTGCCCATCTCGGCGCCGACCTGCCGTGCGGCCTCGCGCAGCGTTGCCCGGGTGTCGCCGCTGTGGTCGGACGCGACGGCGCGGGCGAGCAGCCGCGCCGCCAGCCCGTACTCCCGCGGCGGAACGGTGACCGCGAACTCCCGCTCGGAGCGGCTGTAGACCTTGGCCGGCCGGCCGGCGCCCGGTCCGCTCCGGCCCGGCGGCCGCCGGAACGCGGCGGTCAACAGCCCGGACTCGACCAGCTTGTCCAGGTGGTAGGCGGCCAGCGCGCGGCCGATGCCGACCGCGGCCGCAGCCTCGTCCCGGCTCACCGGCTCGCCCCGGCCGGCCACCATCCGATAGAGACGTCCCCGTACCGGCTCGTCGAGGCTGCTCAGCGCTGCGAGGTCGTCGCTGTCGTGCTCGGTCATGGCCGGGACTCTACCACTAATCGGCGCTAGTTAAACAGTCCGGTCCGCGCGGCTACGTCTTCGCAGCGAGCATGATGTGGAACCGGGAGAAGGCAGTCTCCTCCGCGACCCGAAGTCCCGCCCGGTGGCACAGCGCCTGCAGGGTGGTGCGGGTGTCGACAACGTTGCCCCAGGTGACCTCGTACCACTGGGCTAGCGCGGCGAAGCGGGCCGGCATCGCCTGCAGAGCGGCGTCGGTCTCCGGGTACACCTCGTCGAAGATCAGGAAGTAGCCGCCGGGCTTCAGGGCCTGCGCGACCGCGGCGAACGCGGCCGGCTTGGCGGCGGGTGGGATCTCGTGCACGACGAGGAAGCTCGTGGCCACGTCGTACGCCCCCTCCTCGCCGAGTTGGTCCACGCTCTGCGCGCGCGCCTCGCAGCGATCGGCCAGACCCCGCTCGGCGATGAGCCGCTGCGCCAGGTCGACGGAGACGGGCTCCACGTCGATGCCGACACACCGTGTTGTGGGGAACCGCTCGGCGATCTGCACCACCGCCCAGCCGCCGCCACACCCCACATCCAGCACCCGGCCACCGTCGCGCAGCCGAGACTCGAGGTCGGGCAGGCGCGGCAACACGAGGTCGAGGAATATGCGCGGAAGCGCCTTCAGCGCCTCGGCTACCTCGCGCATGAACTCCTCGTCGTGCTCCTGATAGGGCTTGGTCGTGCCGTGGCGGAAGTGATCGACGTAGTGGGCATAGTCCTCACCGACCGCCATGTGGACCCTCGGAGCACAGGCCAGATAGAAGGTGGACTCGCTGTGGCCCAGGATCTGGTCGAAGTGCGGCGCCATGCGCCACCCCGGACCGGCACGCTCCAGCAGGCCGAAGGAGAACGCGGTCCGGCAGAGCACGTCGGTGTAGAAGGGGTGCGTGCCCTGCCGCGCGGCGAGCTCGTCGGAGGTGAGGCCGGGGCTGTGCGCCAGCACCTCCCACACGCCCAGCTCCCGCGCGATCTCGATCAGGTGGGTCGCGTGGTATCCGGCGATCAGCTCGTACAGCCTGCTCACCTGGTCGGCGAGTGTCGGCGTCGCGGCAGTCTCCTCGGCGACCATGCGGTCCCTCCTCTAGGGTCTCCGTGCTGGTCGGTGTCGGCACCGGTCGGGGTCCGGGCCGAGTTGGCGGCCACGACGTTCCTAGCACGGCAGCCGGCCCGCGGGTCAGCCGACGATCACCTTCCCGATGACGCCGAACGCGCTCAGCAGCCCGATCGCGGTCAGCGCCGCGACCGCGCCGGCGGCGGTGCCGACCCACCAGCGGCGCAGCCCAGACCGACCGAGGCCGATCCAGCCGAGGATGCCCCACAGCACGCCTTCGACGAAGAACCAGGTCTCGTTGAACGCCAGGTCCTGGAGGTCGGCGGCGCGCCGGTCGACGGTGACCCATACCGAGGCCGGGTACTCGATCTGCCGTACGCCGGTCAGGCTCAGGACCCGCTGCACGTCATCGATGAGCGCGTGCGAGACGCAGCCGACCGCCACGACCCAGCACAGCACCAGCAACACGCGCCGGGGACCGGGCCGCCGCCACAGCGGCAGCGCGGCGATCGGCAGTGCCGCGGCCACGAGCACGATACCCGCGGCGGCAAGGTTGATGGCCCGCCACTCGGTCTGGGACCTCACCACTCCGATGAGGCCCACGGTGCCACCGAACCCGTAGTAGGCGCGGTACAGCGCATAGAACAACGCCCACCCGGCGGCCATCAGGCTCACCGCCACCAGTCCCGCTGGGAGGCGCCGACTCGACGTGCGCGTTGCGGTCGAATCGGCGCCGGCAGCCCCGCCGTCCGGCACGGCGCTGGACTGGCTCATGACGTCAGTGGTCCTCCCCTGAGCGGTCCACCGAAGTATTTCTACGGTCGCAGCCCCGCGCACGGCTTGCACCTCACGCCGCGTGAGGCCGTAGCGTCGGGAGTGGGTGATCACAATGGACGAACGACGGTGGAAGGTCGGTGAGCTGGCGGACGCGACCGGCCTGACCGCGCGCACGCTGCACCACTTCGACGAGATCGGGCTCCTGCGGCCCGGCATCCGGTCGCACGCCGGACACCGTCTCTATACGGCCAGCGACGTCCGCAGGCTCTACCAGGTCATCGCGCTACGCCACCTCGGAATGCCGCTCCGAGAGATCACCCGGGCGCTCGACGGGAACGTCAACGATCTGGAAGTGGCTGTACGAAGGCAACTGGAGCACGTCGACCAGGTGATCACGCGGCAGCACCGGATGCGTCGACGGCTCCTCGCGCTGCGGCGGACCATCCAGCGGGCGCAAGAACCGTCGATCGAACAGCTGATCGACACGATGGAGACCATCATGCACGCCAACTGCTTCACGCCCGAGCAACTGGAGCGGGCGCGGCATCGTCACCAGGAACCCGGCTTCGCTGAGAAGTTCACACGCTGGCAAGCGCGGTGCGCGCACCTCGTCGACGAGATCAACGCCGAGATCCAGCGGGAGACGGACCCGGCCGACCCGGCGGCGCAAGCTCTCGCGCGGCAGTGGACCGTGGTCATGCACGAGATGACCGACGGTGACAGGCACACCCTGTCGGCCATCTACGCGAAGATCGACGGCAGGGGACCGGAAGCCGCCACACACGGCCTGCTGGACGCCGACGCGTGGGACTACCTCAAGCGAGCGTTCGCAGTGGGATACAACCACTACGCATGACACCGGAGGCTGGCCACAACTGGCGAGCGACGGTGCGCCACGGTGAGACACCGTGGGACAGGACGGCGGCGGCCGCAGACCGTGTTAGTGCGGGTCGGTCACATAGGCGGTGGCAGGTGTTGGATTCGAACCACCCGAGCCCGCCGCTGATGAACAGATCGCCCGGGCACGGCTGCCCACTGAGCATGAATGTCCGCTCATATGATCTCTGCATGGCAGCCTTCGACGGTGCCGACGGCACGCGGCTTGCATACCACCGAGCCGGCGAGGGTGACCCGCTGATCTGCCTTCCCGGCGGCCCCATGCAGGCCTCGGCCTACCTCGGTGACCTGGGCGGGTTGTCCGCGCATCGCTCGCTGGTGTTGCTTGACTTGCGCGGAACCGGGGAATCGGCCGTGCCGGCGGACCCGACGAGTTACCGGTGTGATCGGCTGGTCGACGATGTCGAGGCGCTGCGCGCGCATCTCGGGCAGGACCGGATCGATCTGTTGGGCCACTCGGCCGGCGGCACCCTCGCGGTGCTGTACGCCGCGCGCAACCCCGACCGCATCGGCCGTCTCGCGCTGGTCACTCCCAGCCCTCGGGCGGTAGACCTGGAGATCACCGACTCGGATCGTCGGCAGGTCGCCGAGCTACGCCGAGGGGAGGCCTGGTTCCCGGACGCCTTCGCCGCATTCGAGCGAATCTGGTCGGGCGACGCCACAGCCGCTGATTGGAACGCGATCACACCGTTCACCTACGGCCGATGGGACGCCGTCAGCCAGGCCCGCCACGCCCAGGAGGCGAGCCAGAAGAACCCGGACGCGGCAGCCGTCTACTACTCGGCTGGCACCCTCGACCCAGCCGCCACCAGATCCGCCCTCGCCCGCCTTCGAGCGCGGGTCCTTCTCGTCGCGGGCGAGTACGACGTCGTGCTCCCCCCGAAGTGTGCCGGCGAGTATGCCGGCCTGTTTCCTCAGGCCGAGTTGACCGTGCAGCCGGGCGGGGGACACTTTCCCTGGCTCGACAATCCGGAGTGGTTCGTGCACACCTTGACGGGGTTCTTGCACTGACAGATCGGTGCGACGCTGGCAGCCCCCGGTCTAGCAAGCCGGTACCAGGGACAGGACGTGGCCGAGGCCGCGCGGCCCGGACGGCGCCGGCCGCGGCAAGAGGAGCACGCAGAGCCCGGCGGCGACTGCGCCAGCGTCGGTAAGTGGATTGTCGCCCACCATGAGCGTGCCGGCGGGGGTCAGTCCCAGGCGCTCGCACGCGGTCAGGAACACGGACGGGTCAGGCTTGCAGACGCCACACTCGAGGGACAGGACCACAGCGTCCAGGAAGGGAGTCATCCCCAGCGCGTCGAACACCGGGCGCAGGTCGAACCCGGTGTCGCTCACGACGCCCACCCGCACGCCACGGCCATGGAGCGCCTCGAGGGTGGGCAGGGTATCGGGGAAGGCCTCCCACGAGCCGGCCTCCACTGTCAGCGCGTAGAGCGCGTCGCTCAGCCCGGGAACCAGCCGGTCGCATCCCGCCTCGGCGTACAGGGCCGTCCATACCTTGCGATGCAGGGCGGGCGACAGGTCCCGTCCCTTGGCCAGCTCCTCCGGGGTAC
>JBKOXW010000074.1:0-10288 GCA_046744115.1 Actinomycetota bacterium | reverse complement strand
CCTGCTGCTGCGCGGCCGGTACCTGGTCGACGTGATCGGCTACAACCGGGTGCGCGGGCTGCCGTTCAAGGCGGCCGAGCTGGCCGACGTGCTCAAGGGTGTGATCACCGATGTCTGAGTCGACCGCGCTCACCGCGAAGGCCTTCAAGACCGACCAGGAGGTCCGCTGGTGCCCGGGCTGCGGCGACTACGCGATCCTCGCCGCCGTGCAGGGGTTCATGCCCGAGCTGGGCATTCCCCGGGAGCGGATCGTCTTCGTGTCCGGGATCGGCTGCTCCTCGCGCTTCCCGTACTACATGAACACGTACGGCATGCACTCGATCCACGGCCGCGCCCCGGCGATCGCGACCGGCCTCGCCGCGACCCGACCGGACCTCGCCGTGTGGGTGGTCACCGGCGACGGCGACGCGCTGTCCATCGGCGGCAACCACCTGATCCACGCGCTGCGTCGCAACGTCAACCTGAAGATCCTGCTGTTCAACAACCGGATCTACGGGCTGACGAAGGGGCAGTACTCGCCCACCTCCGAGGTCGGCAAGATCACCAAGTCGACCCCGATGGGGTCGCTGGACTACCCGTTCAACCCGGCCTCGCTGGCGATCGGCGCGGACGCCACGTTCGTCGCGCGGACGATCGACTCCGACCGCAAGCACCTGACCTCGGTGCTACGGGCCGCCGCCGCGCACCGCGGGACCGCGCTCGTGGAGATCTACCAGAACTGCAACATCTACAACGACAACGCGTTCGAGGTGCTCAAGGACGCGGGGACCCGCGACGACGCGACTATCCGGCTGGAGCACGGGCAGCCGCTTCGGTTCGGCTCCGACGGGTCGAAGGCGGTGGTGCGTGACCCGGCGAGCGGCGGGTTGCGGATCGCGGAGAACGTCGCGCCGGACGACCCGGCGGTCGTCGTGCACGACGCGCACGCCGAGGACCCGTCGTACGCGTTCGCGCTGTCCCGGCTCGCCGGCCAGGACCTGCGGCACACGCCGATCGGCGTCTACCGCGCGGTGGAGCGGCCCTCGTACGACGAGCTGATGACCGAGCAGCTCGAGCACGCCCGGGCCGGGGGCGCCGGCGACCTGACCACACTCCTGCACGGCGTCGACACCTGGGACGTCGCCTAGCGGTTTACTGGGATCTGGATCGCGGCTCTCGAGCAACCGTGGGGCCGACGACCGGTCTCATCCTGACCCAGGACATCGCGATCCCCGTGCTGACCAACATCACCGTCGCCCCGATGACCCGTACCGTCCGCAAGATCAGCACGGAGGTCCCGATCGGGTCGGCGGAGGGTCTCCGCTACGAGTGCGCGATGCTGCGACAACCGGTCCGGCGAAGCTGACCCGCGCGATGCCGGTCGCGGGAATGGGCGGCGACGACGGGGTGGTTGGATCGGATCGTGACCACAGGCGCGGCGACCGTGAGCGCGCCGCGGGCTGCGGACACTCCGTCGCCGCGGGGCCTCGCCTACGGCGCGGGGGCGTACTTCCTGTGGGGCCTCTTCCCGGTCTACTGGCCGCTGCTGGAGCCGGCCGGCGCGGTGGAGGTGCTGGCCCACCGGGTGGTCTGGTCGCTGCTGTTCGTCGGTGTGGTGCTCGCCATCCAGCGGCAGTGGGCGTGGATCCGGACGCTGGGCCGGCGGCGGCTGGCGCTGCTGACCGTGGCGGCCGTCGTCATCGCCGTCAACTGGGGCACCTACATCTACGGCGTCACGAACGAGCACGTCGTGGAGACCTCGCTCGGCTACTTCATCAACCCGCTGGTGACCGTCCTGCTCGGCGTGCTGGTGCTGGGCGAGCGGCTGCGCCGGGTCCAGTGGGCCGCGCTCGGCATCGCGTCGACCGCGGTGATCGTGCTGACCGCGGACTACGGGCGGCCGCCGTGGATCGCGCTGATTCTGGCGTTCTCCTTCGGCACGTACGGCCTGATCAAGAAGTCCGTCGGGATCGGCGCGGTGCAGAGCCTGACCGTGGAGACCGCGGTGCTCTTCGTCCCGGCGTTGGCCTACCTCGGGTGGCTGATGGCGGCCGGCGAGGCCACCTTCGGCGAGATCTCGGCCGGGCACGCCCTGCTGCTCGCCGGCACCGGCCCGGTCACCGCGATCCCGCTGCTGCTCTTCGGCGCGGCGGCACGGCGGCTGCCGCTGACCGTGCTGGGCCTGCTCCAGTACCTCGCGCCGGTGCTCCAGTTCCTGTTTGGGGTGCTGGTCTTCCACGAGCCGATGCCGCCGGCGCGGCTGGTCGGCTTCTCCCTGGTGTGGACGGCCCTGGTGATCCTCACCGTGGAGAGCGTCCGGCATCAGCGCAAGCAGAACGCGCTCGCCCGGGCCGCCGAGGCGGTCTGCTGATCACCTTTGCGCTCGTCATCGGCCCGACACGCCGTCGGCTTCCCCCGAAATCGCCGACCGTGCGCGCAAAGGTGATCGACTAGAGGTCCAGGTGCAGGACCGGGGTGCGGGCGGCGTTGACGACTTCGAGCGAGGCGAGCTGGTCGCGTGGCGGCGCTGTGGCAACCACCTCGACCTCCTCGCCGGGGCGGACCTGCCACGAGCTGAGGTCTCGGACCGCGCCGGACTTGTCCGTGGCCACCAGCGTGTACCAGGACGAGCCGTACGAGGGCGGCGCGCCGCGGTACGTGCACCGCATGTCGATCGTGGTCCCCCAGGCCTGCGGGTCGAGGACGGCGGTCGCCTCGATCGCCTGCCCGCCCAGGGCGGTGAACGCCAGGGTCTGCGTCGCCCCCGACTCGCTGGCAGGGCGCTCGTTCCGGAGCTGGTCGACGGCCACGGTCGTGCCGATCACGACGAGCGACGCGGCGGCGAGGCCGGCAGCCGCCGTACGCCAGCGGCGAGACCGGCGCTCGCGGCGCGCCGCGGAGAGCAGCGAGGGCAGCAGCGACGGCGACCCGGGGAGGCTGTCCGGCGCTGTGCTGTCCGGCGCTGTGCTGTCCCGCGCTGGGCGCACCGGCGGGTGCGCGAGGGTGACGTCGTCGGCGTCCAGCGTCCGGACCACCTCCGCCTCGGACACCGTGGCCAGCAGCCCGGGCAGCCCGGAGAACTCCGCGACCACGTCGGCGCAGGCCGGGCACTCGGCCAGGTGCCGCTCGAAGTCGCGGCGTTCCTCGTCCGACAGCGCACCCAGCACGTAGGGTGCGGCGTCGTAGATGAACCGGTCGGTCATCACGCCGTCACCCCTCTCTCCTCCAGAGCGAGCTTCAACGCCCGCAATGCGTAGTACGTCCTCGACTTCACGGTGCCCGGCGGGACGCCGAGGCGGGTGCCCGCCTCCGCGACCGGGGAACCACGGTAGAAGCACTCCACCAGCACCGCCCTGTGGGAGGGGCGTAGCTGCTCCAGTGCGTCCTTGACCAGCCAGGACTGGACCGCCTTGTCCATCTCGTCGTCCTGGTCCGGCACGTCCGGAAGCTGATCGGTGACCACCTCCGGCCGGGCCGTGCGTGACCTCCACTCGTCGATGAGCACGTTCCGTACGGTCGTGAACAGCCACGACCGGGCCGAGCCGAGGGAGGGGTCGAGCACGTCCGGGTGCCGCCACGCACGCAGCAACGCCTCCTGGACGGCGTCCTGCGCGCGGGCGTGATCGCCGCCGGTGAGCCGGAGCGCGAAGGCCCAGAGGGCCGGAGCGTGCAAGTCGTGCAGCTCGCGCAGCAGCCTCGCGTCGGCGCTCTCCGCAGACAGCGCGACCACCCCTCCCACAACCATCAGTACGGAGCGGTGCGCCGCGAGGTTCAGATCTTGGCCGGGTGACCTGCGCGACACCCGCGGGCGGATCCGGGCGTGGTCTCATGAACCGTTGGCGACCCTAGTCCGTGTACGCGGACATGACGCGACTCCTGCACCTTCTCGTTGCCGCCCTGCTCGCCGCGTTCGCCGTCGCCGCCTGCGGCTCGGACGACGACTCCGGTGACACGCCGGGTGAGACGGGCCAGAACGGTGGCGGCGCGGCCGCCGCGGCCACGATCACGATCAAGGACTTCAAGTTCGGGGCCCCGGTGACCGTCAAGCCGGGCGACACGGTCAAGGTCGTCAACGAGGACGGGGCCTCGCATGACGTCGTCGGCGACGAGGCCGACTTCAAGACGCCGACGCTCGGCCAGGGCGAGTCCGCCACGTTCACCGCTCCGAACGAGCCGGGCGAGTACAAGTTCAGCTGCTCGCTGCACCCGGCCAGCATGTCCGGGATCGGCACGCTGATCGTCCAAGGCTGAGTCCGTGCACGGACCTGCGCGCGTGCCGCGGCGACACCGGGGGAAAATGGCCCGGTGCCGCCCGAGGACATGGCTCGCCGGATGTCACAGGTACGGTCGTCGACCGCCCGGTTCATGGAGGCGCTGCGCGCTCTCCGACTGACCGACGAGGCGGTCCGGCGGCCTTCCCTGCTGCCCGGCTGGAGCCGCGCGCATGTGCTCACCCACGTCGCCCGCAACGCGGACGCGCTGCATCGCGCGGCCGAGGGGGCGTTGCGGGCTTCGCCGACGGAGATGTATCCCGACGGCGGGGCCCACCGCGACGCCGACATCGAGGCCGGCGCCGGCCGCGCCGCCGAGGTGCTCCTGGCCGACGTGGCCGACTCGGCGGAGCGCCTCGACGCGGTCTGGTCGACGATGACCGACGCCGCCTGGGACGAGACGACGGTGACCCGGACCAGGTCGGTGCCCACGTGGCGCACGGTCGCGATGCGCTGGCGGGAGGTCGAGATCCACTGGGTCGACCTGGACGTCGGGTACGGCCCCGGCGACTGGCCGGCCACGTTCATCGGGCCGCTGCTCCCGGCGCTGCTCGAGCGGCTCGGCCCTCGGCTGCCGGCCGGCCTTCGCGTCGAGATCGAGGCCACCGACAGCGGCCAGCGCTGGGAGGTCGGCGACGGCGACCAGCGGGCGACCGTACGCGGGCCGTCCTGGGCCCTGGTCGGCTGGCTGGTCGGCCGGCCCTCGGCCGTCCGGGCCGAGCTCGGCGAGACGCCGCCCCTGGCGCCCTGGGCCTGAACCACGGTGCCGGCTACCGCGGATCCAGGCGCGGCCACCACACTGGCCGGTCAGCCGGGTCCTGGCTCCAGCGGCGCCCGGGCGACCGGCGGCAACCCGGTCAGGCCGG
Source organism: Actinomycetota bacterium (assembly GCA_046744115.1). Lineage (GTDB taxonomy): Bacteria > Actinomycetota > Actinomycetes > Mycobacteriales > CADCTP01 > JBKOXW01. The sequence goes on along the minus strand of JBKOXW010000074.1, from coordinate 5,172 downwards.
CCCTGACCGCCGCCGCGACCTCGTCGAGCTCCTCCCGGGACGGCGCGCCGAAGTCGGCCCGCAGCCGCACGCCGTCGCCGCGCCAGCGTGGGATGACGTGCAGGTGCACGTGGAACACCTCCTGGCCGGCTACCTCGCCGTCGGCGAGGAAGAGGTTCGCCCCGTCGCAGCGCAGGCCGGACCGGTAGAGCGCCGCGGCCAGCTGCTGGGCGACCCGGAACATGTGCGCGCCGCCGGCCGGGTCCAGCTCGGCCAGCCGCGCGGCATGCCGGCGCGGCACCACCAGCAGGTGCCCACGGGTCGCCGGCCGGATGTCGGCAATCGCGATCGCCACCTCGTCGGAGTACGCGACGCTCGCCGAGGCCGTCCCGGCGACGATCCGGCAGAACACGCACTCCGCGGGCGCCATGCGCCCACCCTGCCACGGGCTGGCGCCCGGCGGGCTTAACCGCGATTTCACCGGCGGCTGGACCGCGGCTAGCCCACCCGGAGCGAGCGTGGGTGCACCACAGCGACTCCTGGGTGCACCGCAGGGGGAAGGAGAACAGAAATGACCTGGAAGACATGGACCGCCGCCGGCATCGTGGCAGCCGCGGCCGGGCTCGGTGTCGGAATGGCGTACGCGGAGGTCAACCCGGCGCCACGGATCGGGAACGTGTCCGGCGTCTCGCCGACCGACGAGCCCACGGCGTCCCCCACCGAGACGCCCAGCGCCTCGCCCACAGAGACGCCGAGCGCGTCGCCGACGGACGGGCGCGGTCGCGAGACGGAGGCCCGCGGTCGAGAGGCCGAGGGCGAGCTGCCGCGCGGCGAGGACAACGACAACCACCGCCGTGGCCGTGACGACAACGGCGACGACGGCGACAACTCCGGCCCCGGCTCGGGTGGCGAGGACAACTCCAACTCGGGCCCTGGCTCGGGCGACGACCAGGACGACGACAACTCGGGTCCGGGTTCGGGTGACGACGACCAGGACGACGACAACTCGGGTCCGGGTTCGGGCGACGACAGCTGACCCGCGTGGCTGACCGGTCCTGACCGGCAGCCACACACCTCAGTGCCCAGGCGGGCGGCCGAGGGAGACCACGACGCGCAGGCCATGCGGCCGCGCGGACTGGAGCTCCATCCGGCCGCCCGCCTCTTCCGCTGTGCGGCGAACGATGTCCAGGCCGAGGCCGGTGGACGAGCCGCCGGAACGGCCCCGCTCGCGCAGCGCCGGGTCGGCGACGCCGGGACCCTCATCGGCCACCACGAGCGTCGGCACCGGCGCCGCCGCCACCTCGACCGACATCCCGACGCCCTCGCCGGTGTGCGCGAAGACGTTGCCGAGCAGCGCGTCCAGCATCGCGACCACACTGTCCGCCGGCACCGGCACCGGCACCGGCTCGGCCGGCAGTCTGGTGCGTACGTCCCGGTCCTGCTCCTCGGCCAGCGCGGACCAGAACGCGATCCGCTCGGCCACCACGGCCGCCAGGTCCGCGGAGCCGGCGGGGCGCTCCCGCGGTCGCCGGGCCTGGGTGATGACGTGCGTGATCATGCGCTCGACCGCGTCGACGTCGGCGAGCAGCCGCTCGGCCTCGTCCTGGTCGCGCAGCGCCTCCGCGTCGAGGCGGAGCGCGGTCAGCGGCGTGCGCAGCCCGTGCGACAGGTCGGCCACCGACTCCCGCTCGGCCTGGATGAGGTCCTCGATCCGGGCCGCCAGCCGGTTCAGCGCCTCGGCGATCCGGTGGATCTCCGGCGTCCCGTCCGGCTCGGCACGCGCGGTCAGGTCGCCGCCGCGCAGGGTGTCGGCGGTACCAGCGACCCCGATCAGCGGCCGGACCAGCGAGCGCCCGAGCAGGAACGCGACGAGCACCGCAAGGCCGAGCAGGCCGATCCCGAGAAGCAGCAGCGCCACCGTGGCGCGGTCGACGCCCTCGGTCAGCGCGGCGCCCGGCACGAACGTACGGACCACCGCCCACTGGTCGACGCCGACGCCGACCGGGACGAGCACGGCCTGCCCGTCGTCCTGCTCGGCGGTGAACGCCTGGTGCTGCGCCTCGGCCGTGCGCACCCAGGCGTCCCGCTCGGCCGGCGCCCCGAGCGTCTGCCCGTCCGGCAGGAACACCGTGGTCAGCCGGTCGTTGCCGGCGTTGAGCTGGTCCAGGGTGAGCATCAGCGCCTCGTCGTCGACGCCGACCAGGGCGGCCGCGGACTGGGCCTCAATGGTGGCCGCCGCGACAGCGCGGGCCGCCGCCACGTCGCGGACCAGGAACAGCAGCGGCACCAGGAACGCGACCACGACCAGCCCGGTGACCGCGGTCGCCAGCAGCAGGATTCGCCGCGTCATCGGTCGGGCTCGACCAGCTTCACGCCCACCCCTCGGACGGTGTGCAGGTATCGCGGCTCGGCCGCGGTCTCGCCGAGCTTCCGGCGCAGCCAGGACAGGTGGACGTCGACGGTCTTGTCCGCGCCGCCGTACGGCTGCTGCCACACGTCGGCCATCAGCTGCCGTTTGCTCACCACCCGCCCGGCGCGGGTGGCAAGGTACGCCAGCAGGTCGAACTCCATCCTGGTCAGGTCGAGCGGCACGCCGTCCAGGGTGGCCACGCGGGCGGAGCGGTCCAGCGTCAGCCCGCCCACCACGATCGCCGGCTCGTCGGACTCGGCCCGGCTGCGCCGCAGCACGGCCCGGATCCGCGCGTCGATCTGCTCCGCCGAGTACGGCTTGACCACGTAGTCGTCCGCGCCCTTGTCCAGGACGTGCACCATTTCGCCCTCGTCGTCGCGCGCGGTCGCCACGATCACCGGCACCGAGCTGACCGCGCGGAGCATGCCGAGCATCTGCACGCCGTCGAGGTCGGGCAGGCCGAGGTCGAGGACCACCACCTCGGCGCCCCGCTCGACGACCTGCTCCAGCCCGGCGATCGCAGCGGTGGCGGAGTAGACCTCGTGACCCCGCCGGGTCAACGCCCGCTCGAGCGCGACGCGGATGGCCTGGTCGTCCTCGATCAGCACCACGACCGACACAAGGCCGACCATACGGCCTGCTCGCGGCCGTCGCGGCGGTCTTAACCACGGCTTAGCGCGGCAGCTCGGCGGGCCGGGCGAGACTGGTGTGGTGCGTAGAGGAGGCGCGTTCGCCGTGGCCGGGTGGCTCGTTGCCGCCGTGGCGTCGACGGCGATCTCGTGGTCGGCGGTGTCCGTGGTACGCGGTGCCGTCGCGCCGGCGCGTTCCGCCCCGCTGTCCGAGGCCGAGCCGGACGGTGAGTCGCCCGCGCCGACCGCCTCGGCGACCAGCGGCGGACCCAGCGCGACGTCCGCAGCTCCGCCGGCCAGCACCGGCAGCACCGACCGCATCGGCCGGAAGATCACCGAGGGCGGGACTGTCACGGCGCGGTGCACCAGCGGCGGAGCGCTCACGCTCGTCAACGCCACTCCCCGGCAGGGCTTCACGGCCGACCTGGACGACGCCCCGGCCGAGGTCAAGTTCACCAGCGACGACCACCGGACCGAGATCGGGATCGGCTGCACCAGCGGCGAGCCGCGGTTCTCGGTCGAGGAGGACGACCGCGGCGACAACAGCGGTCCCGGCGGTGGCGGCGACGACGGCTCGAACTCCGGACCGGGCGGCTGAGGCGTCAGCCGGTGCGGGCGACCACGAAATCGGCCAGCGCCTCCAGCGCCGCGCGCGCCGGCACATCGGGCAGGCCAGCCAGCACGGCCCGCGCCCGGCCGGCGTAGTCGACCAGCACGGCCCGCGCCTCGGCCATCGCCGGCGAGCGGCGCAGCAGCGTCAGCGCCTCGGCCAGCCGGGCGTCGTCGCTCAGCGGGCCGGCCAGCAGGTCGCGCAGCCGCACCTCGTCCCGCTCCCCGGACGCGGACCCCAGCGCGTACAGCACGGGCAGCGTCCGTACCCCCTCGCGCAGGTCGGTGCCCGGCGTCTTGCCGGACTCGGCGCTGTCGGCGGCGACGTCGAGCAGGTCGTCGGAGAGCTGGAACGCGATGCCGATCAGCTCCCCGTACCGGCGGAGCGTGTCGACCGCGCCCTCGTCGGCGCCGGCGAACATGGCGCCGAACAGCGCCGACGTGGCGATCAGCGACCCGGTCTTCTCGGCCAGCACCCGCAGGTAGTGGTCCACCGGGTCCGCACCGGGCGGCGGGCCGACGGTCTCCCGGATCTGGCCGGTCACCAACCGCCCGAACGTCCGCGCCTGGATCCGCACGGCGTCCGAGCCGAGGTCGGCGAGGACGTCAGAGGCGCGCGAGAACAGGAAGTCCCCGGTGAGGATCGCGACCGTGTTGGTCCACCGGGCGTTCGCCGAGACCGCGCCGCGGCGCACGTCCGCCTCGTCCATCACGTCGTCGTGGTAGAGCGTGGCGAGGTGGGTCAGCTCGACCACGACCGCCGACTCGACCACGCCGCGCGCGCCGGCGTCGGCGACGTGCGCGGCGAGCAGGGTGAGCAGCGGGCGGAACCGCTTGCCGCCGGCGTCGACGAGATGCCGCGCGGCCTCGGTGACGAAGTCGTCCTCGCCGCGCACGGCTGCGCGCAGCATGTGCTCCACCCGATCCAGCCCGGATCGCACCGACCGCTCAAGCGCCGGGTCGGCCAGGGTGAGCCCGGCGAGCCCGCGCGCGGTCACGCCGGTGGTCACGCCGGTGGGCACAGCCATGGCACTAGCTCGCCGCCTGGGCGAACAGCGCCGCCTCGTTCGCCAGGTCGAGCACTGCCTGCGGCGCCAGCCCGAGCACGAGCGTGGCCGCCGCGCCGACGGTGATGGCGAGCGTGGTGAGCGCGGACGGCACCGCGATGGTCGGCCCTTCCTCGGCCGGCGCGGAGAAGTACATGAGCACGATGATGCGTAGGTAGAAGAACGCCGCCACCGCGCTCGCCACCAGCGCGATCACGACCAGCGCCCCGGCGGAGGAGTACGCGGCCGAGAACACCACGAACTTGCCGATGAAGCCGCTGGTCAGCGGGATGCCGGCGAGCGCGAGCAGGAAGAACGCGAACACGGCGGCGAGCAGCGGGGAGCGCCGGGCCAGGCCCGACCACTGGGACAGGTGCGTCGCCTCGCCGTCGGCGTCGCGCACGAGCGTCACCACGGCGAACGCGCCGATCGTGGTGAACCCGTAGGTCAGCAGGTAGAACATGGTGCCGGCGAGCCCCGCCTGGTCCAGCGCGAGGAT
>JBKOXW010000043.1:0-12604 GCA_046744115.1 Actinomycetota bacterium | reverse complement strand
AAGGCTATCGTCTCGTGGGCCCGGAGATGTGTATAAGAGACAGGCCGGCGGGCCGCGGCCAGCACGTCCTCCCGGGTGTTGCCGGCGCCGGGTCGGCGGCCGGGGGGCCGGGCGACCGGCCGCGCGCTCACGGCGTGCGGCGGCGCAGCGTCGCTGCCCCAAGGGCGAGCGCGGCGAGCACGCATCCGACGATGATCGCGAGGTCGCCGGCCATCGATCCGGTCACCGTCGCCGACGCCTGCGCCTCGACCAGCGCGTCCACCGCGTAGCTGAGCGGCAGGACGTTGCTGAGCCAGTACAGCCAGTCGTTCATCTGTTCCCGCGGGATCAGCAGCCCGCACAGCAGGACCTGCGGCAGCACCGCCGCCGGCATGAACTGCACGGCCTGGAACTCGGTGGTGGCGAACGCGGACAGGAACAGTCCGAGCGCCATCCCGAGCAGCGCGTTCACCACCGCGAGCAGGACCACGACCCCGCCGCCGGCGGCCACGTCCAGGCCGAGCGGGCCGAGCGCGACGCCGGCCGCGAGGCTCGCTTGCACGAGCGCGACCAGCCCGAACGCGATCGCGTACCCGCCGAGCAGGTCGAGCTTGCGCATCGGGGTGGTGAGCAGCCGCTCGAGTGTGCCGCTGGTCCGCTCCCGGACCATCGCGATCGAGGTGACCAGGAACATCGCGATGAACGGGAAGATGCCGAGCATCGGCAGCCCGACCCGGTCGAAGACCTGCGGCGAGCCCTCGAACACGTACTTGAACAGCGTGAGCAGCACGCACGGGACGAGCAGCAGCAGCGCCACCGTACGGTGGTCGTGGCGCAGCTGCAGGAGCACCCGCCGCGCGGTCGCCAGGGTCCTCATCGGGCCACCTCCGCTCGCGTCTGGCCGATCTCGATCAGGCGCAGGAACGCCTGCTCCAGGTCGTCGAAGCCGGTACGGGTCCGGATCGCCTCCGGGGTGTCGTCGGCGATCAGCCGGCCGTCGCGCAGCAGCAGCAGGCGCTCGCACCGGCCGGCCTCGTCCATGACGTGGCTGGACACCAGGAGCGTGGTGCCGCCTCGGGCGAGGTCGCGGAACATGTCCCACAGGTCGCGGCGCAGCACCGGATCCAGGCCCACGGTCGGCTCGTCCAGCACGAGCACCTCCGGGCGCGCCAGCAGCGCGCAGGCCAGCGAGACGCGGGCGCGCTGCCCGTCGGACATCTGGCCGACGAGCTGGTCGGCGTGGTCGGTCAGGTCCACGTCGGCGAGCGCGGCGTCGGCGGCCGCGGCCGGCGCGCCCTGCAGCGCGGCGAAGTAGCGGGCGTTGTCCCGGGCGGTGATGTCGCCGTACACCGACGGGGACTGGGTGACGTAGCCGACCCGGGACCGCAGCGGCGCGCTGCCGGCAGGCAGGTCGAGGACGGTGACCTCACCCGAGGTGATCTGCTGCACGCCGACGATGCAGCGCATGAGCGTCGTCTTCCCGCCACCGCTCGGGCCGAGCAGGCCGGTCACGGTGCCGGCCGCGATGACGCAGTCGATGCCGTGCAGCACCCGGCGGCGACCGCGGTCGACGACCAGCCGGCGGACTTCAATGGACGCCTCCATCGCGAGCCTCCTGTGTGGTAGAAATTCCACAGTCGTGGAGAATATAGCGCCACGCGGCCCGGTCTGGCAACCCGGCAGAATGGCGGCATGTCCGGACCGGCGCGACCCGCCCGACTCGACCCGGCCATCGCCGCGCTGCTCAAGCGCGACCAGCACGGCCTGTTCCCGGCCGTCGCGCAGCAGTGGGACACCGGCGAGGTGCTGATGGTCGGCTGGATGGACGACGAGGCACTGCACCGCACGCTGACCAGCGGCCGGTGTACGTACTGGTCCCGCAGCCGCGCGGAGTACTGGGTCAAGGGCGAGACGTCCGGCCACCAGCAGTGGGTACGGTCGGTCGCGCTCGACTGTGACGGCGACGCCGTCCTGGTCAAGGTCGAACAGGTCGGCGCCGCCTGCCACACCGGCGACCGGACCTGCTTCGACGCCCGGCCGCTGGCCGCCGTCGCCGGCGCGCGTTCGGCGGAGCCCGGGGCGACCGGTCACGGCTCGCGGCCCCCGCCGGACATCGCGGTGGACGGTGCGCCGTCCGAGCCTGCGGTGGCGGCGGCCGGTGTGCCGTCCGAGTTCACGCCGAAGCGGGCGCGGTGAGGCCGGGGCGCCCGGTGCCGGACCGCCGGGACTTTGGCGCGCTCGCCGCGACCCACCGGGTGGTTCCGGTCACCCGTCGGCTGCTCGCCGACGGCGAGACGCCGGTGGGCGTGTACCGGAAGCTGGCCGGCGGACCGGGCACGTTCCTGCTCGAGTCGGCCGAGCACGGCCGGTCCTGGTCCCGGTACTCGTTCGTGGGCGTCCGATCGATCGCCACCCTGACCGAGCGGGACGGGCGCGCCGCCTGGCTCGGCACGCCCCCGCCCGGCGCGCCCACCGGCGGCGACCCGCTTGAGGTTCTGGCCGCGACGTGGCGGGCGCTCACCGGACCGCGGCCGGATCTGCCCGGGCTCGACCTACCGCCGCTGACCGGCGGCCTGGTCGGCTACCTGGGGTACGACGTCGCGCGCCGGCTGGAGCGGCTGCCCGCCTACGCCGCCGACGACCTCGGCCTGCCCGAGCTGACCATGCTCGTGGTCACCGACCTCGCCGTGCTCGACCACCTCGAGTCCAGCGTGCTGCTGGTGGCGAACGCGGTGCTGCCCGCCGACGCCGCAACGTCCGATGTGGATGGTGCGTACGCCGACGCGGTGGCGCGGCTGGACGCGATGACCGCGGCGCTGGCCACGCCGGCCGAGCCGAGCGTGGCGACGCTGGGCGAGGTGCCCGCGCCGGAGTTCGTCTCCCGGACCGCGCCGGGGGCGTACCAGCCCTCGGTCAAGGCCGCGCTGGAGGCGGTGCGGGCCGGCGAGGTGTTTCAGGTGCAGGTCGGGCAGCGGTTCGAGGTGCCGACCGGCGCCGACGCGCTGGACGCCTACCGGGTGCTGCGCATCCTCAACCCGTCGCCGTACATGTACCTGCTCCGCCTCGACGGCTTCGACATTGTCGGCTGCAGCCCGGAGGCACTTGTCACCGTCCAGGGTGGACAGGCCGTGCTGCACCCGATCGCCGGCACCCGCAAGCGCGGCACCACCCCCGAGCGCGACGCCGAGCTCGCCGCGGAGCTGATGGCCGACGAGAAGGAGCGGGCCGAGCACGTCATGCTCGTCGACCTGGCCCGCAACGACCTGGGCCGGGTGAGCGCCCCGGGCACGGTGCGGGTGGTGGAGTTCGGCGCGCTGGAGCGCTACAGCCACGTCTGGCACATCGTGTCGACCGTGACGGGCGAGGTCGCCGCGGACCAGGACGCGCTGGACGTGCTCATCGCATGCTTCCCGGCCGGCACGCTCACCGGCGCGCCGAAGGTGCGGGCGATGGAGCTGATCGACGAGCTGGAACCGGTCCGCCGGGGGATCTACGGCGGCGCCGTCGGCTACCTGGACGCGTCCGGCGACCTGGACATGGCGATCGCGATCCGGACCGCGATCCTGCGCGGCGGGACGGCGTACGTGCAAGCGTCCGCCGGCATCGTCGCGGACAGCGACCCGGCCGCGGAGGAGCAGGAGACCCGCAACAAGGCCCGCGCCGTGCTCCAGGCCATCGCGACGGCCGAGACGCTCGCCGCCGCGACATGAGCGAGAACCGCGGTACGCCCGAGCCCGCGCCCACCGCGCACCCCGCGCCGGGCATCCCGGCCGAGCGCGCGGCGTCGACGCCACCTGCCACGCCCGCCGGGTCGGCCCAGCCCGGAGCGCCAGACCAACCCGCTATCGCGGCCGAGCCCGCGGCGCCGGCCGGGCACGGCGGGACCGCCGGGTCTGCGGGGTCGGCCTCGCCCGCCGTCCCGGCCGAGCCTGCCGGGCCGGGAGCGCCAGCGACGCCACGCGTCCAGGCCGAGCCCGCGGCGTCGGTCGAGAGTGGCGGCGGGCGGCCGGGCCAGGCGCGGCGGGAGATGGCGGTCGTCGTGGCGCTGTGGCTGGTCGGGTCCGGGGTGGCGCTGTTCGCGGCGAGCCGGGCCTGGCTGCGGCTGGCCGCGCCGCGCAACCCGCCCCTCCCGCCGGTCGAGGTCTCGCTCGCCGGGGGCGACCTGGAGCCGCTCGTGCCCGCGCTCGGCGTGGTCGGCCTGGCCGCGGTCGTCGCGCTGCTGGCCACCCGCGGCTGGGGGCGGCTGGCGGTCGGCGTGCTGGTGACCGCCGCCGGCTTGGCGCTCGCACTGCGCGGGCTGGCACACGCCCGGCCACCCGGCGAGGAGCTGGCCCGGCAGCTGCTCGTCGATCGCGGCCAGGGCGGCGGCGTTGCGCCCGACGCGGCGGTATCGGCCACCGCGGTGCCGGCGTGGCCGGCGCTCGCCGCGCTCGGCGGGCTCGCCCTGCTCGCCGGCGGCGTGTTCACGATCCTGCGCGGCAGGCGCTGGCCGGCGATGTCGGCGCGGTATGAGCGGCCCGGAGCGGCGCCGGCCGAGGATGCCGACGAGGACCGCGCTTGGGACGCGCTCGACCGAGGTGAGGATCCGACCGCCCGCTGACGCGGCCCGAACGTGCCCCGAACACGGCTCGTACGGTCCGCGCTCGCGTACCGCCCACGCTCTGCGCCGTACTGTCGTGCGCCGAGGAGGACGGATGGCGACGGCAAAAGGGCTGGTGCTGGTCGTCGAGGACGAGACGGCGATCGCCGACCTGGTGCGGCTCTACCTGTCCCGGGAGGGGTTCGGGGTGCAGGTGGAGTCCGACGGGCAGGCCGGGCTGGCCGCGGCCCGGCGGCTGCATCCGGTGGCAATCGTGCTCGATGTCGGCCTGCCGGGCCTGGACGGCACCGAGCTGTGCCGGCGCCTTCGCGCGGACGGCGACTGGACGCCGGTGCTGTTCGTGACCGCCCGGGACGACGAGGTGGACCGGGTGGTCGGTCTGGAACTGGGCGCGGACGACTACATCACCAAGCCGTTCTCGCCGCGCGAGCTCGTCGCCCGGGTCAAGACCGTGCTCCGGCGCGCGCACGGGCCGCCGGGGGAGAGCCCGGTGCTGACCGTCGGAAGGGTGCGGCTCGACCCGGCCCGGCGCAAGGCGTACGCCGACGACCGCGAGCTGGCGCTGACCACGACCGAGTTCGACCTGCTCGCGTTCCTCATGCGCCGGCCCGGGCGGGTGTACGAGCGGGAGCACCTGCTCTCGGAGGTGTGGGGGTACGCGGCCGCCGCCGGCACCCGCACCGTCGACGTGCACGTGGCCCAGCTGCGCGCCAAGCTCGGCGACGCCAGCCCCATCCGCACCGTCCGCGGCGTCGGCTACTCGGCCGAGGCACCGTGAGCGCGCGGCGGCCGACGCTGGCCTCGCGCGCGGCGCTGGCCACCACGGCGGTGGCGGTGGTAACCGTGCTCATCGCAGGGCTGGTCTCGGTGAGCCTGCTGCGGTCCGCCGAGCTGCGGGACGCCCGGGACGCGTTCGGCCAATTCACCGACAACGTCGCCGGGGCTGTGGACGGGCTCGGCGGCCGGGGGCGGGTGACCGAGGAGGCGCTGATCCGGCGGCTGCTGCGGGGCACCACGGTCCGCTACGCGCTGATCGGGCGGGGCGGCGCGGTCGAGCGCGGGCAGCCGCTGGCCCGGGCGGCGCTCACCGCCGACCAGGCCACCCGGGTTGCCGCCGGCGAGGAGATTTCCGCGGTGCGCGAGGCCGCCGGCGGCACGGTGCTGGTCGAGGCCCGACCGACCAGCCGTGGCGGGCTGATCTTCGCCCAGCGGCAGGCCGATGCGCGCGGCGACGGTGGTCCCATCTTCCGCCGCACGCTCGTCGCGCTGCTGGTCGGCCTCGGCGTCGCGGTGGTGGCCGGGCTGATTCTGGCCCGGCTGCTGGCCCGCCCGCTGCGGCGGGCCGCGTCGGCCGCGCACGCGCTCGCGCTCGGCGCGAGGGACGTGCGGGTGCCACCGGAGGGACCGGCCGAGGTCGCCGAGGTGGCCGAGTCAATCAATACGCTGGCGGCCGCGCTGGAGCACAGCGAGGGGCGGCAGCGGGAGTTCCTGCTGTCGGTGTCGCACGAGCTCCGTACCCCGCTCACCGCGGTCACCGGCTTCGCCGAGTCGCTGGCCGACGGCGTGATCACCGGGCCGGACGTGCGCCCGGTCGGCGCCACCATGCTGGCCGAGTCCCGCCGGCTGGAGCGGCTGGTGAGCGACCTGCTCGACCTGGCCCGGCTCGGCGCCCAGGACTTCCGGATCGACCTGCAGCCGGTCGACCTCACCGCGCTCGGCGCCAGCGCCGCGGACGTCTGGCGGGCCCGGTGCGAGGCGGTCGGGGTGGCGTTCCGGGCCGAGCTGCCACCGCACCCGGTCATCGCCGTGACCGACGCGACCCGGGTACGGCAGATCGTCGACGGCCTGGCCGAGAACGCGCTGCGGGTCACCCCGGCCGGTGCGCCGATCGTGCTCGCGATACGCACCGAGCCGCCCGAGCACGTCGCGATCGAGGTGCGCGACGGCGGCCCCGGCCTGACCCCGGAGGACTGCGCGGTCGCGTTCGACCGGTCGGTGCTCTACGAGCGCTACCGCGGCGTGCGCAGGGTGGGCACGGGCGTCGGCCTGGCGCTGGTGCACGGGTTGGCCACCCGGCTGGGCGGCAGCGCGGAGGCCGGTCGGGCGCCCGAGGGCGGTGCGCGGTTCACCGTGCGGCTGCCGCTGGCCCCGATCCCGCCGCCGAGTGCGCGCTTCGACCAGCGAGTGGGGGGTTCGGCGCTCGAGTGAGCAGCTGTGGCCGCACACCCGCAATCCCCACTCGTCACTCGGTGATCTACGTGCGCACTCGCGCCGGCGGCGACGGTTGGGGCGGGCGCGGGGGGCAAGAGTGCGGCCGGTAGCATCGGGGTCCCGTGGCCGCCGGGCGAAGGGGTTAACCAGGTGAGTGTTCTCGACGAGATCCTCGTCGGCGTCCGCGCCGACGTCGCGACTCGCGAGGCCGCCATCCCGCTCGCCAGGCTCAAGGAGGTGGCGCTTCGCCGCCCGGCCGCCCGCGACGGGATGGCCGCGCTGCGCGCCCCCGGTGTCGGCGTCATCGCCGAGGTCAAGCGCGCCAGCCCGTCCGCGGGGCTGCTCAACGACATCCCGGACCCGGCCTGGCTCGCCGCGGAGTACGAGGCGGGCGGGGCCAGGGTGATCAGCGTGCTCACCGAGGGCCGCCGGTTCGGCGGCTCTCTCTCCGACCTGGACGCGGTGCGGGCCGCGGTCGAGGTACCGGTGCTGCGCAAGGACTTCGTCGTCTCGTCGTACCAGGTGCACGAGGCGCGCGCGCACGGCGCCGACATGGTGCTGCTCATCGTCGCCGCGCTGGACCAGAACGCGCTGCTCGGCCTGCGGGAGCGGGTCGAGTCGCTCGGCATGACCGCGATCTGCGAGGTGCACACCGAGGCCGAGGCCGACCGCGCGCTGGAGGCGGGCGCCCGGGTCATCGGCGTGAACGCGCGCGACCTGCGGACGCTGAACGTCGACCGCAGCGTCTTCGAGCGGATCGCGCCCGGCCTGCCCACCGGTATCGTCAAGATCGCCGAGTCGGGCGTGCGCGACCCTCGCGACCTGATCGAGTACGCGGCGGCCGGCGCGGACGCGGTGCTCGTCGGCGAGGGCATCGTCACCAAGCCCAGCCCTCGGCAGGCGGTCGCCGACCTGGTCACGGCCGGCGCGCACCCCGCCACGCCGAGACCCGCCCATGACCGCTGATCAGTCCACTGTAGACGGCGGTTCGAGCGTTCCGGACGGCAGCGGCCACTTCGGGCCGTACGGCGGCCGGTTCGTGCCGGAGGCGCTGGTCGCCGCGCTGGATGAGCTGGTCGTCGCGCACGCCGAGGCCCGCCGCGACCCGGCGTTCGGCGCAGAGCTGGGCCGGCTGCTGGCCACGTACGTCGGTCGCCCGACCCCGCTGAGCGACGCCCGCCGGCTGGGCGCGCGGGCCGGCGGGGCGCGGATCCTGCTCAAGCGGGAGGACCTCGCGCACACCGGCTCGCACAAGCTGAACAACGCGCTCGGCCAGGCGCTGCTCGCCCGGCGGATGGGCAAATCCCGGATCATCGCCGAGACCGGGGCCGGCCAGCACGGCGTCGCGACCGCCACCGCCTGCGCGTACCTCGGCCTGGACTGCGTGGTCTACATGGGCGAGGAGGACACCCGCCGGCAGGCGCTGAACGTGGCCCGGATGCGGATGCTGGGCGCCACCGTCGTGCCTGTGACCACGGGTTCGCAGACGCTGAAGGACGCGATCAACGAGGCGATGCGGGACTGGGTGACGAACGTGGAGACCACCCACTACGTGATCGGCTCGGTGATGGGGCCGCACCCGTTCCCGATGCTGGTGCGCGACTTCCAGCGGGTGATCGGGGTCGAGGCCCGGGCGCAGGTGCTCGACCTGGTCGGCCGGCTGCCGGACGCGGTGGTCGCGTGTGTCGGCGGCGGGTCGAACGCGATGGGGATCTTCCACGCGTTCGTGCCCGATGAGGCGGTGGTGCTGGCCGGGTTCGAGGCCGGCGGGCTCGGCGTGGAGGGCGCGCGGCACGCGGCGACGCTGGCCGCCGGCCGGCCGGGCGTGCTGCACGGCATGCGGACGTACCTGCTGCAGGACCCGGACGGCCAGACGCTGCCGACCCACTCCATCTCCGCCGGCCTGGACTATCCCGGCGTCGGCCCCGAGCACGCCTGGCTGCGCGACCGCGGTCGAGCGACCTACCAGCCGGTCAGCGACGCGGAGGCGATGGACGCGCTGGCGCTGCTCAGCCGCGAGGAGGGGATCATCCCGGCCATCGAGACCGCGCACGCGGTGCACGGGGCGCTGCAGATCGCGGCCGCCCTCGGCCCGGACGGGGTGGTGCTGGTCTGCCTGTCCGGGCGCGGGGACAAGGACATGGACACGGCGGCGCGCTGGTTCGGGCTGCTGGACGAGCCGGGCGGCGGGCCGGCGCGGTGACCGTCGCGGAGGTCTTCGAGAAGGCGCGCGCCGACGGGCGCGGTGTGCTGGTCGGGTACCTGCCGGCCGGGTTCCCGTCCCGGACCGGCGCGATCGCCGCGCTCACCGCGATGGTCCGGGCCGGGGTCGACATGGTCGAGGTCGGGCTGCCGTACTCCGACCCGCTGATGGACGGACCGACGATCCAGGTGGCTGTCGACCGCGCGCTGGCGGCCGGCACGACCACTGCCGACGTGCTGCGCACGGTCGAGGCGGTGGCGGCGGCCGGCGCGCCCGCGCTCGTGATGACGTACTGGAACCCGGTCGAGCAGTACGGCGTGGACGCCTTCGCCGCCGACCTCGCCGCGGCCGGCGGGGCCGGTGCGATCACCCCCGACCTCACCCCTGAGGAGGCCGGACCGTGGCTCGACGCGGCCGCGGCCACGGGGCTCGCGCCGGTGTTCCTGGTCGCGCCGTCGTCGACGGACGCCCGGCTGGCCAGGATCGCCGGGGTGAGCCGCGGGTTCGTCTACGCGGCCTCGACCATGGGGGTGACCGGCGCCCGGGACCGGGTCAGCGATCGCGCGCCGCGGCTGGTGGCGCGGGTGCGGGCGGTCACCGCGACGCCGGTGGCGATCGGCCTGGGCGTGTCCTCCGGTGACCAGGCGGCGGAGGTGGCCGGGTACGCCGACGGCGTGATCGTCGGGTCCGCGTTCGTCCGGCGGCTGCTCGACGCGCCGAACGAGGCCGCCGGCGTCGACGCGGTGGCCACGCTGGCGGCCGAGCTGGCCGACGGGGTACGCCGCCCGCGCCGCTGAGTTCTGCAGCAGGCTTGTCGGTGGCAGGTGCGATGCTCGGCGGCATGCGGTACGGGATCAGCATCGCCAACCTGGAGGAGTACGCCGACGCCCGCCGCGTCGCGGAGCTGGCCCAGCTCGCCGAGCAGGCCGGGTGGGACGGCGTCTTCGTGTGGGATCACGTCACGTTCATCAAGGCGTGGCGGCTGCGGATCGCCGACCCGTGGATCCTGCTCACGGCGGCGGCCCTGGCCACCGAGCGGGTGCGGCTCGGCACGCTCGTCACCCCCGTGGCGCGCCGCCGGCCGAGCACCCTGGCGCGCCAGACGATCACGCTCGACCAGCTGACCGGCGGACGGCTGGTGCTCGGCGTGGGGCTGGGCGAGCCGATCGCCGACGAGTTCGGCTCGTTCGGCGAGCCAACCGACGCGCGCGTGCTCGCCGAGCGGCTGGACGAGGGGCTGGCCGTGCTCACCGGGCTGTGGTCCGGGGAGACCGTCCGGTTCCGCGGGCGGCACCTGGTCGCCGAGGACATCGCGTTCGCCCCGACACCGGTGCAGCGGCCGCGCATCCCGATCTGGGTCGCCGGGGTGTGGCCGCACCGCGCGCCGTTCCGCCGGGCCGCGGCCTGGGACGGCGTGGTGCCGCTCGTCGGCACCGAGTTCGGCACGCCGACGCCGGCGGAGCTGGGCCAGATATGCGCGCTGGCCGCCGAGCATCGGGCGCCGTCGCCGGGCCGGGACGAGCGGACGCCGTTCGAGGTCGTGATCTCCGGCGAGACCGCGGCGGGCGATCCGGTGGCAGCGCGGGCGGAGGTGGCAGCGCTTGCCGAGGCCGGAGCGACCTGGTGGGTGGAGGGGTTCCACCCGAGGCGTGGGCCCGTGGCGGACGCGATCACGCGGATCGGCGAGGGCCCACCCGCCTGAGCGACAGCGGCCGGCGCGGCTCGGGATGGTCAGGGAGCACGATCGCCTGCGTGCGCCGGAGCGGCCAGCGGATGGATCGTCAGCGGGCGAGCTGGCGCACCACGCCGGAGCGGCCGGCGGGGCCGATCGTCAGCGGGCGAGGTCGCGCACCACGCCGGAGCGGCCGGCGGGGCCGATCGTCAGCGGGCGAGGTCGCGCACCACGCCGGAGCGGCCGGCGGCGGCGTCGGCAAGCGCGGCGCAGGCCGTCGCGGTGGCCGGGCGGGGCACGGCCTCCGGTGCGTGCCAGCCGAGCTGGCTGATGCGGCCCTTGCCGTTGAGCACGGCTTCGCCGCCGACGACCTCGCATCGGAATGCGTAGGTGATCAGGTCGGGCAGGTCCTCGGAATCGCCGTCGAGGCCGCCGTGGAGGTGGTAGAGACCGACCAGGTCCACCACCCGGGTCTCCAGCCCGGTCTCCCGCCGCACCTCGCGGACCACCGCGCGGGAGGGTAGGTCACGGGGCTCGATGCGGGCGCCGGGCAACCCCCAACGCCGCTGGCCGTACCGCTGCAGGACCAGCAGCACGCGACCCTCGGTGTCACCGATGATCGCGGCCGTGGCCCGATGTACGTCGTCCATGTCCGCACCCTAGACCGACCACGAGGCGACAGCGAGTGAGCATCGCAGCGGCCATGGGGCCGCGAGGAGCGGAGCGAGCGCGGAGCCGAGCAGTGAGCACCGCGAGGCGACAGCGAGTGAGCATCGCAGCGGCCTGGGCCGCGAGGAGCGGAGCGAGCGCGGAGCCGAGCCAGTGAGCACCGCGAGGCGACGGCGACTGAGCATCGCAGCGGCCCAGGGGGCCGCGAGGAGCGGAGCGAGCGCGGAGCCGAGCCAACGAACACCAGCCGACACTGGCGACGGTGCACGGGCCCACCCCCGGGTGGCAGGCGGGGAGTCGGGCGGCACTACGGTGGGCGCGTGCAGATGGCCTACCTGCCCAGCCCCAGCGACGGGGTGTGGGACCTGGGTCCGATTCCGATCCGCGCGTACGCGCTGTGCATCATCGCCGGGATCATCGCGGCGATCTGGATCGGTGAGCGTCGCTGGGTCGCCCGCGGCGGGCGCCGCGGCACCGTCTCCGACATCTCGGTCTGGGCGGTGGTGTTCGGCCTGGTCGGTGGCCGGCTCTACCACGTCCTCACCGACCCCGAGCTGTACTTCGGCGACGGGCGGAACCCGGTCGACATCGTCAAGGTCTGGGAGGGCGGGCTCGGCATCTGGGGTGCGATCTCGCTCGGCGGGGTCGGCGCCTGGATCGGCTGCCGGCGGCGCGGGATCGCGCTGCCGCCGTTCGCCGACGCCGTCGCGCCCGGCATCGCGGTGGCGCAGGCGATCGGCCGCTGGGGCAACTGGTTCAACCAGGAGCTGTTCGGCCGGCCGACCACGCTGCCGTGGGGGTTGAAGATCGACCCGGGCCAGCCGAACACGGTGCCCGGCGCGGAGGCGTACCACCCGACCTTCCTGTACGAGTCGCTATGGTGCCTGGCCCTGGCCGCCGTGCTGGTCTGGGCCGACCGGCGGTTCACGATGGGCCGCGGCCGGGTGTTCGCGCTGTACGTGATGGGCTACACGGTCGGCCGGGTGTGGATCGAGGCGCTGCGCATCGACGACGCGAACGAGATCCTCGGGCTGCGCCTGAACATCTGGACGTGCCTGGTCGTCTTCGTCGGCGGGCTCATCTGGTTCCTCCGGCATCCCGGCCCGCGCGAGACCGAGGTCGAGCCAACTGCGCCGAAGGAGAAGAAGGCGGAGCCGGAGGCCGCGGCGGACGGGGCCGTGCCCGCTGGTGTCGCCGCCACGGCCGCGACCGAGCCGCGGACCGCGACCGCCGCGGCCGACGCGACCGAGCCGCCCGAGCCGGCCGAGGC
>JBKOXW010000090.1:0-7154 GCA_046744115.1 Actinomycetota bacterium | reverse complement strand
TCGAGGATGGAGAGCAGCGCCGCGCGAATGAGGTCTGCGACTGCCCCGACCCACCGATCGCCCGCTTCCTCGGCGCGGTCGAGGAGGTCGAACGCCTGGTCGAAGTCGCCGCGTCGGCCGAGCGTGGAGGCCAGGGTCAGCTGCGCCAACGCGAGTGGCTCGCCGCCGGCGACCTGCGCGTCGGCGAGCGCTTCCTGCACCGCCTTCTCCTCCACACCGGCCTCGACTCGCTCGGCCAGAAGTAGCGCGAGCATCACCCTGGCTCGCGCGGTCAGTGTCTGTGGCGCCGTCCCGGGCGCGGCGAGCGCGGCACGCAGCCAGCTCTCGCCCTCCGCAGCGTGGCTGCGCAGCCACCAGAACCAGCCGGCATGTGCCGCGATCCGGCGGGCGAGGGCGGCATCGCGGCTCGTCGCCCAGCTCAGCGCGGCCCGTACGTTGTCGTGCTCGGTGTCCAGCTTCGCGAACCAGTCCACCTGATCCGGCCCGCGCAGTCCGGGCCAGGCGGCCTCGGCGAGCAGGGCGACGTGTTCGGCATGCCGGCGGCAGGCGTGGTTCCGCTCGTCGCCCTCGCCCAGCTGCTCCAGCGCGTACGCACGCAGCGTCTCCAGCAGCCGGAACCGCGGGGTGCCGGCGTCGTCGTAATCGGCCACCACGAGGGACTTGTCGACCAGCCGGCCGACCAGGTCGAGGACATCAAGCGGGTCCACGTCGCCGGCGGCGCAGACCGCCTCCGCGCCGTCGAGCGGGATGCCGCCGGCGAACACGCCCAGCCGGGCGAAGACCCTCTGCTCGGGCTGGGACAGCAGCGCGTAGCTCCAGTCGACCATTCCGCGCAGCGTCTGCTGCCGCGGCTGCGCCGTGCGGCTCCCGGCGCGCAACAGTCGGAACCGATCGTCGAGTCGGCGGGCGATCTCCGCCGATGGCAGCAGCTTGACCCGGGCGGCCGCGAGCTCGATGGCGAGCGGAAGGCGGTCGAGGCGCCGGCAGATCTCCTCGACCGCGGGCCGGTTCTCGGGGTTGACGGCAAAGTCCGGACGCACCGAGGCCGCCCGGTCGGCGAACAGCTGGACGGCGGCGTCCTCGGCCAGCGCCGCGACGGGCACCTGCGACTCGCCGGGCACAGCGAGCGCCTCCCGGCTCGTCGCCAGCAGGTGCAGGTGAGGGCAGTCGGCGGCGAGGCGAGCGACGAGGTTCGCCGCAGGTTCGAGCACGTGCTCGCAGTTGTCCAGCACCAGCAGCTGCTTGGGGCCGCGCAGCGCGCGGACGAGCAAGCCGGTCGAGTCCTCGACGGGCCCTTCCGATTCCACCTCCACCAGGCCGAGGGCGTCGACGGCGGCGCGGGACAGGTCCTCCATCACGGCATCCGGGGTGACAGCCGCCAGCTCCACCAGGGCGACCCGCCCGGAGAAGGCCGGGCGAGCTCGTCGCGCCGTCTCTACCGCCAGCCGTGTCTTGCCGGTACCACCGGGACCGACCACCGTGACGACCCGACGGTCGGCGACGAGTCGGGCCAGCTCGCCGAGTTCGCGCTCGCGCCCGACGAAGCTCGTCACGGCTTCGGGCAGCGCCGACCGTGGCGTGCGCGCCGGCTCCACGGGCGCAACGGACCCCGGCGCGGGCATCGAGAACCGCTCGCTGAGCAGCACCGCCAGGTCACGGGCGACCAGGAGGGCCAGCTCCCGCGGCGAGCCGAAGTGCTTATACGCGGCGCGGTCGTCGTCCTGGATGCGAGCCAGCAGGGAGCCCAGCCGATCGTCCCGGCCGGGCGCCGGATCCTTCACGTACACCAGCCGCGGCAGGTCCCCGCACAGGCGGTACTCGTCCTCCAGGCCGGAGACGTCCTCGCCCGGAGCGATCCAGCCGTACCGCTCCCAGTAGATGCCCAGGAACACGTGGCTCTGCGCGAGATAAGCCCGATACAGCTCGCGGGGCGGGTGCGGCCGGGCTCCGAGCTCGAACATCACCGGCAGCAACTGCAGCCGCTCGACCGCCCGGCGCACGGCCGACCGCTCCGTCGCCAGCTCGCCCAGAGTCGAGCTGACGAACACGCGCACCCGCTGGTCCGGTGTCAGGATCGGCGCCGTCACACCTCACCTCCCGGCCAGGAGCCTGGCCAGCTTTGCTCGGTACCCAGGCTAGTAGGGTCGCCAGGGGGCGGTCGGGTCGGAACGGGCCGGGACACGGTAGGTGCGTCCGGGGAGGCCCCACTCGCCGAACGACGGTCGCTCGCCGGCGTCGATCGCCTCGAGGGAAGGCCTGCCGATGTGAGCGAGGACGAGCCGGCGCACGCCACGCCGACGCGCCTCCTCGGCGACGTCGCATGCGGCCATGTGACCGCCGATGCCACGGGCGAAGCGGACGGGCCGCCGCCAGCCCGCCGCCTCGGCGAAGAGCAGCTCGACCCCGTCCGCCCAGTCGGGGAACGTCCAGAACTCCGGTGCCCAGGCGGCGGCACGCCGCCGGCACGGATCAGGTACCCGACGGTCGGGTGGGCGGTGTGCCGCACCGGACGCGGTTCGACGTCCAGACCACCAACCACCACGTGGTCGACCGAGGCAGTCGTGCCGCGGTCGGCGGCGAGACGGCGCAGCGGGCGGATCAGCTCGGCGTGCTCGTCGGTGACCAACCATGCGTCGACCGGTCCTTCCGGTTCCGCGCCGGGTCCGCCGTCGAGCATCACCCGACGCCGGCAGTAGCGGACCAGCAGCCCAGCCGGCGGGTACCGGGGACTGTTCATCGCGCCGACCCCGAGCAGCGTCAGCGCGAGCCAGTCGGTCATGCCTTCCACGATCGGGCGGAGCCAGGTCGACATCGCAGCTCGGCACGGCGCTCCGATCACGCGTGGGTGGGAATGAGGTCCCGGAACGGATCCGTTCCGGATGGTGTTACGGTGGCGGGAGTAGATATACGAGACCGTTCCGTATTTGAGAAGGGCGTGATGGACGCTCCGCACACCGGACACCCCCGTCGGTGGACGATCCTCGGCGTACTCGTGGTCAGCCTGCTCGTCGTCGTCCTGGACAACACGATCCTGAACGTGGCGATGAAGACCATCGCCGACCCGCACCGCGGCCTGGGCGCCAGCCAGAGCCAGCTGGAGTGGGCGATCAACTCGTACACCCTCGTCTTCGCCGGCCTGCTGTTCACCGCCGGCATCCTCGGTGACCGGCTGGGCCGCCGGCGGGTGCTGCTGGTCGGTATGGTGCTGTTCGGCCTGGCATCCCTGGCTTCGGCGTACGCGCAGGATCCCGGGCAGCTGATCGCCGCCCGGGCGTTCATGGGTGTGGGCGGTGCGGCGATCCTTCCGGTCACCCTGTCGATCATCGCGAACGTGTTCGACCCGCGTGAGCGAGCCAAGGCGATCGGCGTCTGGGCCGCCGCCGTGGGCCTCGCGGTGGCCATCGGGCCGGTCCTCGGCGGTGCGTTGCTGGAGCACTTCTGGTGGGGCTCGGTCTTCCTGATCAATGTCCCGATCGTGCTGGCCGGCATCGCCGGGATGATCCTGATCGTGCCGGAGTCCCGAGACCCGAACCCGGGCCGGATCGATCTGCTCGGGGTAGTGGCGTCGGTCGCCGGCCTGCTCCTGTTCGTCTACGGCGTCATCACCGGCGGCGACTCGGGGGACTGGGGCCAGCCGAAGGTGTGGGGCTCGATCATCGCCGGGATCGCGGTCATGGCCGGCTTCGTCCGGCACGAGTTGCGCAGCGACCACCCAGCGCTGGACGTGCGGCTGTTCCGCAACCCCCGGTTCGCCGCCGCTGTCGGCGCGGTCGCGCTGGTCTTCTTCGCCGCGATGGGCACCTTCTTCTTCGGCGCGTTCTACCTGCAGCTGGTGCGGGGCTACTCGCCCCTGGAGACCGGTCTGCTGTTCCTGCCGTTCGCCGGCGCTCAGCTGATCTTCGCGCCGCGCAGCGCCCTGATGGTGCAGCGTTACGGCCCGAAGGCGGTCTGCGCGGTCGGCATGACCCTGGTAGCCCTGACCGTCGGCGCGTTCCTGTTCGTCACAGCCGCCACACCGCTCTGGGTGCTGCTGTTGGTGTTCTTCGTCCAGGGCATCGGCATGGCCAACGTCATCCCGCCGGCCACCGAGGCGGTGCTGTCCACTCTGCCGCGGGAGAAGGCCGGCGTGGGCTCTGCGGTCAACAACACGATGCGGCAAGTGGGGGGCGCGCTCGGCGTCGCGGTCCTCGGGTCCGTGCTGTCTGTGGTGTACCGCAGCCAGATCTCCGAGCACCTGACCCGGCTGCCGGCCACCCTTCGGGACGCCGCATCCGAGTCGATCGCTTCGACGTACGCGGTTGCGGCCAGGATGGGCGGCCAGACCGGCGCCGCGCTGATCGGGCCGGCCAACGATGCGTTCGTCCAGGCGATGCACTGGGCCGCCGGCGGCTCGGCGGTGGCGGCGCTCGCCGGGGCGGCCGCGGTGATCCGCTGGCTGCCCAGCCAGTCAGTTCACCAGCCCGCCGCTCCGGCTCCGGCTGCGGCTGCGGCCGAGGAGCCTAGACTGGCCGAGGTCTCCTAGGAGTCGGCCGGTATGGCTAATCCGACGACATCGACGGCTCCGCGCCCGCGCGGCCGGCCGCGGAGCGAGCGCGCTCACGAGGCGATCATCGACGCGGTGCTGGAAATGCTCGCCGGCGGGACGACGGTCGAGGCGTTGTCGATGGAGGCGGTGGCCGCCCGGGCGGGGGTGGGCAAGGCCACGATCTACCGACGCTGGCCACACAAGGAGGCGCTGGTGGTCGACGCGGTCGCGTCGACCAAGGAGCCTCTCCCGCAGCTGCGTGGCGAGTCGGTCCGGGACGACCTGATCCAGCTGGCCCGAGCGGCCGGCCGGGCCAGGGACACCCGGGCGGGCCGGATCGTGCCGTGCATGATGCCGGAGCTGCAACGCCCCGGGCGGCTGCGAGACCAGTTCCTGGGCATGATCGAGGCCCGCCGGGACGGCACCCGCGAGGTCCTTCGCCGCGGCATCGCCACCGGCGTGCTGCGCCCGGACACCGACGTCGAGCTCGCGGTGACCCTGCTCACCGGCCCCATGCTGGCGAGCCTGCTCGGCTCCGCCCCCCGCCTCGACCCGACCGACCTTGCCGAGCGCGTGGTGGACACCGTGCTGCGCGGAATCTCCGCCTGACCGTAGCGACCACTACCGGGCGTTGCTCTGGCCGGGAGCGCAGCGTGTTCATCGCCTACCTTGAGGACGGTCCGAACCTCATCGCGATGGCGATGAGCGGCTGGGCTGACGGCGAGCCTGCCTGGTGGCGCATCCCGGCGCGATAGTCGATCTCGGCGACGGACGCACCCGCGCCTACGCCACTCGCCGCCGCGCCGAAGGCAAGACCACACCCGAGATCCGACGCGCCCTCAAGCGCTACATCGCCCGCGAGCTCTACCGCCAACTCACCGCCGCCATGACCCCTTGACAGACATGGAAGCGTCAACCGGAGTCAGACACGCCCTGAAGTCGTCACCGGCCCGAAGTCGTCACCCGACGGCCTGGAGCGGGCAGTCGCTCAGTCGCGCAGCCAGCGCAGCACTAGCCGGGAACCGGGCGGCATCCCCTCCAGGTCGCCGACGCTCCCGATGGTGTGTGGCGTGCCCAGGAACCCGGCCTTGGTGAACGTCAGGCTCTGGCCATTGTTGACCTGGCCGGCCCAGAGGCTGACCGCGTCGAACGACTTGCCGTCCTGGGTCCAGATGTCCCAGCTGCTGCCCAGCCCGTCCGGCACGTTGATGGTCTTCCGCCACGTGATGCCCGGACCGGCCTCCAGCCGGAACTCCACGATGGACGCGTCGAGGGCGCCCTGCTGCAGCTCGAACTCGATCTGGTCGCCGGCCGGCACCGGCACCCGGCCCGGACCGAGCTGCCACCATTTCGCCGGCTGCGGCTCGATGCCGCCGCGGGGGTCCACCGGGGTGTAGCTGGTGCGGAAGAAGCCCCGGATCGGATGCGGGATGTTGACGTTGTGCGTGATCGGCGTGGTGTGCTCCGGGTCGGTGGTCGGGAACGAGATCCGCACGTTGTCCGCGTTCAGCCGCTCGGTGTTCGGGTCGTACACCTTCAGCGTGACCTGCGAGCCGTCGTCGTCGTAGCCATACACCAGCACCTGGTGGTTCTGACCCAGGTCGCCCGGGTTCGCCGACTGGACGGTAACCAGCGCGATCGTGGAGGGACATCCCATGTCGACATCGGACTTGATCGCCGGCAGCTGGTCGACGATCGTTCGCCAGGCCAGCCCGCGACGGATCAGGAACGGCGGCAAGCCAGTGTCGTGGTCCGGCGTCACCATCCAGTCCAGATAGGTCAGTGGGCCCCCTGGCAGGTCGAAGCTGTCGAACAGGCGGCGCACGATGTAGCCGTACAGCGGCTCGCCGATCGACGGCCGGACCGGATCGGTCGGCGGCTTGAGCCCGACGTTGAACATGTCGAGCACCGTGTAGACCATGCCACCGCACAACCCGTTGGACGCGTCGCCGATCCCGACCCGGCCGATGCCGGGCAGGTCGATGAACAGGTCCGGCTGCGGCGGAAAGCTGTTGGTGAACGGCAGTCCCTGCACGCTTGGCAGGAAACCGGTGACATCAGGCATGGCTGGCCCCCTCTGTGCGGCACCCTGCCGCGTTGCCGGTCAGAGCCCCGCCGAGCGTCGGTGATACACCGCACAGCCGTGCCCAGAGCGGACGCTCTCGGTTCTTCGAGCCTCGACCGGGGGACCGCAGGTCGGACCGCGCCCAAGTCCCGACATCGGCGACAGCACCGCAGCCGGTACGGACACGAGACGATGACCACCATGCCGCCCGGCCGAAGGCACCACGGGGCCGTAGATTGCCTGCGCAGGCCCGCGCCGACACCCAGGCCCGGCGTCTCGGCGAACCCGTCCCGATGCTGCCCGGCCTCTCGCCCGCAGGCGCGGCGGCTACGGCGCGGCTCGAACGCACCCACGCCGGCCCCGGCACCGGCTCTGCCAGGAGCCAGTGTCCGACTCACCAGTCCGGCATAGGGCGCGGAGGCGGGCGTGGGCGGCGGCGATTTCGGCAGCCCGGAGCCAGTGAACAGAGAGGCTCGCAGGAACGACCCGGCGGGCGGCGGTGCCATGCTGCCTCGCGGCGATGTCGACGGCCAACGCTGACGGTGGCAGCGACCGCGATGCAGA
>JBKOXW010000054.1:0-7336 GCA_046744115.1 Actinomycetota bacterium | reverse complement strand
GTGCCGGGCTGGGCGGGCGGCGCGCCGGGTGTGCCCAACGCCGGGCCGGTCGCGCCGGGCTGAGCCGTCTCCCCTCCGGACGGGCCGTACGCGGGGCCGGCGGTGCCGGGCTGCGGGCTGAGCGCGCCGCTTCCGTCTGGCGCACCGAACGCGGGGTCGGGCCGGAGCGGCTGCTCGCCGGGAGCGGCGCCGCTGTGCGGGGTGCCGTGCTCAGAGCCGGGTGCGGAGGCCCAGGGAGCGGGCGCGGACTCGGGTAGTGCTGGCGGGTGTGCGGCGTCGTTGGCCCGCGTGTCGCCGGGCTGGGCATCGGTCTGACCGCCGTGCGCTGCCGGCTCGGCGGGGTCACCGCCGGGAGCGCGGCCCACGTCCGGCTGGGGGATGCGGTCGTCAGGTGTCATGGCCCCAGCGTCCCTGCGGTTCCTGAGAGAAACCTGAGCGGTGGGTGAGGATCGGCCGAGAAAGCTCAGCCGGCGGACGGCACCGCCTGAGACGCCGGCCGGCGGCCCGGCAACCGCACGGTGAGCAGCGCGCCGCCGGACGGCGCCCGACCGGCCGTCACGCTGCCGCCGTGCCGCTCGACGGCCTGGCGCACGATCGCCAGGCCCAGGCCGGAACCCGGCCGGCCGCGCGCCTCGGCGGACCGGTAGAACCGCTCGAACACGTACGGCAGGTCCTGTTCGGCGATTCCCGGTCCGCTGTCGGCCACCTGCAGCACGCCGTCGGCCAGGGTGACGGTGACCGAGCCGCCGTCGGCGCTCCAGCCCGCCGCGTTGTCGAGCAGGTTCGTGATCGCTCGCTCGAGCATGGCCGGATCGCCGGCCAGCTCCCACGGCGTGAGCTGCGCGGCGAACCGCACCCGCGGCGCCCGCCGGCGCACCCGTTCCAGCGCGCGCTCGACGACCGCGGCCAGGTCGACGTGCTCGGCCGGTGCCGGCGCGGGCTCGGTCCGGGCGAGCTCGACCAGGTCGGCGACGAGATCGGACATCTCCTCGACCTGGGCCCGCACGTCGGCGAGCAGCTCGGCGCGGTCGGCCGGGCTGAGCCCCGCCGCGCTGCGCAGGCTCTGCGCGAGCAGGTCCAGGTTGGTGCGCATGCTGGTCAGTGGGGTGCGCAGCTCGTGCCCGGCGTCCGCGACCAGCTGCTGCTGGCGCTGCCGGGACTGGTCCAGCGCGGCCAGCATCGCGTTGAAGCTGCGCGCCAGCCGGGCCAGCTCGTCGTCCCCGTGCACCTCGATCGGTCGCAGGTCCTCGGTGCGGGCGACGTGCTCGGCGGCCGTGGTCAGCCGCTCCACCGGCCGCAGCGCGGACCGGGCCACCGCCAGGCCGGCGCTCGCGGCGACGGCGATGCCGACCAGGCCCACCACCAGCAGCACGACGCCGATCGAGGCCAGCTCCTCCCGGATCCCGGCGGTGGACTGGGCCAGGACGAGCGCGGTCCCGGGCCGGGTCGGTGCGGCCACCACGCGGTAGTCCTCGCCATCCAGCTCGGCCGTGCGCAGCGACAGCGCGGACTCGCCGCGCGCGACGGCCAGCTCCGGCTCGCCCAGCGGCGGGGCGCTCGCCTGGCCCTCGGCCGACACCGCGTGGCCGCCGGCGGTGACCACCGCGATCCGCACGTCGGCCGAGCCGAGCGCGGCGGCGGGCACCTGGGCCAGCCGCACCGGGTCGCTCAGCGAGCTTGCTGCGGCGGCCTGCGCGCGCAGCACGAGGTTGCGGTCGAGGCCCTGGTAGAGCTCGTGCCGGGCGGTGAGGTACGCGGCGACCGAGGTGAGCGCGACCGCGAGCCCGACCGCGACCGAGACCAGCAGCGTGACCCGGGTGCGCAGGCTGAGTTCGCCCAGCCGGGGCCGAGCGGTCATGGCGGCGTCTCGCGCAGCGTGTAGCCGACCCCGCGGACGGTGTGGATCAGCCGCGGCTCGCCGCCGGCCTCCAGCTTGCGGCGCAGGTAGCCGACGTACACCTCGAGCGAGTTGCCGCTGGTCGCGAAGTCGTAGCCCCAGACCTCGCCCAGGATCGCCGACCGGGTGAGCACCTGCCGCGGATGCCGCATCAACAGCTCCAGCAGGGCGAACTCGGTGCGGGTCAGCCGCACCACCCGGTCGCCGCGGCGCACCTCGCGGGTGCCGAGGTCGAGGCCGAGGTCGGCGAACCCGAGCGTGGCCGCCCCGGGCTCGTTCCGGTGCGCCCGGCGGAGCAGCGCGCGGAGCCGGGCGAGCAGCTCCTCCAGCGCGAACGGCTTCGGCAGGTAGTCGTCGGCGCCGGCGTCCAGCCCGGCCACCCGGTCCGCGACCGCGTCCCGTGCCGTCAGCACGAGTACGGGCAGGTCGTCTCCGGCCGCGCGCAGCCGCCGGCAGGTCTCCAGCCCGTCCAGGCGCGGCATCATCACGTCGAGCACCACCGCGTCCGGCCGCCGCGCGGCGATCGTCGCCAGCGCCTGCGCGCCGTCCGCGGCGAGCTCGACCTCGTAGCCGTTGAACGTCAGCGACCGGCGCAGCGACTCGCGCACCGGCACGTCGTCGTCCACGACCAGGATCCGCACGACAGCCAGTGTGCCTGCCGGCCTGCTCAGCCGGGGTGGCCAGCCTCGGCGGCGTCCGCCGCGCGGTCGACCGCGCGGTCGAGGTGGAGGATCTCCGTCACGCCGACGAGACGGAGGGCCTGGCGGACGACGGGCGGCATGGCACGGCGCTCCGGGTCGTGCACGATCCGTGGGTTGGTCAGCCGCACCAGGTCGCGTCGCTTCTGCAGCTCGCACCCGCCGGCCGCGATGACGTTCTTCGTCCAGTCGCCCACCCCGTAGGGCAACGCCACCACGTAGCCGTCGGGTCGGCGGAACACGGCGACCGGCGTGCGGTAGACACGACCGGACCGCCGGCCCCGGTGCACGATCACGCCGAAGCCCGGCAACCAGCCGGCGAACTGCCGGATCACCCGGTTCGGGCCACGGCCGAACCGGGCCACGCCTCTGGGAACGACCATCATCCACGACCTCTCGTCGCCGTCGCCACCACGCTAGCCGGGTTCGAGCCCCGCCCGGGACTGGGCCGGGTGCGGAACCTGCGTCAGCCGATAGGGTGCGGCGATGGTCCGCCGTTCGCCGAGCCGCGTGCTGCCCAGGGTGGCGCTGGCGTCTTGCCGCGCGATGCCGTTCGGCGACGAGGACGGGCCGCTGCTGCTGGCGGCGTGTGCCGCCGCCGGGCTGGACGCGGAGTGGCGGGTCTGGGACGACCCCGCGGTCGACTGGAACTCCTACGACCTGGTCATCCTCCGGGCCACCTGGGACTACCCGCTGCGCCGGGACGAGTTCGTGGCGTGGGCAGACTCGGTGCCCCGGTTGGCCAACCCGGCCGACGTGGTGCGGTGGAACACCGACAAGCGCTACCTCGCCGACCTGGCCGCGGCCGGCGTGCCAACGGTCGCGACGACGTGGCTGGTCCCCGGCGACGAGGTGGCGATCCCGGAGGACGGCGAGTACGTGGTGAAGCCGGCGGTGAGCGCCGGCGGCGTGGACACCGGCCGGTACGCCCCCGAGCACGCCGACCTCGCCCGCGAGCACGCCCTCCGGCTGCTCGACGCCGGCCGCGCGGTCATGGTGCAGCCGTACCTGCCCGCGGTCGACACCCACGGCGAGACCGCGCTGCTCTACAGCGGCGGCACGTACAGCCATGCGATCCGCAAGGGGGCGCTGCTCGCCGGGCCGGGCTCGCAGGTCGAGGGCCTCTACCGGCCGGAGAGCATCGGCGCCCGCGAGCCGACCGAGGCCGAGCGGGACATCGCCGAGGCAACGCTGGCCGCAGTGCCCGGCGGGTCCGACCGGCTGCTGTACGCCCGGGTCGACCTGGTCCTGGGCCCGGACGGCGCGCCACAGCTGCTGGAGCTCGAGGTCACCGAGCCGTCCCTGTTCCTCAGCTACGCGCCGCGCTCCGCCGACCGGTTCGCCGCCGCCATCGCCGCCCGGCTCAGGCGGGGGTGAGCGCCGCCGCGGCGGCGCGTTCCGGCTCGGCCTCGCCGGCACCCGCCCGCTCCCGCACACCCATCGACAGCAGCAGCCGCAGCGCGGCAATCCAGACCAGGCATGCGCCGAGCAGGTGGACGCCGACGATCAGAACCGGCAGCCCGGTGAAGTACTGGAGGAAGCCGACCAGGCCCTGGGCCAGCTCGACGCCGAGCAGCACCGCCGCCGCGCGGCGGACCTCCGCCGGCGCCCGGGTGGCGGCCAGGCCGAACAGCGTCGCGATCGTCAACCCGACGAGCAGCATCACCGCGTCCGCGTGCACCTGGCTGACCGTCTCGAGGTCGAGGCCGATCCGGGCGGCTGCGTCGTCGCCGGCGTGCGGACCGCTCCCGGTGACCACCGTGCCGAGCACCAGCACGGCCGTGGTGACGGCGACCAGCACCCGGCCGAGGATCAGCATCTGCCCGCGCACTACCCGCCGCCGCGGACCGTCCGCCGCCTCGCCGGCCCGCCACCACAGCACGACCGTGACCGCCAGCACAAGCATCGACAGCAGGAAGTGACCGGCGACCGTCCACGGATTCAGCCCGGTAAGCACGGTGACGGCGCCGAGGACGGCCTGCGCCGGGATGCCGAGGAAGCTCGCCACGGCGAGGCGGACGAGCGCCGGACGGCGCGGCCGGCCGCGGATCACCGCGACGAGCGTGGCCAGTGAGACCGCGGCCAGCACGAACGTGAGCTGGCGGTTCGCGAACTCGATCACGCCGTGCTGGGCGTGCTCGGACGTCGGCACCCACGAGTCGTCGGTGCACCGCGGCACCGTGGGGCAGCCCAGCCCGGACCCGGTCAGCCGGACCGCGCCGCCGGTGACCACGATCAGGGTGTTCGCGACAACCGAGGCAAAGGCGAGTTTGCGGACAAGCCCCGCAGACGCGTGCGGCAGATGCACGGCCCGATCCTAGAGCCCGCCGGTCGTGGCGCTTCTCACCGTTCGGCCCGGCGGCTTGGCAGAGGCCGGGGAAATACGCAAGACTGTTGTTGTGAAATTCAGCGCAGAGACCGCCGAGCGGGCGGGGGACAGTCGCGAGTCCCGCACCCGCGACGAGGTCGCGCGCCTGCTGCTCGAGCACGGCCCGGCCACCGCGGCGAGCCTGTCCGAGCGGCTGCACCTGAGCCCGCCGGCGATCCGGCGGCACCTGGACGCGCTGCTGGCCGACGGCCTGGTCGCCGCGCGCGAGCAGCGCCCGCTCGGCCGGCAGCATCGCGGCCGCGGCCGTCCGGCCAAGGTCTTCGCGCTGACCGAGGCGGGACGGGAGTCGTTCCCGCACGCATACGACGACCTCGCCGCCACCGCGCTGCGGTTCCTGGCCGAGACCGGCGGGGACCGGGCGGTGACCGAGTTCGCCGAGCGGCGGGTCGCGGTGCTGGAGGACCGGCACCGTGCGGCGGTCGCCGGCGCGGGTGAGGCGGCCGATCGGATGGAGGCGCTCGCCATCGCCCTGACCGGCGAGGGTTACGCTGCGTCGGCGCAGGCGCTCGCCAGCGGCGGGCAGCTATGCCAGCACCACTGCCCGGTCGCGCACGTCGCCGCCGAGTTCCCGCAGCTGTGCGAGGCGGAGACGCGCGCGTTCGAGCGGCTGCTCGGCACGCACGTCCAGCGCCTGGCCACGATCGCGCGCGGCGACGGGGTCTGCACGACCCACGTGCCCGCCGCGGCCACCGGCACTACCCGCTCCACGACCAGTCCCACCCCCCAATCCGGGAGGACATCGGAATGACCGAGACCGCGCCTGCGACATCTGCCGTCCTGACCCAGGACGAGCAGATCGAGGCGCTCTCGCGATACAAGTTCGGCTGGTCCGACCCCGACGTGGCCGGCGCCAGTGCCCGCCGCGGGCTGTCCGAGGAGGTCGTCCGCGACATCTCGGCGAAGAAGGGCGAGCCGGAGTGGATGCTCAAGACCCGGCTCAAGGGCCTGCGGCTGTTCGACAAGAAGCCGCTGCCGACGTGGGGCTCCGACCTGTCCGGGATCAACTTCGAGACGATCAAGTACTTCGTGCGCTCGACCGAGAAGCAGGCGGCGAGCTGGGACGACCTGCCCGCGGACATCAAGAACACCTACGACCGGCTCGGCATCCCGGAGGCGGAGAAGCAGCGGCTGATCGCCGGGGTTGCCGCCCAGTACGAGTCCGAGGTCGTCTACCACAAGATCCGTGACGACCTGGAGGCCCAGGGCGTCGTCTTCCTCGACACCGACACCGGTCTCAAGGAGCACCCCGAGCTGTTCAAGGAGTACTTCGGCACGGTGATCCCGCCCGGCGACAACAAGTTCGCCGCGCTGAACACGGCCGTGTGGTCGGGCGGCTCGTTCATCTACGTGCCGCCGGGCGTGCACGTGGAGATCCCGCTGCAGGCGTACTTCCGGATCAACACCGAGAACATGGGCCAGTTCGAGCGGACGCTGATCATCGTCGACGAGGGCGCGTACGTGCACTACGTCGAGGGCTGCACCGCGCCGATCTACTCCTCGGACAGCCTGCACTCCGCGGTGGTCGAGATCATCGTCAAGAAGAACGGCCGCTGCCGGTACACCACGATCCAGAACTGGTCGAACAACGTCTACAACCTGGTGACCAAGCGCGCCGTGGCGCACGAGGGCGCGACGATGGAGTGGATCGACGGCAACATCGGCTCCAAGGTGACGATGAAGTATCCGTCGGTCTGGATGGTCGGCGAGCACGCGAAGGGCGAGGTGCTCTCGATCGCGTTCGCCGGTGAGGGCCAGCATCAGGACGCCGGCGCCAAGATGGTGCACGTCGCGCCGCGGACCTCGTCCACGATCATCTCCAAGTCGGTGGCCCGGGGCGGCGGCCGCACGTCGTACCGCGGGCTGGTGCAGGTGCAGGAGGGCGCCGCCGGCTCCAAGTCGACGGTGAAGTGCGACGCCCTGCTCGTCGACACGATCAGCCGGTCGGACACCTACCCGTACGTCGACGTCCGCGAGGACGACGTCTCGATGGGACACGAGGCGACCGTGTCCAAGATCGGCGAGGACCAGCTCTTCTACCTGATGAGCCGCGGGCTGACCGAGGACGAGGCGATGGCGATGGTGGTGCGCGGATTCGTCGAGCCGATCGCCCGCGAGCTGCCGATGGAGTACGCGCTCGAGCTCAACCGCCTCATCGAGCTCCAGATGGAAGGGGCGGTCGGCTAACCATGTCCGACACCAGCCGCGACCTCGTCACCGAGGCCGCCGAGGAGCGTGCGGCGCTGGCCGGGCAGGTGCTCGGCCGGGATGTCGGCGCCGCCGCCGGACCGCCGAGCCGGCCGGCGACCGGCACCGCGGTCGCGCCGGGCGCGTACACCGAGGGTGGCCCGGGCC
>JBKOXW010000087.1:0-5502 GCA_046744115.1 Actinomycetota bacterium | reverse complement strand
GACGTGCGGCGCGGTCCGCCCGGACGGCTCGCCGCCGGACCCGAAGAGCGGCTTCCCCCCGTACGGCCTCCGCCCGTGCGGGCTGCCGACGTGCGGCTCTCGGAGGAGCGGCCGCCCGACCGCCCGGTCTTCGGGCCAGGGGCTCGCGTCGGCCCGCCGCCCGCGGGACCGGCCGCGGCCGGGCGCCCCTTCATAGGCCTCAGACCGTGCCCGGAAGCTGGAAGCGCGGGAACGCGCCCGCTCCGGCGTACCGCGCCGCCTCGTCCAGCTCCTCCTCGATGCGGAGCAGCTGGTTGTACTTGGCGACCCGCTCGGACCGCGCCGGCGCGCCGGTCTTGATCTGCCCGCAATCGGTCGCCACCGCGAGGTCGGCGATCGTGGTGTCCTCGGTCTCCCCGGACCGGTGGCTGAGCATGCACCGGTAGCCCGAGCGGTGCGCGAGCGTGACCGCGTCCAGCGTCTCGGACAGCGTGCCGATCTGGTTCACCTTGACCAGCAGGGCGTTCGCGCACTGGCCGTCGATGCCGCGGCGCAGCCGCTCGGGGTTGGTGACGAACAGGTCGTCGCCGACGATCTGCACCCGGGCGCCCAGCACCGCGGTCAGCCGCGCCCAGCCGGCCCAGTCGTCCTCGGCGAGCGGGTCCTCGATCGACACGATCGGGTACGCGGCGACCAGCTCCTCGTAGTACGCGGTCAGCTGGTCGGCGCCCTTGCCGGCCCCCTCGAACCGGTACTGCCCGTCGGCGTAGAACTCGGTCGCGGCGACGTCGAGCGCCAGCGCGATGTCGGTGCCGATCGTCAGCCCGGCCCTCTCCACCGCCGTCATGATCAGATCGAGCGCCTCCCGGTTGGCCCCGAGGTTCGGGGCGAAGCCGCCCTCGTCGCCGAGGCCGGTGGACAGCCCCTTCGCCTTCAGCACCGACTTCAGCGCGTGGTAGGTCTCCGCCCCCCAGCGGAGCGCCTCGGCGAACGTCGGCGCCCCGATCGGCGCCACCATGAACTCCTGCACGTCCACGTTGGAGTCGGCGTGCGCACCGCCGTTGAGGATGTTCAGCATCGGCACCGGCAGCACGTGTGCGCCGGGCCCGCCCAGGTACCGGAACAGGGGCAGGCCGACCGACTCGGCGGCGGCCCGGGCCACCGCGAGCGACGCCCCGAGGACGGCGTTCGCGCCGAACCGGGACTTGTCCGGGGTGCCGTCCGCGTCGATCAGCTGCTGGTCGACGAGCCGCTGCTCGCTCGCCTCGTACCCGACCAGCTCGGGCCCGATCTCGTCGAGCACCGCGGCGATCGCCTTCTGCACGCCCCGCCCGCCGTACCTGGCCGCGTCCCCGTCGCGCAGCTCGACCGCCTCGAACCGGCCGGTCGACGCGCCGCTGGGGACCGCCGCGCGGCCGAGCGTGCCGTCGTCGAGCGCGACCTCGACCTCGACGGTGGGGTTGCCGCGCGAGTCGAGGATCTCGCGCGCGCCGACGGCCTCGATGGTCGCCACAGTGGACACTCCTCCCCGGGCGCCGGCCCGGCCCAGTCGACTCCGCGCCGAGCCTATCCGGTCCGCGCCGCGATCCACGCCAGCCGCGCCCCCACCCCTGCGGGGATGGGATAGTCCGTTCTCATGAGCGCGCTCTGGCGGCGTCGGGCGGTGCGCCACCTCGTCATCGGCCTGGCGCCGCTGCTGGTCATCGGCACGGCGTTGACGGTCACGCTGCTGATCCGGTTCGCCCAGATCGATGCGCCCGTGCGAGAGGCGACCGGCACGGCTCAGGCGACCGTGGTCCGCGGCGGGCTCGGCCCGGACGGGCACGACGTCGAGCTGCGCTGGACCGACCAGGAGGGCCGGCAGCAGCTGAGCCGGGTCACCGTGCCGGAGGCGGACGACGTGCGGGCCGGCCAGATGGTGACCATCCGGTACGTGCCGAGCGACCCGAGCCGGGTGTACGTCGGCGGCGACGAGACCTCACTGCGGCTGCGCGACATAGCCTACGGCGCGTTCGTGATCGTCGCCGTGGTGATCGCGGCGATGCTGATCACGGTGGTCCACGTGGCCCGCCGGCTCGCCGCCGAGCGCCGGCCCGCGACCACGATGCCGGCGACGTACGTCCAGTCCAAGCGCGGGCTGGTGCAGCGCAGCTGGCTGATCCTCAACGACGCCGGCGGCCAGTGGTGGGTGCCGGTGCACTGGGATCCCGTGCTCACCACGATGCTGTCCAAGGCGCCGTGCCGGGTGCACGGTCGGCCGGTGGTCGACCGCGTGATCGTCGTAGCGGTCGACGGCGTGCCGATCTGGCAGTCCTGGCGCAAGCGGCGGGACCAGCCGGGTGGGCAGCTGCGATCGTCGGCGACCACCTGGTCGAAGTCGGCGCAGCGCCGCGTCGCGGCAGAGACCGCGCCGACGCACGTCGGGCTGGCGCGGCACCTGCGCGGCGACGGCGTGATCGTGCTCGTCGCGCCGCTGCTCGGCCTGGTCTGGGCGTTCCTCGACGGCACCGGCCTGGCCGGCTTCCTGGCCAGCACCGCGGTGCTGGCCGGCCTGCTGTTCTGGCTACCCACCCTCGTCGGTACCGACCCGACGTGAGCCGCGCCCAGACGACGACCGGCGGCGTTGTCGTCATCGCCGATATGTCTCATATCGGCTCCTCCTCCGCCTTGCCGGACCGCCGCCTGGATCACGGCTCGCGAGGGGGCTCCGTCGACGCCTCGGCGGCAAGGATCGCGTCGCGGTAGGCGCGGGCGACCGCGCGCAGCGCGGCCTCCGGGTCCACGCCCGCGGCGCGGGCCTCGGCGACCAGTGCGAACAGCCGGTGTCCGATGTCCGCGCCGGCCGGCGGCGCGACCGCCATTCCCGCCTTCTCCACCCGCGCCTGCAGCTTCGCGGCCAGCGCGAGGGCCGGCTGGCCGAGCGGCACTCCCTCGGTCAGCGACGACCGGCTCTTCTCGGCCACCTTGATGTCCTCCCAGTTCGCCTCGACCTCGGCGGCGCCGGTGACCTCCCGGCCGCCGAAGACGTGCGGATGCCGCCGGACCAGCTTCGCCACCAGGTCGCCGGCCACGTCGTCGATCGACCAGCGCTCGTCCTCGGGCAGCTCCTCGGCCAGCCGGGAGTGGAACGCCACCTGCAGCAGCACGTCGCCGAGCTCCTCGCGCAGCAGCGCCAGGTCGTCGTCGGCGATCGCGTCGAGCATCTCGTACGCCTCTTCGAGCAGGTACGGCGCCAGCGAGGCGTGCGTCTGCCCGGCGTCCCACGGGCAGCCGCCGGGCGAGCGCAGCCGATCCATCACGGCGACCACGTCCAGCAGCCGCGCGCCGGGCGGGTCCCACGACCCGTACACCACCTCGACCTCGGCCCGATTCCTCTGCTCGCGCGCGGCGAGGTCGCCGAGCGCGCGGGCGAAGCCCGGGTCGCCGTCCGGACCGGCCAGCCAGACGACCGTGCGGCCACCGCGCCCGAGCTCGCGAAACGCCCGCGCCAGCGCGAGATCCGCCGGAACCGCGAGCCCAGCCGCGCCCGGCGACCCAGCGGCACCGGGCGAGGTCAGCCGCCGTACCTCGATACCGGCGGCGCGGACTGCCAGCGCCTGGCTCGTGCCGTCGTCAGCGGCGTAGACGGGTCCGGCGCGCAGCGCGGCCCAGGCCGGCGCGGACAGCACACCGGCCGGGATGCGCGGCGAGTACGTGACGAGCAGCAGCCGATCCACGCCGGGCCCGATGCTCAGCCGCCCGTGTCGGGCTCGGGCGCCGGCGTCGTCGGGGTCGACTCGACCGCCGGGTTGGTGAAGTCCATGATCGACAGCTTGCCGCCGTCCCAGGCGCCGTACCTGGGGTTGATCTTCACGCCCAGGTCGGTCGCGAGCGAGGTCAGGTACTTCTCGCCGGCCGCCGCCGCCTGCTGCAGGCTCTGCGCCTCCAGCTGGGGCCGGCTCTCCTCCAGCGTCGGCCGCCGCACCCCGCCGAACCGGATGAGCAGGTACGTCGGCTCTGCCCCCTCGCCGAGCACGTAGCTGAACGTCTCGCCCGTCTCGAGCATGTCGAGAGTGGCGTTCAGGTCGTCGGGGAGCCGGTTCTGTGGGTACTGCAACGGCTCGGCGGCCGTCTGCGGCTGGTCCGCGTACTGCTGCGCCACCTGCTCGAACGCGCCCGGGTCGGCCCGCACCCGGGCGAGCGCCTCGGTCGCCGCCGCCTCGTCGGGCACCTGGATGAGGCTGAGCGTGGCGGTCGAGGCCGACTGCGCGTACTCCTCGTAGCTGCGCCGAAGCTCGGCGTCGGTCGGCCGGTTGACCTCGCCGGTCTCGTAGCCGATCTCGGACCGGAGCACCTCCGTCCGCACCAGCTCCCGGAACAGCGCCGGCGAGATCGCCAGCCGCTTCGCGAGCTCATCGTTGAACGCCGCCGCCCCGCCGGACTGGTCCTGGTAGAAGCGGTACCGGTCGGCCACCTGGCCGTCGTCGACCGTCACCCCGACCTCGCGGGCACCGGCCTCGGCCAGCAACAGGCCGACCTCGACGTTCAGCACGGCGCGCCGGTAGGCGGCCATGTCACCCATGTACTGGCTGTCCGGCAGTGCCTCGCGCACGCCCGGCGCGGCGAGCGACTCGTCCACCAGGCTCTGCAGCCGCGCGTCGGTCACCCGCTCGTCGCCGACGAGAGCGGCCGCGCCCATCCGGTTCTCGCAGCCGGTGAGGGCCAGGCCGCCGGCGACGACCAGGGCGAGCAGCGCGGACGCGCGGCGCAGCGGACGAATCACGGCACCCAGGCTCTCACGTCACGACGCCTGGGCCTCGGCCGGGCCTAATACGTTGGTCAGCACGTCGCGGCACCAGTCGAGCAGCGGGATGTCCCGAACCGGCCGGCCGCGCGTCAGCGGCGGCTCGGCCGCCTCCATCGGCCTGGGCACCGAGATCGTGCGGGTCGCGCTCTTGTACACCGAGCGCGGGTGCAGCCGATGCATCCGCAGCTCCTGCGACTCGCGCAGCACCACCGGGCTGAACCGGATCACCGAGCCCTGCAGCGACACCTCGGTCACCCCGTACGCGCGGGCCAGCGCCCGGAACCGGGCGACCGCCAGCAGGTTCCGCACCGGCTCGGGCATCGCGCCATACCGATCCTGCAGCTCCAGCCGGACCGCCTGCACGGCCCGCTCGTCGATGGCCGCGGCGAGCGCCCGGTACGCCTCCAGCCGCAGCCGCTCGCCCGGGATGTAGTCGTGCGGCAGGTGCGCGTCGACCGGCAGGTCCACCTTGATCTCGGCCGGCTCCGGCTCGGCCGGGCCGCCGCGGAACTCGGCCACCGCCTCGCCGACCAGCCGAACGTAGAGGTCGAAGCCGACGCCGGCGACGTGCCCGGACTGCTCCCCGCCGAGCAGGTTGCCCGCGCCGCGGATCTCCAGGTCCTTCATCGCCACCTGCATGCCCGCGCCGAGGTCGGTGTTCTGCGCGATGGTGGCGAGCCGGTCGTAGGCGGTCTCGGTCAGCGGCCGCTCCGGCGCGTAGAGGAAGTACGAGTACG
>JBKOXW010000219.1:0-10103 GCA_046744115.1 Actinomycetota bacterium | reverse complement strand
GACCTCGGCCGGCTCGTCGCCGACCCGGACCCGGGCGGCGACCGCGGTCGCCGATCGGCCGGCCGCCGGGCCGCGGGCGAACGGCGCCGCGCCACCGGTCCCACCCGGCACCGACTGGACCCCGGCCGAGATCGCCGAGGTCCGGGCCGACCTGACCGCCCAGCTCGCGAACCTGCGCGCGCAGTACGACCAGGCCCTCGTGGACCTGAACGTGCTGCAGCAGAGCGCGAGCGACGGCGCGGGCGACGACCAGGCCGACGCGGGCACCAAGACGTTCGAGCGCGAGCAGGAGCTGTCCATCGCGAACAACCGGCTCGACCTGCTGACCCAGATGGAGCGGGCGATCGAGCGGGTCGACGCCGGCACCTACGGCCGGTGCGAGAGCTGCGGGAACCCGATCCCGAAGGCGCGGCTGCAGGCGTTCCCGAGCGCGACGCTCTGCGTGTCCTGCAAGCAGCGGGAGGAGCGTCGGTAGCGGGACCGGGACCCGCGGCCCAGGCCGGCCCGCCACCGGCCGGGGTCAGCGGCGAGAATGGACCGGTGACCGACACCGACGCGCAGCCGGCCGGGCCAAACCTGCCGCCCGGGCGGCGTACGGGCGCGGCGGTGCCCGGCCGGCGGCGCACCACCCTGCTCGCGGTGACCGCGCTCGCCGTCCTCGCCGCGGACCTGCTCACCAAGGTGATCGCGGTCGAGGTGCTCGCCGACCGGCCGGCGGTGAAGCTGCTCGGCGGTCTGCTCTACCTCACCGAGGCGCGCAACAGCGGGGCTGCGTTCTCCTTCGCCCAGGGTGCGACCGTGCTATTCACCGCGGTCGCCGTCGTGGTGGTCGCGGTGATCGTGCGCACCGCGTCCCGGCTGCGGTCGGCGCAGTGGGCGCTCTGCCTCGGGCTGATCCTCGGCGGCGCGGCCGGCAACCTGGCCGACCGGCTGTTCCGCTCGCCCGGGCCGCTGCGCGGCGAGGTGATCGACTGGATCAGCGTGCTGGACCCGCACGGCCGGGTCTGGCCGATCTTCAACATCGCCGACTCGGCGATCGTCTGCGGCGGGATTCTGGCCGTCGTGCTGGCCGCACTCGGGTACGAGGTCGACGGCCGGCGGCACGTCGGGGATCGGCCGGGGCAGCGGCGCCGCCGAACCCGCCCGGCCCAGCCGCCGGCTGACCAGCCTCGGGAGGAGACCGGCCGGTGACCGAGCGGCGCACCGTACCGGTGCCCGACGGGCTGGACGGGCTCCGCCTGGACATCGCGCTGTCCCGGCTGTTCGGGCTGTCCCGGACGGCCGCCGCGTCGCTCGCCGACGCCGGTGAGGTCAGCGTCGACGGGGTAGTGCGGCGGCGCTCGGACCGGGTCAGCGCCGGCGCCTGGCTGGAGGTCGCGCTGCCGGCACCAGCGGCCCCGCCCGCCGCGCCGCCGAGCCCGGTCGAGGGCCTGCGGGTGGTCTACGCCGACGACGACATCGTCGTGGTGGACAAGCCGGCCGGCGTCGCGGCGCACCCGAGCCCGGGCTGGGACGGACCGACCGTGGTGGACGGGGTCGCCGCGATGGGCCACCGGGTGTCGACGAGCGGCGCCGCCGAGCGGCAGGGCGTGGTGCACCGGCTCGACGTCGGCACGACCGGGCTGATGGTCGTCGCGAAGAGCGAGCGGGCGTACAGCCGGCTGAAGGACGCGTTCCGCGGCCGCGCCGTGGACAAGCGCTACCACGCCCTCGTGCAGGGCCATCCCGACCCCACCCGGGGCACCATCGACGCGCCCATCGACCGGCACCCCACCCAGGACTGGAAGTTCGCGGTGGTGGCCGGGGGTCGGCCGAGCGTGACGCATTACGACACGATCGAGGCGTTCCGCGCGGCGACGCTGCTCGACGTGCGGCTGGAGACGGGCCGCACCCACCAGATCCGGGTACACATGGCGGCGGTGCGGCACCCGTGCGTGGGCGACCTGACCTACGGCGCGGACCCCACGCTGGCCGCTCGGCTGCGGCTGTCCCGGCAGTGGCTGCACGCGGTCGGGCTCGGCTTCGCCCACCCCGCCGACGGGCGGTGGATGGAGTTCGACAGCCCCTACCCGGAGGACCTCGCGCGCGCCCTCGCGCTGGTCCGGGAGTAGGAGACACGCTCATGCCGGTGGTCGCCGCGGGCGCGGAGCTGGAGGGCCCGGCCGCCGCGGTGGCGGGCCTGCTCGCCGCGTACCTGATAGCCGGGCAGCCGCTGGTCGGCGCGTGGAGCCAGCGCCGGTTCCGCCGCGCCCTGCGCACCGACCCGCGGGCCCGGCTGCGCCGCTACCAGCGCACCGCGCTGCTGGAGTGGTCGCTG
Source organism: Actinomycetota bacterium (assembly GCA_046744115.1). Lineage (GTDB taxonomy): Bacteria > Actinomycetota > Actinomycetes > Mycobacteriales > CADCTP01 > JBKOXW01. The sequence goes on along the minus strand of JBKOXW010000219.1, from coordinate 7,786 downwards.
CTGGCCGCCGGCCTGGCGCTGGTCGCCGCCGCACCCGGGCTGGACCTCGCCCACATCGGGGTGGCATTGCCACGGCTGTCCGGCGGGAGCGCCCCGTACACCATCGTCGGCATCGCCGGGCTCGCGGTGAGCGTGGCGCTGCTGGTCGCGCTGCGGCGGCGGGTCGAGGCGGGCGCCGAGGCGCTGGCGCCGGCGGAGGTGGCGGCGCTGCTGCCGCGCACGGCGGCCGAGCGGCGCGCGTTTGCCGCCGTCGCGGTGACCGCCGGCGTGTGCGAGGAGACGCTGTACCGCGGGCTGCTGCTGGCCATCGTCGTCGCGCTGTTCGGGGTGAGCTCGCCCGGCTGGCTGGTGCTGGCGAGCGCGGTCGCGTTCGGCCTGGCGCACGCCTACCAGGGCCTGGTCGGCGCGCTGTCCACCGCGGTGCTCGGCGGCTGCCTCGCCGTGCTGTACCTCGGGTCGGCGAGCCTGCTGCTGCCCGTGCTCTACCACGTGCTTGTCGACCTGCGGATGCTGGTGCTCGCGGTCGGCCGGCCCCACGCCCGGCACCGCGCCAGCCGCGACACGCCGGTCGCGCTGTGACCCTGGGCGGCGTCCGACGAACTGTCACCGGGCGGGACTAACCTCAGGCCTCGCCGGCGCCTTCCCCCGCCGCGACCCCTGACCCTGCCTTGCCCGGAGGAGGTTCGTCGCCGTGTCCCGTGGCGGGAGCTCGTTCGTGCACCTGCACGTGCACACCGAGTACTCCATGCTCGACGGCGCGGCCCGGCTGCCCGACCTGGTCACCGAGACCGCGCGGATGGGCATGCCGGCGCTGGCGATGACCGACCACGGGAACGTGTTCGGCGCGTACGACTTCTGGAAGCAGGCCACCGCGGCCGGGATCAAGCCGATCATCGGCATGGAGGCCTACCTCACGCCGGGCACCAGCCGGTTCGACCGCAGCCGGGTGCGCTGGGCCGAGGGCGGCGAGAACGACGTGTCCGGCGGCGGCGCGTACACCCATATGACGCTGCTGGCCGCGACCGCCGAGGGGCTGCGCAACCTGTTCCGGCTCGCCTCGCTGGCCAGCCTGGAGGGGTATTTCTACAAGCCTCGGATCGACCGTGAGCTGCTCTCTCGCTACTCGGCCGGGCTGATTGCCACCACGGGCTGCCCGGGCGGGGAGGTGCCGACCTGGCTGCGGATCGGGGAGTACGGCAAGGCCCGGCAGGCGGCCGCCGACTTCCGGGACATCGTCGGTGCCGAGAACTTCTACGTCGAGCTGATGGACCACGGGCTGGACATCGAGCGGCGGGTTCGGGACGGGCTGCTCCGGCTGCAGGCCGACCTCGGACTGCGCGCGGTCGCGACGAACGACCTGCACTACACCTACGCCGACGACGCCGACGCGCACGGGGTGCTGCTGTGCGTGCAGTCCGGCAAGACGCTGGCCGACCCGGGCCGGCTCCAGTTCGACGGCACGGACTACTTCCTCAAGTCCCCGGCCGAGATGCGGCACGTCTGGCGGGAGCTGCCGGCGGCCTGCGACAACACGTTGCTGGTCGCCGAGCAGGTCGAGGGGTACGGCGACCTGTTCTCCTTCCGCGACCTGATGCCGCGCTTCGATGTGCCGGCGGGGGAGACCGAGGAGTCGTGGCTGGCGGCGGAGGTCGAGCGCGCGCTCGCCCGGCGGTTCGGCGACGAGGTGCCGGACGGCCACCGCAAGCAGGCCGAGTACGAGGTCGGGGTCATCTGCCAGATGGGCTACCCCGGCTACTTCCTGGTCGTGTCCGACCTGGTCCGGCACGCCCGGGAGGCCGGCATCCGGGTCGGACCTGGCCGCGGGTCGGCCGCCGGCTCGCTGGTGGCGTACGCGCTGGGCATCACCGAGCTGGACCCGATCGAGCACTCGCTTCTGTTCGAGCGCTTCCTCAACCCGGAGCGGGTGTCGCCGCCGGACATCGACCTGGACTTCGACGAGCGCCGGCGCGGCGACATGATCCGCTACGCCACCGAGAAGTACGGCGAGGAGCGGGTCGCGCAGATCATCACGTACGGCACGATCAAGGCCAAGCAGGCGATCAAGGACTCGGCCCGGGTGCTCGGGTATCCGTTCGCGCTCGGCGACCGGATCACCAAGGCGATGCCGCCGTCGGTGATGGGCAAGGACGTGCCGCTGGCCGGGATCTTCGACCCGCAGCACGGGCGGTACAAGGAGGCCGCCGAGTTCCGCGCGCTGTACGAGGCCGACGGCGAGGTCCGCCGCGTCGTCGACACCGCCCGCGGGCTGGAGGGGCTCAAGCGGCAGTGGGGGGTCCACGCGGCCGGCGTGATCCTGTCCGCCGAGCCGCTGCTCGACGTGATCCCGATCCAGCGGCGGGAGCAGGACGGCGCCATCATCACCCAGTTCGACATGGTCGCGTGCGAGTCGCTCGGCCTGCTGAAGATGGACTTCCTCGGCCTGCGCAACCTCACCGTGCTGGACGACTGCCTGACCAACATCGAGGGCAACCGCGGCGAGCGGCTGGTGCTCGAGGACCTGCCGCTGGACGACCCGGCCGCGTACGAGCTGCTCGGCCGCGGCGACACGCTCGGGGTGTTCCAGCTCGACGGTGGGCCGATGCGGTCGTTGCTGCGGTCCATGCGCCCGACCTCGTTCGAGGACATCTCCGCGGTCATCGCGCTGTACCGGCCGGGCCCGATGGGGGCGAACGCGCACAACGACTACGCCGACCGCAAGAACGGCCGGGCGAAGGTCACCCCGATCCACCCCGAGCTGGCCGAGCCGCTGGCCGACATCCTGGACGAGACGTACGGCCTGATCGTCTACCAGGAGCAGGTCATGGCGATCGCGCAGAAGGTCGCCGGCTACTCGCTGGCCAAGGCCGACCTGCTGCGCCGGGCGATGGGCAAGAAGAAGAAGGAGATCCTGGACAGGGAGTTCGTGCCGTTCCGCGACGGCATGCGGGTCAGCGGCTACTCGGACGACGCCATCACGACGCTGTGGAACCTGCTGGTCCCGTTCTCCGACTACGCGTTCAACCGGGCGCACACCGCCGGCTACGGCCTGGTCTCGTACTGGACCGCGTACCTGAAGGCCAAGTACCCGGCCGAGTACATGGCCGCGCTGCTCACCAGCATGCGCGACGACAAGGACCGCAGCGCGATCTACCTCAACGAGTGCCGACGGATGGGGATCAAGGTGCTGCCGCCGGACGTGAACTCCTCGGAGGCGATGTTCACCCCGGTCGGCGGCGACATCCGGTTCGGCCTCACCGCGATCCGCAACGTCGGCGAGAACGTGGTCGGCTCGATCGTGGCCACCCGCCGGGCGAAGGGCTCGTTTGCCGACTTCTCCGACTTCCTGCGCAAGGTCGAGCCGGTCGTCTGCAACAAGAAGGTGGTCGAGTCGCTGATCAAGGCCGGCGCGTTCGACTCGCTCGGCGATCGGCGGCGGGGGCTGCTGGAGATCCACGCCGAGGCGATCGACGCCTGCCTGGAGACCAAGCGGGCCGAGGCGATCGGCCAGTTCGACCTCTTCGGCTCGCTCGACGGCGACGAGGCGGCCGGCCTGCTGCTGGACTTCGCGGTGCCGCCGGGGGAGTGGGACAAGCCGCAGCTGCTCGCGTTCGAGCGGGAGATGCTCGGGCTGTACGTGTCCGACCACCCGCTGCTCGGCGTCGAGCACGTGCTGGCCGCGGCGACCGACACATCGGTGGCGACGATGCACACCGAGCAGGTCGCCGACGGTCAGCAGGTCGTGGTCGGCGGCATCCTGTCCAGCGTGCTGCGCCGGGTGAACAAGGCGGGCGCGCCGTGGGCCTCGGCGGTGCTGGAGGATCTCGAGGGCTCGGTCGAGGTGCTGTTCTTCCCGAACACCTACGCCCAGGTCGGGATCTCGATCGCGGAGGACGCGGTCGTCGTGGTCCGGGGGCGGGTGGACCGGCGGGAGGACGTCGCGAAGCTGATCGCGAGCGACCTCAGCGTGCCGGACCTGTCCGACGGGCCTCGCGGCCCGGTGGTGATCTCGATCCCGGCGGCCCGCTGCACGCCGCCCGTGGTGGACCGGCTGCGCGAGGTCCTCGCCACCCATCCGGGGACCACCGAGGTGCAGCTCCAGCTCGTCAACGGCGGCCGTACGACTCGGCTGCGGCTGACCGAAGGCCTGCGGGTCGCCGCGACACCGGCGCTCATGGGAGACCTCAAGGCGTTGCTCGGGCCGGGCTGCGTGGTGGCCTGACCGCATCGCGCCGAACGGCTGTCACGTACCGTGTTCATCGAAGGTTGACCGGGGGCACGCCACCATCCGCTGTAGGGTGCACAATGGCAGCCGTGAGCACGGACAGTGATCTTGACGTGGCCGGACGCGCCCGAACGGATGACCCGGGCCCGGGCATCGGCGAGTCGCCCGCCCGGCGCACCACGGTCGTCCTGCGCTACCTGCTGGGCCGGCTGGCGGTCGACCACGTCCGCGGGCTGACCCGGTGGATCTGGCTGGGCCTGGTGCTGGGTGCGGTGCTGGCGGTGCTGATCGACCCCGTCTGGGTCGGCGTCGCGGTGATGGCGGTGTCCGCGCTGGCAATCGGCGGCAGGCTGGTCGCGGTCCGGTCGCTGACCCGGCTGTCGCTGGCCCCGCGCTTCCGGCCGGCCGAGGACGGGTTGCGGTCGGCGGTCGAGGCGGGCAAGGCGAGCCTGCGGGTGGAGCTGCGCCGGGTCGGCCTGCCCACCCGGTCCTGGCGGCTGCCCGTGTTCGCGCTGCGGCTGGCCCGGGGGCAGACCCGGGCGCAGTCCCGGTCCCGGCTGCGCCAGGTCGACGTCGACCGGGTGCTGCCGCGCGCCCAGCTGGACCGCGCCTTCCGCGCGCTCGACGAGACCGCCGCTCGCCACTGACGCCGGCGCTCGGGGCCCGCGGTCGGGCGGGCAGGACCGCGGCCGCCCACAGTGGGGCGGTGCGCGGAGAGGAGGCCGGTCCGGTGGCCGACCGTGGCAGGCTGGCTGCACGTCGCGCGGCCCTGCGGCGATGGTGGGCCCGATGGCTGCAATCGCGCGAGGGCCGGTCGGGGCGCGGGAGGCGCACCGGTGCCGCTGGGGCGGGCCGGCGTCGAGGCGCAGGCGCGGCCCGCAGCACCGGTGCGGCCGGTACCGCCGGTACCGCCGGGACGGCGGGATTGCTGGGCCGGGCGCGGGCGATCACCCAGGCGACCAGCCGGTTCCGCACCGGGGCCGGACGTGATGAGCTCGGGCGCGGCGTGGCGCTGCGTGGCACGGTGTGGCCGGGCGGGGACGCGGTGGCGTACGACGGCGTGGTGCTCGTCGACGCGAGCGGGCGGGTTGCCCGGCTCGGCCCGGCACTCGCCGTCGAGGTGCCCGCCGACGTGCCGGTACTGGGCGGTCCCGGCTGCTGGGTCGGACCCGGGCCGGTCGACGCCCACGTGCACCTCGCGTTCGGCGCGGCGACCGACGCGCTGACCGGCGGTCTGGTCGGGGTGCGCGACCTCGGCGCGCCGCGGAACGCGGCGCTGCGCTGGCGCACCGGGCACCGCCGACCGCCGCCAGGTTGGCCCTCGGTGGGCGTGGCCGGGCCGATCCTCACCGCGCCGCGGGGGTACCCGTCACGGTCGTGGGGTGCCGAGGGCTTCGCCGCGTTCGTCGCGAACCCGGCGCAGGCCCGCCTGGTGGTCCGCGGGCTGGCCGGCGACGGCGTGGACGTGATCAAGATCGCGCTGGAGCCCGGGCCGGACCGGGGCTGGCCGGTGCCGCCGCCGGCGGTCGTCCGCGCCGTCGTGGACGCCGCGCACGGCGCCGGGCTCGCGGTCACCGCGCACGCGCTGACCGTGGAGACGGTGACCAGGGCGCTGGACGCCGGCGTGGACGAGTTCGCCCACACCCCGGTCGAGCCGCTGCCGGAGCGCCTGGTGGACCTGATCGCGGCGGCCGGGGTGCCGGTGGTCTCCACCTTGCAGACGTTCTTCTCCGGAGGGACCGGCCGGACGGCCGGGGCGAACGCGGCCGCCCTGCACCGGGCCGGCGTCCGGCTGGTCTACGGGACCGACCTGGGCAACGCGGGAACCCGCCCCGGCGTCGACCCGCGAGAGCTCGACCGCATCGCCGACGCCGGGCCGGGCAGGCTCGGCGCGCTGCGCGCGGCCACCGAGCACGCCACCCGGGTGGCCGGGGTGCGCGGGCGCACCGGCCGAATCGAGGCGGGAGCGCCGGCTCAGCTCGTGCTGCTGGCCAGCGACCCGGTGGTCGAGCCGGGCGTATGGCGGTCGCCGCTCGCGGTGCTGTGCGACGGGCGCCTGGTCGAGCCGGGCGGGGCGGACGTCCGCGTCTCGGCGGTCAGCTGAGGCTGCTCACGGCCGGCGGTAGGCGCCGAGCAGCGCGACCAGGGTCCGGACGCCGAAGCCGGTGGCGCCGGCGACCCACTCGCCGTCGTCGTTCTCGCTGAACGCCGGGCCGGCGATGTCGAGGTGGGCCCACGGGATGCCGTCGGCGACGAACTCGCGCAGGAACAGCGCCCCCAGCACGGACTGGCCGTGCTGGTGGCCGGCCACGTTCACCAGGTCGGCGACCTTCGAGTCCAGCTGGGGCCGCAGATCGTCCGGCATGGGCAGCGGCCACACCGCCTCGCCGGCCCGCGCCGCGGCATCGCGCACCTGCGCCAGCCAGCCGTCGTGGTTGCCCATCAGCCCCGCGTGCCGGCGTCCGACGGCCATCGACACCGCGCCGGTGAGCGTCGCGACGTCGATGACGGCGTCCGGCCGGGCCTCGCAGGCGAGCGCCAGCGCGTCGGCGAGGATGAGCCGCCCCTCGGCGTCGGCGTTGTGCACCTCGATCGTCGTGCCGTTGCGGGCGCGCAGCACGTCGCCGATGCGGGTCGCGTCGCCGCCGCTCATGTTGTCGGTGAGCGGTAGCCAGCCGACGACCCGTACCGGGCAGCCGAGGTCGCGCAGCGTCGACATCGTGCCCAGCACCGCGGCGGCGCCGGCCATGTCGATCTTCATCTCGAGCATCATCTTGTTCGGCTTGAGCGTCAGCCCGCCGGAGTCGAACGTCACGCCCTTGCCGACCAGCGCGACGGTCCCCGCCGGCCGGTCTGGCTCGTAGCCGAGGATGACCAGTCGCGGTGGCTGGGTGGACCCGCGGCTCACCCCGAGCAGGCCGCCGAGCCGCTCCGCGGCGATGCGGTGCTCGTCCCACACCTCGCAGGTCAGGCCGGTCGAGGCGGCGACCTCGGCGGCGCGCTCGGCGAAGGCCGGCGGGGTGAGCGCACCGCCGGGCTCGTTGCCCAGGTCGCGCGCCAGCTCGACCGCGGCCACCACCCGCTGCCCGGAGTCGAGCGCGGCCTCGACCTCGGCTCCGGCCGGTCCGATGACGTCGACCCGCTCGGTCGCCGGGGCGTCGGCGTCGTCGCCGCTCTTGTACCGGCGGAACCGGTAGCCGGCGAGCAGGAACCCCTCGGCCACGGCTCGGACGGCCGTGGCCGGGGCGATCGCGTCGGACGCGGCCGCCGGCAAGTCGAGGGCCACCCGCCGGTACCGGCGGGTGGCCCGGGCGGTGGCCGCAGCGGCGCGCCGCAGCACGTCGGTGTCGACGGCGTCGGCCGGCCCGAGCCCGACGACGACACGGGCCGGCCCGTCGCCGTCACCCGGCAGCGCCACGGCCTGCCCGACCTTGCCGGTGAAGCCGGACGCCGCGAGGAAGGCGGCGGCGGGCGCGTCGTCCAGCCGGCCGGTGAACGCCGGAACGCCCAGCACGTCGGCGTCGGCAGGGGCCTCGGGGAGCGAGCGGAGATCCACGCTACGCC
>JBKOXW010000247.1:0-12053 GCA_046744115.1 Actinomycetota bacterium | reverse complement strand
GGAGAGCCTCGCGTTCGGGCCGCGCGGCCGCGCGCGGTGCGGATCCGGGCGCGGTCGGCCGCCGCGCTGGTCCTGGCGAGCGCGGTCGGCCTGCTCGGGTTCGGCTGGCCGCTGCTGGTGGTGGCGGACAGCTCGCTCGGGCACTCCGCGGACGCGCCCTGGCTGTTCGCCGCGCTGCTCCCGTTGCTGCTCGCGGTCGTGCTGGCCGAGATCGCCGACGGCGGGATGGACGCCAAGGCGGTGGCGCTGCTCGGCGTGCTGGCCGCGATCGGCGCGGCGCTGCGCCCGCTCGGGCCGGGCGCGGCCGGCATCGAGCCGATGTTCTTCCTGCTCGTGCTCGCTGGGCGGGTGCTCGGCCGCGGCTTCGGGTTCGTCCTCGGCGCGCTGACGCTGTTCGCGTCCGCGCTGCTCACCGCCGGCGTCGGCCCGTGGCTGCCGTTCCAGATGCTCGGCGCCGCCTGGTTCGGCTTCGGCGCCGGCTGCCTGCCGCGGGCGGTGCGGGGCCGGGCCGAGTTGGTCATGCTGGCCGGCTACAGCATGCTCGCCAGCCTGGCCTACGGACTGGCGCTCAACCTGTCAATCTGGCCGTTCCTCGGCGGCGTGTACGGGCAGGACAGCGAGATCGCGTTCGCGCCCGGCGCGCCGGTGGCCGAGAACCTGGGCAGGCTCGTCGCGTTCACCGCCGCCACCTCGCTCGCGTTCGACATCCCCCGCGCGATCCTCACCGCGCTGCTGGTACTGGTGGTGGGCCCGCCGGTGCTACTCGCCCTGCGCCGGGCCGCGCGCCGGGCAGCCTTCGACGCGCCGGTCGATTTCGCCGAGCCGGCACACCAACCGGGATGGAAGCCGAAACTGCCGCCATAGCAGCAGTTTCTGCTGCCGGGGTCGCGTACGGTCGGCGCCGTGCCGAACGATCTCGACGCGCTCGCCGCGCGCATCGACTCCCCCGACGAGGCGGCGGTCGAGGCGGCCCGGGCACGGCAGGTCCTGCTGGTCAAGCCGCCCGGGTCGCTGGGCCGGCTCGAAGAGCTGTCGGCCTGGGTCGCCGGGGCGCAGGGCGCCTGCCCGCCGCACGACTTCGCCCGGGCGCGGGTCGTGCTGTTTGCCGGCGACCACGGCATCGCGGCGGCCGGCGTCTCGGCGTACCCGCCGGAGGTCACCGCGCAGATGGTGGCGACGTTCCTGGCCGGCGGCGGCGCGGTGAACGTGCTGGCCCGGCTGGCCGGTGCCACGGTGCGGGTGGTCGACATGGCGGTGGCGGCGGACACCCCGGCCGAGGTCGCCGGGCACAAGGTCCGGCGAGGCAGTGGGCGGATCGACCGGGAGGACGCGCTGAGCCTCGCCGAGGCCGAGCGCGCGTTCGCGGCCGGGCTCGCCATCGCCGACGCCGAGATCGACGCCGGCGCGGACCTGCTGATCCCCGGCGACATGGGCATTGGCAACAGCACGCCCGCCGCGGTGCTGGTCGCCGCGGTCACCGACACCGAGCCGGTGCAGGTCGTCGGCCGCGGCAGCGGCATCGACGACGCCGCATGGATGCGCAAGGTCGCCGCGATCCGGGACGCGCTGCGCCGGTCCCGGCGGTTCGTCGCCGACCCCATCGCGCTGCTCGCGGTCGGCGGCGGCGCCGACATCGCCGCGCTGGCCGGTTTCCTCGTGCAGGCCGCGGTGCGCCGCACGCCCGTGCTGCTGGACGGCGTGGTCTCGGTGGCCGCGGCGCTGGTGGCCCGGGAGATCGCGCCGCCGGCCACGCAGTGGTGGCTGGCCGGGCACCGCTCGCCGGAGCCGGCGCACCGGCTCGGGCTGGACGTGCTCGGGCTGGAACCGCTGGTCGACCTCGACATGGGGCTCGGCGAGGGCACCGGCGCCCTGGTCGCGCTGCCGGTACTGCGCGCCGCGGTCCGCGCGCTGGCCGAGATGCCGACCTTCGCCGAGGCCGGCGTCACCGACCGCGCCCGCTGAGCCACCCAGGCTGCCCGACGCCGGTCGCCCGGTCGGTCAGCGGACGGGGGCCGGCTCGGCTCCATGGAGCGACCGGCCGTCCGCCGGGTGCTCGGGTCCGCCCGACGGGGGCCGGGCGGCGCGAGCGGCCAGGAGCAGCACGGCCCCGACCGCCAGGCCGACCATCACCGTCACCGGGCCGCCGATCCCCGGCGCGCCGTCGAAGAACAGCAGGCTACGCAGGCCCTCGGCGGAGAATCGGAACGGCGTCCACGACCAGAGCAGCGCCCGGTATGCCGGCAGCAGGAACTCCGGCGGCTGCCCGGCGACGGCGGGCGCGAGCAGGTACAGCGGGGCCAGCAGCGCCATCCCGCGCAGCCCCAGCCAGCCGAGCACGGCGCCCTGCACCAGCACGAACGCCGTCCCCACCAGCGCCAGGAAGCCGAACGTCGGCCAGCTCATGTCGATGCCGGAGTCCCACAGCTCGGCAAAGCCGACCACCGCGCCGGCACCGACCACGCCGGCGACCGGCGCGAGGACCGCGGTGGCCAGCAGCCACGGCCGCAGGGTGGTGGCCGCGCGGCCGAGCAGCAGGAACGTCAGGGCGCTGGCGACCAGGCCAATGATCCACAGCAGCGAGCTGGCGGCCACCGGCACGGTCCGCCCGGCGGGGGACGACGGATTGACGAACTCCGTTCGCACCGGCGGCGCACCGTCGCCGGCCCGCGCAACCGCCTGCTGCCCGACCGTCGGCAGCACCGTCGCGGCGAACTGCGCGCCCGGCGCGTTCATGCCGCCGTTGACCAGCACGGTCGCCTCGGCGCCGCCGCCGGGACCGGTGGCCAGGATCAGCGCCCCATACGCCTCCTTGTCGTCGAGCAGCTGCCGCGCCCGCGCGCCGGAGTCGGCCCGCAACCACTCGATCTCCTCCGACGGCTGCGCGGCCACCTGGGCCACGACCGCCTCGAGGTCGGGCGCGGGCTGCTCGGGCGCGATGACCATCGGCACGTCCCGCGGCGCCGCGGTCGCGGTCACCCCGAACGTGCACAGGGCCAGGAACGCGAGAACGCCGAGGCCGGCCAGCGTGGCGGCGAGAACGGTCTGTGCGGTTCCGCGGGGTCCGCGGTGGGTGGCGGTCATGCCGGCGTACCTCCGCTCCGACGAACCGAACTCCACCAACGTAAAACTACCGGTGGACGGAAGTCAACGGCCGTGGAGTTTCGTGCCATTGGACTACCCTGGCGACGCTCGCCGCATCTCTCACACGGGGAGGCTGCCGTGCCGATCCAGCGCCTGAACCACGCCGTCCTGTACGTCCGCGACGTCGACCGCAGCGTGGCGTTCTACCGCGACGCGCTCGGCTTCCGGCCGGTGTCCGGAATGGACGGACTGCCCGGTGCGGCGTTTCTGCAGGCGCCGGGCTCGACGAACGACCACGACCTCGGCCTGTTCGAGGTGGGCCGGCACGCCGGGCCATCCGAGGCCGGTGCCACCACGGTCGGCCTCTACCACCTGGCCTGGGAGGTCGACACGCTCGACGAGCTCGAGCGGATCGCCGGCCGGCTGTCCGAGCTGGGCGCGCTGGCCGGCGCGTCCGACCACTCGACGACGAAGGCGATCTACGCCAAGGACCCGGACGGGCTCGAGTTCGAGGTGTCCTGGCTGGTCCCGGCCGACCGGCTGACCGAGGAGACGCTGGCCGGCCGGGCTGGGATCGGCCGGCTGGACATCGCCCGGGAGAAGGCCCGCTACGGCGGGCAGACCCGGGGCGGCGTCGGCGTGTCCGGTCCCGCCGGCGGCTGACCGCCACGGCGTCAGCGCACGTGCGACGGCACGAACGGCGGCTTCAGCACGCGCATCCGGGACTCGCGGCCCCGCACGTCGACCGTCACCTCCGCGCCCTCGCCCAGGCCGGTCGCGGTGGACAGCAGCGCCAGCCCGATGCCGCGCCGCAGGGTCGGCGAGAAGGTGCCGCTGGTCACCTCGCCGGCGGCGGAGCCGTCCGGACCACGCACCTTCATGTGCGGGCGAGGGATGCCCCGGTCGAGCGACTCCAACCCCCAGAGCAGCCGGGCCGGGCCGGCCTCCCGCTCCGCCAGCAGCGCGTCGCGACCCCAGAACGCCGGCTTCGACCAGCCCACCGCCCATCCGGACCGCGCCTGCACCGGCGTGATCGCCAGGCTGAGGTCCTGCCCGTGCAGCGGGTAGCCCATCTCGGTCCGGAGCGTGTCGCGCGCGCCGAGTCCGATCGGGCGGGCGCCGAGGTCGGCGCCGGCGGCGTGCAGCGCGTCCCACAGCGCGCCGGCGTCGTCCCACCGCGGCAGCAGCTCGTAGCCGCGCTCGCCGGTGTAACCGGTCCGGCAGACGACCACCTCCCGACCGTCCCAACTGGACACCGTGAAGCTCATGTAGTCGTGTTCGGTGGGTAGGCCGAGCCGGCCGAGCAGGTCGGGCGAGCGCGGTCCTTGCACGGCGATCACCCCGTACTCGCCGTGCCGGTCGGCCACGGTCACGTCAGCCGGAGCCGCGGCCACCAGGCGCCGGCCCACCTCCGCGGCGTTCGCCGCGTTCGGCACCAGGAAGACGTGGTCGTCGCCGTGGAGATAGGCGACCATGTCGTCGACCACGCCGCCGCTCGCGTCGTCGCAACACAGCGTGTACTGCGCCCTGCCCGGCCCGATCCGGCCCAGGTCGTTGCTCAGCGAGGCATTGACGAACGCCGCGGCGCCCGGTCCCCGCACCGACACCTTGCCGAGGTGGGAGACGTCGAAGATGCCGACCGCCTCGCGGACCGCGGCATGCTCGGTGAGCACCCCGCCGCCGGCGGCGGCGTACTCGATCGGCATCTCCCAGCCGCCGAAGTCGGCGAGCTTCGCCCGGAGCGCGACGTGCCGGTCGTACAGCGGGGAACGGCGCAACGAGGTGGCCGGCGCTGGCGTCGTCATGTGCCGCACTCTAGGGCCCGCGCCCGTCCGTCATGGTCACGGCCGTTATGGTCACGACCGTGTCCAGCCCCACCGACCCGGATGCCACGGCCGGGCAACGGTGGGTGGTGGCACTGACCCGGCGCCTCGCCTCCGCGCGGCAGGTCCGCGCCGTGCAGCGCAAGGTCCGCACCGAGCAGCTGGCCGGGCACGTGGTGGTGTACGGGCTGAGCCAGGTCGGCCGGCGCGCGGTGGACGAGCTCCTCCGGCTGGGGCAGACCGTCGTGGCGGTGGAACGGCCGGACCGGTACGAGTCGGCCGGGGCGACCGACCGGGGCATCGCCGTGGTCCGCCGCGACCTGCGCCAGCGCGGCAGCCAGCAGGCGCTCGCGCTGGAGTCGGCACGCGCGCTGATCCTCACCGCCGACGACGACATGGGGAACCTGCAGATCGCGCTCGCGGCGGCCCGCCGGTACCCGTCGCTGCGGATCGTGGTCCGGATGTTCCGGATGGAGCTCGGCCGGCACATCCGGCGGGAGCTGCCGAATATCCTCACGATGTCCAACTCCCGGCTCGCCGCCCCCCGGTTCGTCGGCGCCGCCCTGCGCGACGACTGGGAGCAGCACGTGCAGGTGCGCGACCGCGAGCTGGTGCTCGATCCGGCCGCGGAGCAGGTCGGGGTCACCCTGCCCGGCTCGACGGTCCGGGTGGCGCTGCGGCCGGTGCCCGAGCGGGGGCAGCGGACCCGGCGGAGTCCACAGTGGGCGGACGCGGCCGGGCGCGTGGTGCGCGACCTGGTGGCCGACCGGCGGCTGCACGTGGTGGTCGCGCTGATAACGCTGCTCGTACTGGCGAGCACGCTGGTGTTCCGGCTCGGCGCCCGACTGGATTGGTTCTCCGCGCTGTACGCGGCGGTGACCGAGATCGCCACCACCGGCCTGGACCCGCAGATCGCCGGATCGTCCGGGCTGGTCAAGGCGTACGCGATCGGCCTGCTGTTCGCCGCCGCGGCGCTGCTAGCCGCGGTCTACGCGCTGTTCACCGACTCGCTGGTCTCGGTCCGGCTGTCCAGCGCGCTCGGCCGGGTGCCGCGCCGGATGCGCGGCCACGTAGTCGTCTGCGGCCTTGGTGCGGTCGGACTGCGGATCGCCGAGCGGGTGCTCGCCACCGGGCTGCCCGCCGCCGGGGTCCAGCTCGGCGAGGACCCGCTGCTGCTGTCGGCGCGCCGGCAGGGCATCGCGATCGTGCTCGGGGACGCGCGGTTCCCGTCCACGCTGCGGGAGGCGCAGGCGCACCGGGCCCGGGCGGTGGTGCTGGCCACCCGGGACGACCTGACCAACCTGGAGGCCGGCCTCATGGTGCGCCGGGAGTTCCCGCAGGCGCGGGTCGTGGTCCGGATGTACGACCAGCAGCTTGCCCGGCAGGCCCGCGAGCTCCTCCCGGACGGCGTGGTGTTGAGCACCGCCGACCTGGCCGGCCCGGCGTTCGCGGCCGCGGCGCTCGGGCCGCGGGTGCGCGGCACGGTCGAGCACGGCGACGCGATGTACGTGGTCTCGGAGGCGACCGTCCAGCCCGGCACGCCGGCCGACGGCACCACGGTGGCCGCGCTGGAGAGCGAGGACCGGATCCGGGTGCTCGGCATCGAACACGACCGGACGGTGCACTGGCACCCGCCGCTGGGGGCCGGCGTCGTCGCGGGCGACACGGTGATAGCGGTGACCGCGCCGGGTGGGCTGGACGACCTGCTGCACGCCTCCCGCGGCGGCGCGGCGGTCGTCCCGACGGCCGAGGACGGAGCGGCGCTCTGGGCGAGCGAGGCGGAGTACGGGCCGGCCGGCATCGTGCCGGGGAGCGGCGGCGCGCCGGGGGCGGGCCTGCGCGACGAGGCACCGCCGACCGGCGACGAGCCCTGGCTTGCCGACCAGGACCTCGACTGATCCCCTACTCCGTCGTGCGACGGGAGGGCCGGCGGGCGAGCGCTCGGGCCGTGGCGCCGGCGGCGATCAGGCCGGTGCCGGCGAGCACGGCCGTCGGCGGCAGGGTGGCCGCGAGCACCAGGCATCCCGCCAGCCCGAGGTACGCGGTCCAGCGGGGCCAGCGCCGCTCGGCCCGCCGCAGCCGCAGCGCGCTGGCGTTCGTGACCGCGTAGTAGAGCAGCACGCAGAATGCGGACAGGCCGACCGCCGACACCGGCCTGGCCACCAGGACGAGGACCGCGACCACGCACGCCGCGGCCAGGTCGGCCCGCCAGGGGGTGCCGGCCCGGCCGATCATCGCCAGCGCCGGCGGCAGGTCGGCCCGCCGCGCCATCGCCAGCGACGTGCGGCTCACGCCGGCCAGCACCGACAGCAGCGCCGACAGCGTGGCGACCGCAGCGCCACCGGCGACGAGCGGGACGAGACGGTCCGCGCCCACCGCCTCCACCGCGTCCGAGATCGGCGCCGAGCTGCGGCCGAGCGCTCCGGCGCCGAGCGCGACGAGGCACGCCACGGCGACGGCGGCATACACCACGACCACGATCGCGAGGGCGATCGGGATCGCCCGGCGGATCGACCGCGCGGGATCCCGCACCTCCTCGCCCAGCGTCGCGATCCGCGCGTACCCGGCGAACGCGAAGAAGAGCAGACCGGCCGCCTGCAGCACGCCCCACGGTCCGACCGACGAGGGTCCGGCCGCGCTCGGGCCGGTGACGCGGCCGTCAGCCGCGGCGTCGACGCCGACCGCCACCACCGCGACCGCAAGGACGGCGAGCACGACGCCGACCAGGATCCGGGTGCCGCGCACCGTCCATCGCACGCCGGCGACGTTGAGACCGGTCATCGCGGCCACGGCGGCGAGTGCGACCGGCCGGCCGGCCGACGGCGCCACGTACTCGGCGAAGACCAGCGCCGCCGCCGCGCACGACGCGGTCTTGCCGGCGAGAAAGGCGGTGCCGGCGAGGAACCCCCAGGCGTGCCCGAGCCGCTCCCGGCCGTAGACGTACGTGCCGCCGGACTCCGGGTGGGCGGCGGCAAGGTCGGCCGACGACACCGCGTTGCACGTCGCCACGACCGCGGCCAGCAGCAGGCCGAGCAGCAGCCAGCTCCCCGCCGCGGCCGCCGCCGGAGCCATGACCGTGAAGACGCCGGTGCCGAGCATGGCGCCCAGCCCGAGCACGACCGCATCCGCCGTGCCGAGCCGGCGAGCGAGCCGGGGATGCCCCATGCGGTCCATCCTTCCCGCACCGCCGCTGCCCGGCATCGGAGGCGCCGGGCACGCCGGACATGGTCGGACTCTGGGGCCGATGGCCTGGCGACGGCACTAGCATCGCCGGTAGTCGCCCAGCGGCGGGCGACCGCCCCACTGCGGATGGAGCACCGTGGCCACGTTGACCTTGCAGGGACCGGCCGTCGAGACGCTGCGCGCGGACGCGCTGGTCGTCGGGCTGGTGAAGACCGCGGCCGGCCCCCGGCTCGCCCCCGGCGCCGAGCAGATCGACCGCGCGCTCGATGGCCGGCTGCTCGACGCGCTCGCCGCGCTCGGCGCGACCGGCGCCGAGGACGAGGTCGTCAAGCTCGCCACGCTGGGCACGGCGCCGGTCCCCGTGGTGGCGGCCGTCGGGCTCGGGCGGATCCCGGATGGACAGGCGCCGTCGGCGGACGCGGTGCGGCGCGCGGCCGGGGTCGCGAGCCGATCGTTGCGCGGGCGGGTGCGGGTGGCGTCGACGCTCGCGTTCGCCACCGGCGCCGCCGAGCCGGAGCTCGTGCAGGCCGCCGGGGAGGGCGCGCTGCTCGGCGCGTACGCGTTCGGCGCGTACCGGACCGAGGACGAGCGGCCGCCGCTGCCCTCGTCGTTCGTGCTACTCGTGCCGGACCCGAAGAGCAGGGAGCTTCGGGCCGCTACGAAGCGGGCGAGCGCGGTCGCCGACGCGGTCACACTGTGCCGCGACCTGGTCAACACCGCGCCGAACGAGCTGCCGCCCGCCGAACTCGCCGAGCGCGCCGCCACCGTGGGCCGCAAGGCCGGCCTCGATGTGGAGGTGCTGGACGAGAAGACGCTGCGCAAGGCCGGTTTCGGCGGCGTGCTGGCCGTCGGCGGTGGGTCGGCCCGGCCGCCTCGCGTGGTCCGGCTGCACTACCGGGGCGCCAAGGCCAGGACGAAGGTGGCCCTGGTCGGCAAGGGCATCACGTTCGACTCCGGTGGTATCTCGATCAAGCCGGCCGCCAGCATGGACGAGATGAAGGCCGACATGGCCGGCGCCGCCGCCGTGGTGGCGACGATCACCGCCGCGGCGGCGCTCAAGTTGCCGGTCGAGGTCGTCGCGACCGTGCCGATGGCGGAGAACCTGCCCAGCGGCACCGCGTACCGCCCAGCGGACGTGCTGACGATGTACGGCGGGCGCCGCGTGGAGGTGCTCAACACCGACGCCGAGGGGCGGCTGATCCTCGCCGACGCGATCGCCCGAGCCTGCGAGGACGAGCCGGCCTACCTGATCGAGACGTCCACGCTGACCGGCGCCCAGCGGATCGCGCTCGGCACGCGGACGGCCGGCGTGATGGGCAGCGAACCGTTCCGGGATCGGGTGGTCGGCGCCGCCGAGCGGACCGGCGAGGGGATGTGGCCGATGCCGATGCCGGCCGAGCTGCGCCCGGCGCTGGACTCGTCCGTCGCCGACATCGCGAACGTGATGGGTGAGCGCTGGGGCGGCATGCTCGCGGGGGCGGTGTTCCTGCGGGAGTTCGTCGCCGACGGCGTCCAGTGGGTCCACGTGGACATCGCCGGCCCGGCGTTCAACGTCGGTCAGCCCTGGGGGTACACACCCAAGGGAGGCACCGGCGTGCCGGTGCGCACGCTGCTCACCTTGCTGGAGGACATCGCCACCAACGGCTGAGCCTGCAGGCTCAGACCGACGGCCCCTCCAGTCCGGGCACTCCGGTCTCGCCGGCGGCCTTGCGACGCGCGGTCCATTCCCGCATCCGCTTCGGATAGCCGACCACGGCCACGTCGTAGACCGGGATCGCCAGCCGCTTGCCAAGCTCGCGGGCCGCGTCCGGTCCGTCGACGCGGCGCCGGGTCCACTCGCCATCCGCGGCGACCAGCACCACGGTCGTCTCGGTGACCGTCGTCCGAGGTTCGACGAAGGCCTCCACGCCGCGGCGGCTGCGGGCGAACTCCTGCAGGTGGCTGATGTCGGACGAGGTGGACCGGCGCGGTACACCCGGGCGGTCCCTACGCCGACGGAACAGACCCACGTTCGACTCCTCATCCTCGTCACGGCGCCACGCTCGGCTGCCACCGGACAGGTTGCCACGACCGAGACCGGGCGCGCACGCCCGTCGTCGCGGTGCCCGATCGCTGGTGCCAAGATGGTGAGTGGCAGTGATCGGGAGTGATCGGCACCCGATCCGGTGCGAGCAGGCAGGAGGCCGCCGTGGCTGAGACAGACGTCGACCTTGTCATCCTGGGCGGCGGCAGCGGCGGGTACGCATGCGGGCTGCGCGCCGCCGAGCTGGGCATGCGCGTCGTGCTGGTGGAGAAGGACAAGGTCGGCGGCACCTGCCTGCACTACGGCTGCATTCCGACCAAGGCCCTGCTGCACGCCGGCGAGGTCGCCGACACCGCCCGCGACAGCGAGCAGTTCGGCGTGCGGGCCACGCTCGACGGCATCGACATGCCGGCGGTCAACGCGTACAAGGACGGCGTCGTCAGCCGGCTGTACAAGGGCCTGCAGGGGCTGGTGCGCGGCCGCGGCATCCAGGTGGTCGAGGGTGAGGGCCGGCTGGTCTCGCCGACCGCTGTCCAGGTCGGCGACACGACCTACCAGGGCCGTCACGTCGTGCTGGCCACCGGTTCGGTGCCGAAGACGCTGCCCGGCCTGGACGTCGACGGCGAGCGGGTGATCTACAGCGACCACGCGCTGCGGCTGGACCGCGTGCCAGCGTCCGTGGTGGTCCTGGGTGGCGGTGTCATCGGCGTCGAGTTCGCCAGCATCTGGCGGTCGTTCGGCGCCGAGGTCACCGTCGTCGAGGCGCTGCCGCACCTGCTCCCGCTGGAGGACGAGGCCAGCTCGAAGCTGCTGGAGCGTGCGTTCCGCCGGCGCGGCATCGCGTTCAAGCTCGGCGCCCGATTCGGCAGCGTGGAGCACGCTGACGGCGGCGTCCGGGTGGCGCTGGAGACCGGCGAGCAGGTCGAGGGCGAGCTGCTGCTGGTCGCGGTGGGACGGGGCCCGGTCTCGAACGACCTCGGGTACGAGGAGATCGGCGTCGCCACCGACCGCGGCTTCGTGAAGGTCGACGCCTACTGCCAGACGAACGTGCCGACCATCTCCGCGGTCGGCGATCTGGTGCCGAGCCCCCAGCTGGCGCACGTCGGCTTCGGCGAGGGCATTCTCGTCGCGGAGCGGCTGGGTGGGCTGCCGGTGGTCCCGATCGACTACAACGGCGTGCCGCAGATCACGTACTCCGACCCCGAAGTCGCCTCCGTCGGCCTCACCGAGGCGCAGGCGGTCGAGAAGTACGGCGCCGACCGCGTCCGCACGCTCAGCTACGACCTGGCTGGCAACGGCAAGAGCCAGATCCTCAAGACCGCCGGCGCGGTCAAGCTGGTCTCGGAGCAGGACGGGCCGGTGGTTGGCGTGCACATCGTGGGCAGCCGGGTCGGCGAGTTGCTCGCCGAGGCCCAGCTCATCTACAACTGGGAGGCGCTGCCGAGCGAGGTCGCGCAGCTCATCCACGCCCACCCGACCCAATCCGAGGCGGTCGGCGAGGCGCACTTGGCGCTCGCCGGCAAGCCGCTGCACGCGCACGGCTGAGCCGCCAGCCGGATGCTCACCTGCCGACCTCGAAGGAGTCGCTGAACAATGCCGGTCTCCGTCACGATGCCGCGCCTCGGCGAGAGCGTGTCCGAGGGCACAGTCACCCGCTGGCTGAAGAAGGAAGGCGAGCGCGTGGAGGCCGACGAGCCGCTGCTCGAGGTCTCCACGGACAAGGTCGACACCGAGATCCCGGCGCCCGCCGGTGGCGTGCTCGCCGCGATCAAGGTGGGCGAGGACGAGACCGTCGACGTCGGTGTCGAGCTCGCCGTGATCGACGAGGCCGGCGGCGCCGAGGCCGGCGGCGCCGAGGGTGCGGCGCCACGGCAGGAGGCTACGGCCGAGCCCGCGCCCGAGCCCGCCGCGCCCGCCGCGCCTCCGGCCGAGCAGCAGGAGCC
>JBKOXW010000121.1:0-5097 GCA_046744115.1 Actinomycetota bacterium | reverse complement strand
CAAAGATGCGGCCTGACTGCTCGCTCCTTGCCGGATCAGCTCGAAATAGCGACGCTTCGTCTCCGCCGGTGACTTGTTCCAAGCATATCTGGCCATCCGAACCCCTCACCTCAGGATTCGCAACGACCAGTTGAATCTGCCGGGTCTACCCGGTGGTGTTCATCGACGCCCTGACGGTGAAGATCCGCGACGGAGTGGTGGCCAATCGGCCGGTGTACCTGGCGATCGGCATCGACTGCGAGGGCGAGCGGCAGGTGCTCGGCCTGTGGGTCGGACCAACCGCCGGGGAGTCGAGCAAGTTCTGGCTCACCGTGCTCTCCGAGCTGAAGTCCCGCGGTGTGGCCGACGTGTGCATCGTCTGCTGCGACGGGCTCACCGGCCTGCCCGAAGCGGTCAACGTCGCCTGGCCGCAGGCCACCGTGCAGCTGTGCGTGGTCCATTATGCCGACCTCCTGGTTATGCCGATGTGGCCGCGGACTCCCTTGCGGGGCAGGGCTTTTGGGCTGGTGAGGTCGGCATAATCCGGTGAGTTGATCGACGCTTGGCTCTCCGTCGTGAAGGGGAGAGCGTCGTGGTCAAGGTGTTGCGGTCGATCGTTCGCGGGCCGCTGGAGCCGCACGTCACCGGGTTCGCCGAGGAGCTGCTGCGGCAGGGGTATAGGCGGGCCTCGGCCGAGCAGCACGTGTGTTTCATCGCGCATCTGGATCGCTGGATGCGCGCCGAGGGCATCGGGCTGGACGGGCTGAGCGGCCGGGTGATCGAGCGGTACCTGGGGAAGCGGCGCGCGGCCGGGTATGCGGAGTACCGCTCGCTGAAGGCGCTGCGGCCGCTGCTCGACTATCTCGCCCCGCTGGGCGTGCTCCCAGTCCCGGCGGGGGTTCCGCCGGCCGCGGTGGAAGAGCTGCTCGGCCGCTGGCGGGACTATCTCATCCACGAGCGCGGTCTCACCGTGGGGACCGCACGAGGCTACGTGGATTCCGTTCGCCCGTTCGTCGCGACCCGGCTGCGCGGCGGGGTGCTCGATCTTGCCGGGATCACCGCCGCCGACGTGGCCGGGTTCGTGGTGAGCGCCTGCCCAGGCCGGGCGCTCGGGTCGGCGAAGTTGATCGTCTGCGCGCTGCGGTCGCTGCTGCGCTAGCTGCAGCTGACCTGGCAGGTGCAGGTGTCGCTGGCCAGCGCGGTGCCGTCGGTGGCGGGCTGGCGGCTGTCGAGCCTTCCTAAGGGCCTGGAGCCCGGTGAGCTGCGCCGGCTGCTGGCCAGTTGTGATCGGCGCATCCGCACCGGCCGGCGGGACTACGCGATTCTGCTGTTGCTGTCCCGGCTGGGACTGCGTGCCGGTGAGGTCGCCCGGCTGGGGCTGGACGACATCGACTGGCGGCACGGGGAGATCGCGATCACGGGCAAGGGAAGTCGCGCCGAGCGACTGCCGCTGCCGGCCGACGTGGGCGCGGCGATCGCGGCGTATCTGCGGCGTGGCCGACCGGCCACCGCCGAGGGGCGCAGCGTGTTCGTCCGGGTGCACGCTCCGCATCGGCCGCTGACGACCGGTGGGGTGACGATGGTGGTCTTCGACGCCGCGCAGCGGGCGGGGCTGGGCAGGATGCACGCGCACCGGCTGCGGCATACCGCGGCCACCGCGATGCTGCGCGCCGGCAGCCCGCTACCGGAGGTTGGGCAGGTTCTGCGCCATCGATCGGCGCTGACCACGGCGATCTACGCCAAGGTCGATCGGGAGGCGCTGGCCGTGCTGGCCCGCCCCTGGCCCGTCGAGTTGGTCGAAGGCGTGTCGTGACCGGGCCGCTGCAGGATCGGTTGGTCGACTACCTCGCGCTGCGCCGCGCGCTCGGTTACCGGATGACCCGCCCGGAGAAGCTGCTCGGCCAGTTCCTCGACCACCTGGACAAGGTCGGCTCCGACACCGTGACCGTGGCGGTGGCGCTGGACTGGGCCCGGCTGCCGGCCGGCGGTGACTCGAGCTGGTGGGCCTATCGCCTGTCGGTGGTGCGTGGGTTCGCCAGCTATCTGCACACCCTCGACCCGACGCATGAGGTGCCCGCCGCGGACCTGCTGCCGCACCGGCCACGGCGGGCCAGCCCCTATCTGTATTCCGACACCGACATCGCCGGGTTGATCGCCGCCACCGGTTCGCTGCGCTCCCCACTGCGGCGGGCCACGTTCGCCGCGCTGATCGGGTTGCTGGCCGTGACCGGGATGCGGGTCGGTGAAGCGATCGGATTGGACCGCGGCGACGTCGACCTCGCCCACCGGGCAGCTGACGGTGCGATACGGCAAGTTCGGCAAGGCCCGCGAGCTGGCCCTGCACGCCAGCACCGTCGAAGCGCTGCGCCGCTACCAGCGACTGCGGGACCGGCTGGCGCCACCGACCGGGACGCCGGCGTTCTTCGTCTCCCTGGCCGGCACCCGGCTGATCTACTGCAACGTCCACCACGCGTTCCATCAGCTGGTGCGCCGGGCCGGGCTCACGGCGCGCTCGGCGTCCTGCCGGCCGCGCATCCACGACCTGAGACACTCCTTCGCCGTCCGCGCGATGCTCGACGCCTACGCCGCCGGCGAGGACGGGCAGATCCGCCTGACGCTGCTGTCCACCTGGCTGGGCCACGTCCACCCGGGCAGTACCTACTGGTACCTGTCGGCGTCACCGGAGCTGATGGCCATCGCCGCCCGGCGGCTGGACGCGCACCTGGCAGGCCGGCCGTGACCGCGCTGGCTCCGACCCTGCAGGCGTTCTTCACCGAGCGGCTCATCAGGCAGCGCCACGCCAGCGGCCACACCATCACCGCCTACCGCGACACCCTGCGCCTGCTGCTGGCCTACACGACCGAACGGATCGGCATGCCACCGGCCGCGCTGGACCTCACCGACCTCGACGCGCCGCTGATCGCCGGCTTCCTCGACCACCTCGAACGCGACCGCGGCAACAGCGTCCGCACCCGCAACGCACGCCTCGCAGCGATCCACTCCGTGTTCCGCTACGCGGCGCTGACCCACCCCGAACACGCCCAGACCATCGCCCGGGTACTGGCCATCCACCCAAACGCTTCGACCGGCGCTGATCACCTACCTCTCACCGAACCGGAGGTCGACGCGCTGCTGGCCGCCTGCGACCGCGCCACCTGGACCGGGCGGCGCGACCACGCACTACTGCTGCTCGCCGTCAGGGCCGGGCTGCGGATCTCCGAACTGACCGGGCTCACCCGCCGTGACGTGCACCTCGGTTCCGGCGCGCACATCGCCTGCCACGGCAAAGGCCGCAAGGGGCTAGACCCCGGTTTCTCGGACACGGTGAGTGTGATGATCATGCCGCGGTGACCGGGGCGGTGTGAAGGGCGTCGAAGGCGGCGGGGCTGAGGTAGCCGATGCCGGAGTGGCGGCGGATGGGGTTGTAGAACGCTTCGATCCACTCGAAGATCGCCGAGGCGAGCTGGTCCCGTGTGCGCCAGCGTTGCCGGTCCAGCAGCTCGCGCTGCAGGGTGGAGAAGAACGATTCCATCATCGTGTTGTCGACCGAGCTGGCGACCCGCCCCATCGAGCCGAGCAGGCCGGCGGCCCGCAGCCGGTGCCCGAAGATCCAGGACGTGTACTGGCTGCCGCGATCGGAATGCACGATCGCGCCCGGCGCGGGCCGGCGCCGCCAGCGGGCCATCTCCAGGGCGTCGACGACTAGTTCGGAGCGCATGTGGTCGGCGATCGACCAGCCGACGACCTGCCGGGTGAACACGTCCAGTACCGCGGCGCAGTAGAGCTTGCCCTCGCCGGTGGGGTGTTCGGTGATGTCGGTGCACCAGAGCCGGTCCGGGCCGTCGGCGACGAACCGCCGCCCAACCAGGTCGTCGTGCGGAGCCGGCACCGGCTCGCGGCGGCGTGTGCGGCGGTAACCGACACCGACCAGCCCAGCGCCGCGCATCAGCCGGGCGATGCGTTTGCGGCCGGCCCGCACGCCGAGCCCGAGGCGCAGCTCGGCATGCACCCGCGGCGCCCCGTAGGTGCGGCGGGAGGCGGCGAACGTGGCGCGGATCGCGTTCTCCAGATACGCGTCGGCGATCAGCCGCGGCGAGGGCGCGCGGTCGCGCCAGGCGTAGTAGCCCGATCGTGACACCTGCAGGACCCGGCAGGCCACCGCGACGTCGAAACCGTCGTCGGCGAGCTCACGGACCAGCCGGAACCCTAATTTGGGAGCACGTTCTCCCGCGCGAAGTACGCGCTGGCGCGCTTGAGGATCTCGATCTCCATCGCCTGCACCCGGTTCTCCCGGCGCAGCCGCACCAGCTCAGCGCGCTCGCCGGTGGTCAAACCCGGCTTGTCGCCGCCATCGACCTCCGCCTGGTGCATCCAGTTACGCAGACACGACTCGCTGATCCCGAGATCCTTCGCGATCTCCCGGACCGGCTTCTCCCGCAGCCGAGCCAGCTCCACCGCGCGCCGCCGAAACTCCGGCGGATGAGGTGCAGGCATCCAGGACTCCTCTCCGAGACGATCCTCGCCTCAGAACAGGTGTCCGAGCTAGCGGGTCAAGCCCCTTCCTGCGAGTGCCCGAGCCGAAGACAGCCAAGAACCGCGTCCAAGTCGACCTGAAGGTGAGCGGTGGCCGCAACCAGCCGGGCGGATCTACGCCGGAGCCGGATACAGACTGTGGTCGACCGGCTCGTCGCGGCCGGCGGCGCCGTACCGCGCCCTGGCGCTATGCCCTTCGCCGCGCACTGCACCGCCGGACAAGACCGCGGCCAGTCAGGCAGGCATCGACGCCAGCGGCGAGTGACCAGACGCCAGCCTGTGGATCTCGAAGCGGCTGCCCCCGCCGCAGGCGTCCAAGCCCTCTGCGTGGACCTGAACACCTTCTGACATGGCAGGTGCCGGACATCGAGCACGCCGCCCACCCCGGCTATGCTCGCCGCCGTGACCGAACCACAGCCCGACGACACTCAACGTGTTCTCGGCGTCGAGGATCTCTATGGCCGTCCTGACGACGCGCTTGAGGTCCTGGTCGCCGCCGTGAATCGGGTTCAGTCGATAGAGATCGGCGTGACACTACATGTCTCCGGCATCGTGGTTTCTGGACTGTTGATCTCTGGCCAAAGC
>JBKOXW010000056.1:0-4035 GCA_046744115.1 Actinomycetota bacterium | reverse complement strand
GGCGTGCCCTGGTCGCCGCCGGCTCGCTCGGCGCCGCCGCCGGCGCGTTGCACGCCGCGGTGAATGCCGCGCTGCTGCGCCGCCCACTCGCCGACCCGCCACCACTGCGTGGACCGGTTTCCGTGCTGCTGCCCCTGCGCGACGAGGCGCACCGGGTGACGCCGTGCCTGCGCGCGCTGCTGGCGCAGACCGCCGGCGACCGGATGGAGGTCGTCGTGCTCGATGACGGCTCCAGCGACGGCACCGCGGACGTGGTGCGCCGGGTGGCCGGCGCCGACCCGCGGGTCAGGCTGCTGGCAGGTGCGCCGGTGCCGCCGGGCTGGCTGGGCAAGCCGCACGCCTGCCACCAGCTGGCCGGCGTCGCGGACCCGGCCAGCGAGGTGCTCGTGTTCGTCGACGCGGACGTGCTGCTCGCCCCGCACGCGGTGGCCGCGGCGGTCGAGCTGCTCGACCGGTTCGGGCTGGACCTCGTCTCGCCGTGGCCACGGCAGGTCGCGGTCTCCACCGGCGAACGGCTCGTGCAGCCGTTGCTTCAGTGGTCGTGGCTGACGTTCCTGCCGCTGCGGCTGGCGGAGCGATCGCCGCGCCCGTCGCTCGCGGCCGCGAACGGCCAGCTGATCGCGGTCCGGCGGGACGTGTACCAGCGGGCCGGCGGGCATGCGGCGGTGCGGGCCGAGGTGCTCGACGACCTGGCGCTGCTGCGGGTGGTGAAACGGGCCGGCGGCCGCGGCGGCGTGGCCGACGGCGGGCCGCTGGCGACCTGCCGGATGTACGACGGCTGGCCGGACCTGGTCGACGGGTACGCGAAGTCGCTGTGGTCGGCGTTCGGGTCGCCGGCCGGTGCGGCCGCGGTGGTCGCGTTGCTGACCGGGCTGTACGTGGTGCCGGCGATTGCGGCCGCCGGCGGCTCGGGCGTCGGCGTGGCTGGCTACGCTGCGGGCGTGGCCGGCCGGGTCGTCGCAGCGCGCAGGGCAGGCGCCCAGGCCTGGCCGGACGCGCTCGCCCATCCAGCATCGGTGATCGCGTTCGGCTGGCTCACGCTGCGGTCGTGGCGGCTCCGGCGCCGGGGCACGCTGCGCTGGAAGGGCCGGAGCCTGCCTCCACCCGCCCGTATCCGCCGGGCCGACGGGGTCGGCCGATGAGCCGGGTCGTTGTGGTCGGCGCGGGCGTGGGCGGGCTGGCCGCCGCGGCCCGGCTCGCCGCCGCCGGCCACCAGGTGACGGTGTGCGAGCAGGCGCCGGTGGTGGGCGGAAAGCTCGGTTCGCTGGAGCGGGAGACCGAGACCGGCGTGTTCCGGTTCGACACCGGGCCGTCCCTGCTGACCATGCCGGGCGTGTTCGTCGACCTGTTCCGGGAGACCGGGGACCCGATCGAGTCGGTGCTCGACCCGGTCCCGGTCGATCCGATCACCCGCTACCGGTTCGCGGACGGCACCCGGCTGGACACCACCACCGACGCGGACGCGCTCAGCGACCGGATGGACACCGCGTTCGGCGCCGGCAGCGGCGCCGACTGGCGCCGGCTGACCCGCCGCGGCGAGCGGATCTGGCAGGCGGTGCGCGAGCCGTTCCTGCACTCGGCGATCGGCGGGATCGGCGACCTGGCCCGCCGGCTGACCCGGCTGTCGGACCTGCGCGCGGTGGCGCCCGGCCGGACGCTGCGCCAGCTCGGCGAGCGGTACCTGCGCGACGCCCGGCTGCGCACCCTGCTGGACCGGTACGCCACGTACACCGGCTCCGACCCGCGGCGGGCGCCCGCCACGCTCGCCGTGGTGCCGTACGTGGAGCAGGCGTTCGGCGCCTGGTACCTGCGTGGCGGCCTGCGCACGCTCGCCGACGCGCTCGCCGACCGGGTCGTCGCGCGCGGCGGGACCGTGCGCACCGGCGCCGACGTGACCCGGATCGATACCGCCGCAGGGCGGGTCAGCGGCGTGCGGCTTACCGACGGCAGCCGGCTGCCGGCCGACGTCGTCGTCGCGAACGCCGACGCCCGGTACGTCTACCGCGACCTGATCCCGCAGCCGCGGCTGCTGCACCGGCTGTGGCGGGCCACCCCGTCGCTGTCCGGGTACGTGCTGCTGCTCGGCGTCCGCGGCCGCACTCCCGGCATCGCCCACCACAACGTGCTGTTCCCGCACGCGTACGACGCGGAGTTCGACGCCGTGTTCGGCGACCCGGCCGCGCCGGTGGCCGACCCGACGATCTACGTCTGCGTGCCGGACGACCCCACCGTCCGCCCGGACGGGCACGAGGCCTGGTTCGTGCTGGTCAACGCGCCCCGGCACGGGCGCGGCCCGGGCGCGCTGGACTGGGACTCGGCCGAGCTCGCCGGCTCCTACGCCGGCCGGCTGCTCGACCTGCTGGCCCGCCGCGGGCTGCCGGTGACCGACCGGCTGCTGTTCTCCACCGTGATCACCCCCGCCGACCTGGCCCGGCAGACCCGCGCGCCGGGCGGGGCCATCTACGGCGCCTCGTCGCACGGAATCCGGGCGGCGTATCTCCGCCCGGCGAACCGGTCGCCGGTGCCGGGGCTGTTCCTGGTCGGCGGCTCGGCCCATCCCGGCGGCGGCCTGCCGCTGGTGGCGCTGTCCGCGCAGATCGTGGCGGGTCTGATCGGCCCGGCCTGACAGGGCCGGCCTCACTGGGCTAGCCGAGCCGGCGGCGCACCGCGACGAGCAGCTGGACCAGGCCGACCACGCCGAGCACCGTCCAGATCCCGGCGCCGGCGCTTGCCACGGAGTCCGCTGATCCAGCGAAGACGCCGCAGCTGAGCAGCGCGAGCGCGGCGACGATGATCCGGCTGGGCCGCTCGGCCACGGTGACCACGCCGATCTCGGTCATGCCGGCCGCACCGGCCCGGGCCCGGGCGTACTCCTGCAGGACCGCGACCCCGCCGCCGGCCAGGCACAGCCAGCCGGGGGCGCCGAGCAGCCACAGCCCGAGCACGAACGCGCTGTCGGACAGCCGGTCGGCGAGCGAGTCGAGGACGGAGCCGAACCGGGTGTCCCGCTGCGACAACACCGCAACCGCGCCGTCGACGCCGTCCAGGACGCCGCTCAGCACGACGAGCGCGGCCGCGAGCAACGGCCACCGGCCACCGAGCGCGGCCACCGCGGGCACGGCGAGGCCGGCCAGCACCGCCCAGCCGGTGACCGCGCCCGGCGCGATCCCGCGCCGGGCCAGCGGCCGGGACAGCGTCCAGATCACCGCCAGCCAGCGGCCGGCGACGGCGCTGGCGCCCGGGTCGTACCCGCCATGCAACCGCGACCACCGCTCCAGCCACTCCGCCCGGTCCAGCAGGGACGCCACCACCGGGCTCGGTCAGGACGCGCGGGCGCGGGCGCCGAGACCGAGGTTCGCCCAGATCTCGCGGGTCGCCGTCGACCGGTTCAGCGTGTAGAAGTGGATGCCCGGCACGCCCTCGGCGAGCAGCCGCTCGCACAGGTCGGTCGCGGCCTCCACGCCCACCCGGCGTACCTCGTCGGGGTCGTCCTCGACGGCGTACAGCCGGTCGGCGAGCTCTGCCGGCACGTCGGCGCCGGTCAGCTGCGCGGACTTGATGATGCCGCGCACGTTGATGATCGGCATGATGCCGGCGATGATCGGCACGTCGCAGCCGGCGGCCGTCACCAGGTCCCGCATCCGCAGGTAGTCCTCGGCCCGGAAGAACATCTGGGTGATCGCGAAGTCCGCCCCGGCCCGGCACTTGGCGATGAAGTGGCGGATGTCGGAGGCCATGTCCGGCGAGCGCGGGTGCTTCTCCGGGAAGGCGGCCACGCCGACGCAGTAGTCGCCGTGCGCCTTGACCAGCCGGACCAGCTCCTCCGCGTAGGTCACGCCCTGCGGGTGCCGCGGCCACTCGGCCAGCGGGTCGCCGGGCGGGTCGCCGCGTATCGCCAGCACGTTGCGGATGCCGGCGCCGGCCAGCCGGCCGATGATGTGCCGCAGCTCGGCGACCGAGTGGTTGACCGCGGTCAGGTGCGCCATCGGCAGCAGCGTGGTCTCGGTCGCGATGCGCTCGGTGATCGCGACCGTG
>JBKOXW010000069.1:0-17445 GCA_046744115.1 Actinomycetota bacterium | reverse complement strand
ATTGCCGTCGCTCGTGCGGTGCGCCTGCACCCGGACGCCGTCGTACTTGTACTCGGCCATGCACTGCCCGCCGAGCTTGGCGAGGATCTCCGCGGCGTCGGAGGCACGCTGGGCAAGCATGGCCCGCACCGGGTTGCCGGGCCGTACGTGGATCGCCTCGACCGCGGCCAACCCACCGCTGGCCAGCGTCGAGGCGACCACGCCGAGGTCGCAGCAGATGTTGTACGCGCGTTCGAGCACCGGCCGGTCGGCCTTACCACCGGCGTACACCCGCGCGAGCGCGTCCAGGATGGTCGGCGTGCCGATCCCCAGCCGTAGCGAGCCGGTCACCAGGCGCAGCAGGTATCGGGCCTCCAGCGGGGTGGCCCGGGCGAGCAGGCCGGCCAGCAGGTCGAGCTTGCGGCCCTGCGAGCCGGCCCCCTCGGCCCGGGCGATCTCGTGCAGCGTGTCGACGACGACGCCGACCTCCAAGCTGGCCGGCCGGTCCGCGGCGGTGACCGCGAGCAGTTGCTCCCCCGCCTGGCCCAGGTCGCCGGTCTCCCGCACGGTCGTGCTGACCTGCTCGGGGCCGACGCCGGTGGCGGTGGCGACCGCGCGGACGGCGAGCTTCTCGGCCAGGCCGAGGTCGATGCCGGCGAACTCCGGCGCGATCATGCCCTGGCACAGGTAGCAGACCGTGCCCAGCAGATCCGTCGGGGTCTGCTCGACCAGCGCAGCCAGGCGGTCGATCAGCGCCAGCCGGCCGGTTGCCTGCTCCAAGTCGCGGTACGCCTCGGCGACGATCTCGTACCTCACGGGCGCAACGCTACGGTGCGGAACCCCAGACCCGTGCCCCGACCACGCGGTCAGGAGCGGAAGAACTCGATCAGCACCGGAGCGAGCGCGTCCGCGGCCACGTCGTGCGTCTGGCCGTCGAGCGTCCGGAACTCGGCCGCGGGCAGCGCGTCCGCGGTGGCCCTCGCCGCCAGCTGGAGGCCGTCCGGGCTGGCGCCACCGGCGAGGACCAGCGCCGGAACGGTGATCGTCGACGCCAGGTCGCGCGGCACGACGCCGCCGCCGAGCAGCGCGTCGTCGTACGCGAGCGTCGGGGCGATCGCCTCCAGCGCCGCCCAGAGCGGCTGTGCCCGCATGCCGGCCACCGCCTCCGAGGGCATGCCCACATTCGTCATGAACAGCGCGACGGCGTCGCCCCGGCGCCCGGCGTCGAGCAGCTCGTGCAGCCGCTCGGTGTACGCCATGATCCGGGCGGGGTCGGAGACCTCGGCCATGTACGGCGGCTCGTAGAGCGCCAGCTTGGCGATCCCGGAGCCGCCGGCGGCCGCGGTCGCCAGGGCGAGGGCCGCGCCGGAGGAGATCGCGTAGACGTGCGCCTCGCCGCCGGCCGCCGCGACGAGCGCCCGCAGGTCCTCGACCTCGCGCGCGACCGCGTACGGCGCGGTGTCGGAGCTCTCGCCCCGGCCGCGACGGTCGTACGTGTAGACGGTGAAGCTGCCCTGCAGCAGGGCGGCGAGCGGCCGCATCGGTCCCGCGTCGCGGTAGCACATGGCGCCGTCGACGAGGACGAGCGCCGGCCCGCCGCCGGTGCGCTCGTAGGCGATCGTGGTGCCGTCGGCTGAGGTGACTGCTGGCATGTCCTGCTCCCCTACTCGTGCTGGTGTTCCTGCTCGCCGGTGAGACCGGCCAGGTAGGCGTCGAAGCGGTCGAGGCTGGTGGCGAAGCCGGCCCTCGCCTCGGCGCTCAGGTACGCGGCCGGCACGTTCGTCTGGTGCGTGGTCACCTCCGTGCGCCCGTCGTTCAGGTCGACGAAGGTGATCTCGGTCCGCATGCCGCCCTCGACCTCAGGCTCGATCCACACCAGCCGTTCCGCTCGGCGCACCTCGACGTAGACCGCCCGCATGGTGTGCGTGCTCCCGTCGGCGTCGTTGACCATGGTGGTCTCGAAGGCGCCGCCGGGCCGCAGGTCGACGGTGATGTTGCCGACCGGCGTGGTCGTCCCGGCCGGGCCCCAGAAGTGGGTGAGGTGCTCCGGCTTGGTCATGCAGTCGAACAGCAACTCGGGCGACGCCCGGTGCACGCGCCGGTACGTGAGCTCGCCCGTCTCGGTCATCGGTTCGTCCCCTCGTCGCGGCGCCGCGCTGCCCGCAGGGTGGCGAGGTGCTCGTCGAGGCGGTCGTGGCGGTCGGCCCAGACCTGCCGGTGCCGGGCGATCCAGCCGGCGGCCTCGTCGAGCCGGACCGTGTCCAGCGCGCAGGGCCGTGACTGCGCGGTCCGGGTCCGCGAGATGAGGTGGGCGCGCTCGAGCACCTTGAGGTGCTTCGAAACCGCCTGCTGCGTCATCGCGAACGGCTCGGCGAGCTGGTTCACCGTGGCGTCGCTGCGGGCCAGGCGCTCCAGGATCGCACGCCGGGTGGGATCGGCCAGTGCGGAGAACACCAGGCTCAGCTCGTCGTCGACGACCGCCACGCGTTCGACCGTACCCACAACCGAGTGTTTGCACAACCTTACGGTTGTGAGCTGCTAGCGTCCCATCGCCTCGGGTATATCAACGGCATGGCTACGACCAAGCAGCGCAAGGCTGCCAAGAAGAACGTCAAGAAGGCGCAGGCGGGCGCCAAGAGCGCGCGGTCCATCGCGAACCTGCCGAAGGCAACCAAGACCGCGCTGGGCAAGCAGGGGGCCGCGGTCGCGCAGCGCAAGCGAACGGGCGGTACGTCACCGAAGACGCGCACCGAGCTGTACGAGATCGCCAAGCGCCGTGACCTGCCGGGCCGGTCGAAGATGGGACGCGACGAGCTCGCGCGTGCCCTGAACGAAGACTGACGCTGGCCGTAGGCGAAGTCGCTCGCCGGGACCGGGGCGGTGGAGGACGGCTCCAGAATGGCCGCGCCCTCACCGCGGAGGGAAGGCCCCGAGAGCCTCCCCTCCGCGGTGTCCTCGGGCGAAGCGCACCGGGTCACGAGCGCCTCGTAGCACGGCCAGCCGCCCGGTCGCGCCCACCCGTCTCAACTGCCGGACGCGGGCCTCTGCTGGCGGACCTGCTGGCCGGCGTCGCGTGCCCGGTCCTCGACCTCCGAGGCGGACGACCGCGCGTCCTGCTTCACGGTCTCCGCTGCGTCCGCCGCGGTCGACCGCAGCGACTGCGCTGCCTGCTGCGCCGGCTCCCGCAGGTTGTCCTTGACCTCCGACAGCGCCTCACCGGCCTGCTGCGCCGCCGGCTGGAGGGCGGGCTGGACCTCATCCTTCACCTTCGTGGCGACCTGGCGCTCCGGCTGCGACGCGGGCAGCAGCGAGGAGATCAGCCAGCCGACACCGAAGGCGATGACACCGGCGGCCAGCGGGTTACCCTCGGCGCCCCGGCGGGCCGCCGCGGCGGCCGAGGAAGCGGAGTCTCCCACGCTGGACGCTGCCGTCGACAGCCCCTGCCCCGTCGACGACTTCGCGTTCGCCGTGGTGCCCATCACCTTCTCCTTCAGTCCGCCGACGGCAGACCTCGCCTTGTCCACCCGGCGGCCGACGACCCGGGTCGGGGACACCTTCTCCGTCATCGCGTCGACGTCGACGCCGAGCTCGCGCCGGGTCTGCTCGATGTCTCGCCTCAGCTGCTCCGATTCTTCGCCCACTGGACGTCCTCCTTCAGCGTTTCGATGGTCTGCTCTGGCGTGGGGTTGACCTGCTTCAGGCGGTTGCGGCCGATCACGAACAGCACCGCCGCAATGGTCCCGAGCAGGACGGCGGTCAGCAGCGCTGCCCAGCCGATGTCCATGACGTTGCCCAAGGCGAACACCAGCGCCAGTGACAGGAACACCAGCACCAGGTAGCCACACGCGACGGCGCCGGCGAGTAGCCCACCCGCCTTCCCGGCCTTGGTCGCCTCCTCCTTCAGCTCGACCTTGGCGAGCGCGACCTCCTGCCGCAGCAGCTTCGACAGGTCGCCGGAGACCTCCCCGAGCAGGTCCCCGACCGACCGGCCCTCCACGTTCGGTGTACCCGCCGCGTTCGCTCCTCCCATCACTGGGCTCCCACCCGCGCGTCGGAGTGGTCGCCGCCGGCAGCGAGGCCGCGGGTCAGTCGCCCGGCGACCGCTCCGGCGAGCGCGGCACCGGCGAGGAAGATGACCGGCCGGCGGCGGGCGTACGCCCGGACCTCGTCGAGCAGGTCCGCCGGCTGGTGCCGGTCGAGATACTGCGCCAGGTCCCGGGTCCGGCCGGACACCTGGCGGGCCACCTCGGTGGCCAGGCCGGACTGCCCGCCCTGCTGTGCCATCCGGTCCAGTTCGTCACCGAGCGCGCGCAGACCGTGGACCGCCCGGCTCTTCTGGCTGCCGGCCTGGTCCTGGACCTGCATTCGCGCCTCACCAATCAGGTCGCGCGCCTGGTGGCGCGCCTCACCGACGACGTTCCGTGCCTGCTCCTTGGCGGTCTGCGCGACCTGGCCGCCGGCCTCGGTGGCGGTCTGGCCGACCCGGCCCGCCTGATCTCTGGCCACATCAGTGGTGGTGCGGTCGTTGTGGCCCGGTCCCGGGCCGGAATCTTGACGCGGCATTCGTGCGCCTCCCTTGGGGTGGCTCTCGGTGGATGAGGACCAGTCCCGATCACCGGCATCAGGTGCCGACTGTCGTGAACTGGTCCGCGACGGCGCAGCGAGTACCCACCGGAATAACCGCGAAACCTGGGGCCGCATCCGCGCCAGACCAGGCAGCGCCGTGGTCGGTCAGTCGGGGCCGTTCCAGTCCAGGCAGAGCGCGGTGGCGTCGTCGCGGAAGTCGCCCTGCTGGTATGCCGCGACGGTGCGCAGCACCTGCCGGACCGCCTCGTACGGCGGCTCGGCCGCGGTGGCGAGCAGCACTCCGTGCAGCCGGTCGTCGCCGAACGGCTCGCTGCCCGCCGGCGCCGCCTCGGTGACCCCGTCGCTGACGAGGAAGAGCCGGTCGCCGGGGTCCAGGTCGAAGTGCTGCACCTCGTACCGGGTCGCGGGGTCGAGGGCGAGTGGCAGCTGCGGCCGCAGGTCCAGCGATCGGAGCCGCCCGTTCCGGATGACGCGGCCGGTCGGATGGCCCGCGTTCACCACGTCGACCGCGCCGGTCGCCAGGGCGATCCGGGCGATCAGCGCGGTCACGAACGTGACCGGCGGGAACTGGACGCAGAGCGCCTCCTGGGCGCGCTCGGCCTGCTCGGGCAGGGACGCGCCGGCCCGGCGGGCGTTGCGCAGCGCCGAGACCGCGAGCGTGTCGAGCAGGCTGGCCTGCACTCCGTGCCCCATGCCGTCCGTCATGCTCAGGTGGAGCACGCCGCTCTCGACGCTGTAGTCGAACGAGTCGCCGCCGACCTCGTACGCCGGCATCAGCTGTCCGGCGATCTCGAAGTGCCGACCCGCGAAGGCCCGGACCGGCAGCAGGTTCCACTGCATCTCCGCGTCGAGCGCGAGCGGCTTGCGCCGCCGGGCCTGCTCGTACATGTCGGTGAACCGGCTGGCGCCGAAGATGACGTACGCGGCCACCCTCGCGACCTGCAGCAGTCCCTCGACGACGTCCTCCGGCACCCCGCCGTCGAGCCGCACGCACAGCACGCCGAGCCGCTCCGCCCGCAGGCTTATCGGCACGTGCACCGCGGTGAGCGGGCCGTCCGGAGCCACGACGACCGACTGGGTGGAGAAGGCCCGCCCCGCCGGCGTGCCGGATACCGCGATCCCGTGCTCGGAGGCGGCGGGCTCGTCCCCTCGCACCCGGACCAGCAGCTCCATGTCGTAGTCGGCCAGCAGCAGGTCGACGGACTCGGCGCGGGCGTGATCACGGAGGAACCGGTCGAGCACCCCGACCAGCTCGGTCGGGAACGCCTCGTCCAGGGCCGGCAGGAGCCGGCCCACCAGCTCGGTCAACGGCACGGCACCCTCCGCGGCCACAGTTCTGGAGCGAGGCTACCGACCGCCGGGACGGCCGCAGCCACCGCCGGATCGTCCCCTCGTGCTCCTCCTCGCCCATGTGCTCGTCCTTGGCCTTGCGGGCGGCACGCACGCCCGCCCACCAGCCGTCGGACCCGACGTCGTGCTGCGATGCAGCGAGGATGCCGTCGCGGATCTGGTTGTGGTCGGCGATGGCGTCCTCGGTCTCCTCGTCCGCCGTCGCTACTTGCCCCACCCGACCACCCAGCTTGAGCAACTCCGGGTAGAAGTACAGCTCCTCCGCCCGGGCGTGTACCCCAGCATCGCCGCGAGCCTGGCCCACACGGCGGTTAGCGTCGCGATGTCAGACCGGTCGACGGATCGCGAACCGCCGACGCTGTTCGTGGTGGTCGCTGAGGATCAACTCGGTGATGTCCACGCCGTCCATCTTCCTCTCCGAACGGCAGGCCCGATCAGCGATCGTCCGGATGGCGCCGGAGCCGGCGCAGCACGGCGAACACGAAGATCACCGAGCCGAGCAGGGCGCCCACGAAGCACAGCGAGGCGAGGTCCTGGATCCAGGTCCACTGTGGACGCATCGACCCGGTCGCCACGATGCCGGTGCCGACGAGGACTCCGGCGAGCACGATCGCGGCGACAGCCTGCGCCCGGGAGGCCTGCCCGGCGGTCACGCGATCGTCGAGCTGCGCCGCCTCCTGCCGCGCCGGCTGCAGGGGTTCCTCCTGGTCCAGCCATCGCTGGGCGAGGCCGGGCACTGACTGCGCGCGCCGGACGAGCTCCAGCATGATCGACTCAGCGCGTTCACCCCCGGCTGTGCTCAGTCGCTCGGTCGTGAGCTGCTCCTTGAGCATCTGCTCGGCGATCTCGTAGCCGCGCGAGAGGATCCCTCCGGCTGGCTGCAGCGTGGTCGCGATGACCTCGGCCTGCATCATCGCCTTGACCGCAAGCGTGAACGCCGGGTCGAGGCGGAGCCCGTTGTCCCGCAGCACGTCGAACCCGACGCTCATCGCGCCGACCATCGGAGCCCCTGACTCCGGGTCGAGGAACCGGCCTACCCGCCGCTCGAAGTCCCGCCGGTACGCGGTCTCGTCGAGCCTGCGGAACGGCGTGCTCAGGCCCCTCATCACCTGCGCCATCGCGGTGACGTCCTGCCGGCGGGCGACGACGACGAGCTGGATGAGAGTAAACCGCTGCTGGAGCGTCAGCTGCCCGCACATGCCCAGGTCGATCATGGACACTGTCGACGTCTCGGTGTCCACCAGGACGTTGCCGGGATGCGGGTCGCCGTGGAAGAACCCATCGATCAGCAGTTGCTTGACCGAGGCCTCGAGGAAGTGCTGCGAGAGCGCGTCGAGATCGAGCCCGGCCGCCCGGAACCGCCCGACGTTGGTGATCTTCACGCCCTCGACGAACTGCATGGTCAGCACCCTGGCCGAGGAGAGCTGCGGATAGATCCGCGGGACGGTAACGCCTGGGACGTCGAGCATGTTGGCGGCCAGCCGGCGCGCGTTGTACGCCTCGCCGTAGTAGTCGAGCTCACCGAGGACGTTCTTGCCGAACTCGTCGACGACGCTGGCCAGGCCGACCTCCCGCGCCCATCCTGCCTGGCGTTCCAGGAATCGAGTGAGGTTGCGCATAATGCCCAGGTCTGCCCTGACGCGTCGGGCCGCGCCTGGACGCCGGACCTTGACGACCACCTCGTCGCCGTCGACTCGGGCACGGTGCACCTGGCCCAGCGACGCGGCCGCGAGCGGGACCTTGTCGAAGCGCTCGTACAGCTCCTCGGGCGGCGCCCCCAGCTCCTCCACCACGATCCGGCGCACGTCCTCGTACGGAAAGGGCGCCACGTTCTGCTGTAGCCGGGTCAGCTCGCGCTCCCAGTCCTCCGGGAGGACCTGGGACTGGCTGGACACCAGCTGGCCGACCTTGACATAGGTCGGACCCAGCTCCTGCAGCAGCAGCCGCGCCTTGGCGGCCGTGCCCAGCGCGACCGGCCGCTGGGGGACATCGTGGAGCCAGTACTGGACGCGGCGGCGTACCCCGGCCAGCGGGCCGTGGTCGACCGCCATGTCGAGCAGGTATCGCAGAACGGTGTGATAGACCTGCGCGAGCCGGAGGCTCTCCCGCGCTGTCGCGTCGGGACGTCTGGCCATCAGCCGTAGTCCGTTGACGATCGCGGCTCCGGCTCGACTATCGGTGCGGTGATCCCGACCAGTGTCTCGAGCACAGTCATCAGGAGTCCGATGACGACACCCCCGACGATCAGGCTGAGGGCGCCGTCGATGTCGAGCGGGCTGACGAGCAGCTCGAGCAGCCAGAACGTGGCGGTGTTGATGAGGATGATCACCAGGCCGTAGGAGAGGAACAGGTAGCGGATCGCGAGTACTTGCAGGATCGGCTTGACGACACCGTTCAGGACCCCGAACACGGCGCCGAGGACGGCCGCCCAAGTCCAGAAGGGACCGTCGATCGTAATGCCGGGGACGAGGACGACCGTCAGCACGACAGCGACGATGCTCACCACAAGGCGGGCAAGCAGGAGCTTCCATCGCAAGTCGTGCGGCAGCTGCCGCGTGCGGGGCGCAGCATCGCGCCGCTGCTGGATGGGCACCTTGGCCTCCGGCATCGGTGGTCTAGGCATTGTCCGGCCGGCGACAAGAC
This sequence comes from Actinomycetota bacterium, assembly GCA_046744115.1. Classification (GTDB taxonomy): domain Bacteria; phylum Actinomycetota; class Actinomycetes; order Mycobacteriales; family CADCTP01; genus JBKOXW01. Next base: position 8,886 of record JBKOXW010000069.1, on the reverse strand, counting down.
CGCGGCAACATGCCGGGTGCCGGAGGCCTCAGCCGAGCGAACGCGTCCTCCCCCGATCTTGAGCGTCGTGTCCATTCCCGATCGCGCAGCTGGCTACTCAGCGCGAGTTGGGTTGACAGCGGCACCCGCTGGGCGAACGGTGTTGGGTGGCGTTTGCGCCGTAGCGGGTAGGCCGAACAGCCCCGCCGGGAGTCGGTCGGGTGGTGCAAAGGGAGCCACCGGTCTCAGCTGACCGGGCAGTGCCGAGACCGCGCACGCGGACGCGGGACAGCAGCCTGCCGGCGAGGGCCGCACCGTGACCGGGCGGCACCCGTCACCAGGCTGACGGATCGCCTTGGGCCGCCCGGAGCACGGCGTCGGCCCGAGGCCCTGCATAGGAACGGATGGTGCCATGCCTCGCCCGCAGTTGCCCCGCCCGCGCCGCCGCACCGCCGCGCGGCGCTCGGGCCGCCGAGTCAGAACACTGATCGCCTCGTCCGCGGCGGCGTTGTGCGTCGCCTCCCTGGTCGCCGGGTCCGGGCCCACGACCGCGGTCGCGGCAGCCCCGAGAGAGCCGGTGTACCTGAACCCGAACGCCCCGGTCTCGTCGCGGGTCGACGACCTTCTCCGCCGGATGACGCTGGCGGAGAAGATCGGCCAGATGGACCAGATCGTCGTCGGACGGCTCCGGGACACGACCAACCCGGCCAATGGTGAGTGCAACAACGCCGGCGGGAACAACGACCCGCTGCAACCCAACTGCCTGGAGAGGGTGCTCATCGAGCACCACACCGGCTCGATCCTCGCCGGAGGCACCGACAACCCGCCCGGGAACACCGGTGAGGACTGGGCGAACTGGTACAACACGATCCAGCGCCACGCGATCGAGAACTCGCGGCTGCACATCCCGGTCATCTTCGGCGTGGACGCCGTCCACGGCTTCGGCCATCCCTTCGAGGCGCCGCTGTTCCCGCACTCGATCGGAATCGGCGCGACGTGGGATCCCTCGCTCGCCGAGATCGGCGGTGCGGTCACCGCCGACGCGCTGAAGGCCACCGGCTGGAGCTGGAACTTCGCGCCGGTCCAGGACCTGCACCGGGACAACCGCTGGGGTCGGACGTACGAGACCTGGGCGGAGCAGCCGGCCCTCGCCGCGGCGCTGGGCGCGGCGTTCGTGAAGGGCCTCCAGGGCCCACGCGATGGCGCGCTGCGCACGGCGGCCACCGTCAAGCACTTCGCCGGCTACTCGCAGTCGATCAACGGGCACGACCGGGTCGAGGCGCAGCTGCCCGTCCGGTACCTGCAGGACATCTTCTTTCCGTCCTACGCGGGTGGAATCGACGCGGGCGCGAAGACCGTCATGGTCAACTCCGGGTCGGTCAACAACATCCCAGCCACCGCATCGAAGTACCTGCTCACGAAGCAGCTGCGGGACCGGATGGGCTTCAAGGGCGTGGTGATCAGCGACTTCGGCGACGTGCCGGCGCTGGCGAACAACTACCACATCGCCGCTGACTTCGCGGGCGCCATCGCGAAGGCCGTCAACGCCGGCGTCGACGTGTCGATGACGCCGTTCGACTACGCCGGCTGGAACGCCGGGCTCATGCAGAGCGTGCAGAACGGCGCGGTCTCCGTCCGTCGGATCGACGAGTCCGTGCGCCGGATTCTCCGGCTCAAGTTCGAGCTGGGGCTGTTCGACGACCCGTTCGTCGACGCCAGCAGGGCCAACGAGGCGGTCACCGCCGGCCGCGACGCCACGCTGAAGGCGGCCCGCGAGTCGATCACGCTGCTGCGCAACCAGAACAACGTCCTGCCGCTCTCGCCGAACAGCAGGCTGGTCGTCACCGGTCCGAGCGCGGACTCCATGACCAACCAGCTCGGCGGCTGGAGCGTCAGCTGGCAGGGCGTGTTCGGTGCCGGCCACGTCTGCTGCATGGGCCCGCCGGACCAGATCCCGCCGGGGACCACCGTCCTGGAGGGACTGCAGGCGGCCGATCCCAACGTGGTCTACGCGCCGGATCGGGACGCGGCCGTTGCGGCCGCGGGGTCCGCCGACGCGGTCGTCGTGGCGGTCGGCGAGAAGGCGTACGCCGAGGGACTGGGTGACCACCCGTCGCCGGCGCTGCCACCGGACCAGAAGGCGCTGATCAGCGCCCTGCAGGAGACCGGCAAGCCGGTGATCGTCGTGGTGATCGCCGGCCGGCCGCTCGGGCTGGGCCCCGGCACGACCGCGAACGGCCTGCTGATGGCCTACCAGGGCAGCACCGAGGCGGGCACCGCAGTCGCCGACGTGATCTTCGGCAAGGTTAACCCGAGCGCCAAGCTCCCGGTCAGCTGGCCGTCCGAGGCGGACGCGCCGGGCCCGGACTTCTGCGGCAACTGCCCGTCGCCGCTGGGCGACCAGCCGAAGTTCTTCGACCAGCTGCCCGACACCGCCCACGGCCAGGGCAACGACTACAACCCGCTGTTCCCGTTCGGCTTCGGCCTGTCGTACACGACGTTCCAGACCAGTGCTCTGTCCGGCCCCAGCTCGGTCCGCCGGAACGGCACCGTGACCGCCCGCGTCACGGTGACCAACACCGGCAACCGGGCGGGTACCCACATCGTGCCGATGTACGTGCACCAGCCGGTCAGCGCCGTCGTCGTGCCACCGAAGCGGCTGGTCGCCTTCGCCAGGGTCGACCTCGCTCCGGGACAGTCGAAGGTCGTTCAGCTCTCGTTCCCCGTCTCCGTTCTCGCCGTGACACCCGGGGACGTCGACGGCACCGGGCGACCCAGGGTCGAGTCGGGCGCCTACCAGCTCCAGGTCGACAACCTGACGGCGAACTTCACCGTTCGCTGAGTCCGGACGACGAGCCTGCCGCAACGCGGGGTCGCCTCACGACGGTCACTCGGCGCCGATCAGCAGGGTGACTCCCGCGTTGCGGCAGGCCGTGGCCAGCTGCGAGTCCAGCGTGGCCACGCGCGGCCGCAGTGCCGGCTAGTCCCCGGCGGGCAGCTGCGGAGGCAGGCCAAAGCGGGGAAACAGGCCAGGGTCGACGAAGCCCGTGATGGCGGCGATCAGTCCCCCGTGGAGGGTGAGTACCTTGATCGCGAAGGGCTCGTGGCCCGGGTGGCCGCCGTCCGCCGGCGAGTAGACGGCCAGCGCGGGTTGCCGGTTCGCCGCCGTGGGCACCAGGCGCAGGTCCCGCCCGCTCGGGCCGGCAAGCAGGTGTCGCAGATAGATGCCGATGCTGTCGCGGCCGCGGTACCACGACGGGGTTGGCGGCATGGCCATGTCGGCGTCGGCGCGGAGCAGTGCGACCAGGGCGGGCACGTCTGCGGCATGCCACGCCCGCACATACCTCCCGACCAGTTCGGCCTCGTCCGCCGACGGCGTCCGGTCCACTGTCGAGGGTAGGCGGGCCGCAAGCACGGCCCTGGCCCGCTGCAGGGCGCTGTTGACCGATGCCGCCGACGTTCCGAGCGTCTGGGCAGTCTCCGCAGCCGACCAACCCAACACCTCGCGCAACATCAGCACAGCCCGCTGCCGTGGGGGGAGGTACTGGACCGCGGCGATGAAGGCCAGCTCGATGTGTTCGCGGCGCTCCACCGCGGCGGCCGGGTCGGTCAGCGGGTCCGGGTCAGCGACATCCAGCAGGGCGTCCGGGTAGGGCTGCAGCCAGGGCGTCTCGACCTCGTCCGGGTCGGCGGGCAACGCCGGGTCGGCCGGTCTGCCGAGCGCCGTGGGCAGGACCCGCCGGGCCTGATGATCGAGCGCGTCGAGGCAGACGTTCGTGGCGATCCGGTACAACCAGGCGCGCAGCGACGACCGGCCGCCGAAACTGGAAAGGCCGCGCCACCCCTTCACGAGGGTCTCCTGGACCGCGTCCTCGGCGTCGTCGAGCGAGCCGAGGATCCGGTAGCAGTGCACCAGCAACTCGCGTCGATGCGGCGCGGCCAGCAGTCGGAACGCCTCAGCGTCACCGGCTGCGGCCGCGGCCAGGAGAGCCTGCGTGTCTGCGCCGACGGCCCGCCGAGAAGCGATCGTCACCCGCTCAGCCTAGGGGTCGGCCGCACGATGAATGTGCCACGCGGGTGCCGTCACAACAGGTAGATCCAGGCTCTCGGAGAGAGGACATGTGGCGATGCCGACGACGACCAACACCATCGCTATCCAAGCCAGCCCCGACGACGTGTGGGCAGTACTGGAGGATCTGCCCGGCACCCGGCAGTGGCTGCCGGGCGTCGTCTCGGCCCGGATGGACGGCACGCTTCGGGTGTGCCGAATGGCCGACGGACAGGAGGTCCACGAGCGGATCAGCGACATCTCAGCCGAGCGCCGCAGCCTCCGGTTCGACCACGTCCGGGTGGCACTACCCGTGCGGCACTCGGGAGGGACCTTCACCGTCACTCCCGGCCCGGCTCCGGATACCGCCACGGTGACCCTGCAGACGACGTTCGAGCCGCTCGACCCCTCATCCGCCGAACAGCTGACCGGCATGATCCAGGACGCGTTCCAGCAGTCCCTGGAGTCGCTGCGCCGCTTCGTCGAGGACAAGGTCACCTGGGACGCGGGCTGAGCCGCCAACCAACCCCGCCACCGGCACGAGGCACACGTTCCACTGGCGCTTCGGCGTGGAAATCAGTCGGCGGCGGCGATGATCTCGCGCAGGCGGTCCTGCTTCGCCTCCGACCAGCCGGCCGGGCGGAGGACGTCCGCCCAGGCGTCGACGTACTCCTCGGTGTACTTGTGGCCGTGCCCGGCCGGCACCCCCGTAGAGAACGGGAGGTCGGCGGTCACTTGCCAGAACGTGACGAACGGGATCCACTCCGTGGCTCCGACGACGTCGTCGCCGCGGGGCTCCTCCAGCCAGTCTGGGCGGGTCAGGATCAGGTTCGGACTCCACCACACGATCGGGTCGGAGGCGTGCTGCAGGTAGAGCACCCGAGTCCCGTCCCAGGGCGTGCCCTCCGGCGGGACGCCAGCGTCGGCGTCGCTGGTGAACCGGACGGTGCGTCCCTCCTTGTAGACCGGCTCGACCTCCGGGCTGCCGTCGTCGCGGTCGTCGGTGAACTCGCGGTAGAGCGTGTTGAAGTTCGGCGGGCCGGCGAAGACGACGCCGGCGGTCCGGTTGCGCAGGTCGTACTCGCCGCTGAACGCCGTCTCGCCGCCGAACGAGCCGAGGCTCTCGCCGAAGACAACCAGCCGTGGCCGGGTCGCCGGCGGCCGCTTCGACCAGCGGTCGTACACGGCGTCGAACAACTCCCGGCCGGCCTCGCGCGCCTTCTTCTGGTCGACCAGGTAGGAGATCCACGACGGCAGGAAGGAGTACTGCATCGCGACGATGGCCGAGTCCCCGCCGCTGAGGTACTCGATGGTGTCGACCGAGGCGGGATCGACCCAGCCCGAGCCGGTTGTGGTGGCGACGACGAGCGTGCCCCGCTCCAGCCCGCCGGCCCGGGTGAGGTCGTCGACGGCGAGCTGTGCCCGCTCCTCGGCCGAGTCGGCGGAGTCCAGGCCCGCGTACGCCCGGATCGGACTCATCGCGGACGCCCCGGTGACCGCGGCGATCTGCTCGGCGGTCGGCCCGGTGCCGGTGAACTTCCGTCCCTCCCGGCCGAGCGAGTCCCAGGACACCAGCGAGCCCGGCCCACCGGAGCGCAGCGGGGTGGTCGGTTGCTCGACGCCCTCGGGCGTGATCCCGTTCCTCACCGAGAACGTCTCGTTGGCGAGCGAGACCGCACCGTCCAGCAGCACCCCGCTGACGAGCAGGATGGTCGCGCCGACGACGACCGCCCAGCCGATGGCGCGCGCCGCCCGCCGGCCGATCCACCGGCCGAGCTGCCCGGCCGCCCACCGGTACAGCCCGCGGAGCGCCCGGAACAGCGCGATCAGGGCGACGAAGACGACGACTGCGACCCCGGCCACGACGAGCACCGCCGCGCCGCTGTCGCCGGACATCCCCATCCTGTCGCGGACTTCGTCCTGCCACACCCGGCCGAGTGCCATCGCGGCGACGAGCACGACGACCGCGACGACGGCGAAGACCTGCCAGGAGCGGCGGCGCGCCGGCCGCGCGTCGCGGTCGGCGAAGGCCCGCCACACCCAGGCCGCGACGACGCCGAGGCCGTACCCGATCGCGGCGTCGATCCCGCAGACCACACCCTGCAGCAGCGGGCTGCGCGGAAGCAGCGACGGCGTGAACGAGAGCGCCGCGAACAGCACCGCGCCACACAGTCCGGGCAGGGTGTACCGGAACCACCGGTCGCGGCGCCGCCGCGCCGGCCGCTCGCCCGCGGGGGCCGCTGGCTCGCGCTCGACCTGGGCGGGGCTCGTCGTGACCTGGGTTGGCTCGCCGGTCATGGCTCCTCCCGCGGTCGGCGCCGCACCACCGTAAGCCCTCGGCGGACGCTATGCCGCGAGAACGAGGAGCGCGCCGGCCGCGTTGATGGCCCAATGGAGCATGATCGGTGCGATCAGGCTGCCGCTGCGGACCCGCAGCTCGGCCAGGACGGCGCCGGCGAGGCCGGTAGCCACCACCGTCCCGGCGACCCGCAGCGCGAGCCCGACCGCGCCGCTGCCGACGACGTCGGACGCCGCCTCGTTGGCGGCGCCGCCGCCGAGGGCCGGGCTGACGTGCCACGCGCCGAATAGGGCGGACGAGACGGCGGTGGCGGCCCACCGGCCGTACGACCGGTGCAGCAGGCCCCAGAGCAGGCCACGGAACGCGAACTCCTCCGGCAGGACCGTCCCGAGTGGAATGACGACGAGCACGGCCACGAGCACGGCGCCGAGGGACTGCTCGCCCGCGTCCCGCAGCGCGTCGCGGACCGGTGGGACGGCGTACGCCAGCACGGCGCCGACCGCGACCACGGACGCCGCGGCGACCCCCCAGCGCACGCCGCTCGTGACCGCGCCCGGCGCGAGTCCAAGGTCGGACGGCGTCAGCCCCGCCGCCGCGCCGACGAGGGCGAGCGCGAGCACGACGCCGAGGCCGACGGCGACATGCCGGGCCGGGCCGCCGTCGTCGAGCACGCTCGCCGCAACCAGCACGAGCGCGCTCGCGGCGAGCGGCAGCCGCAGCCGCTCGAGGCCTCGAGCTGGTGGCCGTTCCATTGCGTCGACTCGCCCCCGTGGCAGTCTCGGCGATCCTGGTCCTGAGCATGAGGGTGCCCTACGGTCCGGTTGTCAGCGCGCGGAACGTACCGGCGGTGCCGTGCGCGCTCAGGCCACCTCGATGCCCCGGCGGCCGTCCCCCACCACGAACGAGGCGAACGTGCCGACCGTCGATCGGCTGCCGCACCGTGGAGACCGTCCGCAGGCTCGCGAGCAGCCGCGACTAGCGATTTCGCGCATCCTTAATTGCGGGTACGCTGAATTGCTGTGTCGGTCGACGGGGCGCTGCGAGCGCTCGCCCACCCGACCCGCCGGGCGATGCTCGAGCTGGTCTGGGACGACGAGCGACCGTCGTCGGACATCGCGACCGCAGTGGCGGTGTCGCGTCCGGCCGCCTCCCAGCATCTGAAGGTGTTGCGCGACGCGGGCCTCGTGCACGTCCGGGTGGACGGCAACCAGCGGCTCTACCGCGTCGACCTCGATCGGCTGGCCGAGGTGCGCGGTCAACTGGAGGGCTTCTGGGCCGCACGCCTCGACCGGTTGGTGACCGCCGTCGCGGCCGGCGAGGCCCGACCGGCCCGGCGCCACGCCACGCCCGCCCGGCGCGGGCGCCGGACCGAGGAGACAGGTCGATCATGACTGGAGCACACCAAGCCTCGGACACCGTGAGCTGCGAGGCGGTGATCGCGGCGCCACCGGCCGAGGTCTTCGGCTGGTTCACGGAGCCGGAACTCCTGGTTCGCTGGATCGGCATCCGGGCAACGCTCGACCCCCGTCCCGGCGGGCTGTTCCGATTCGAGATCGCCGACGGCGAGTGGTGCACCGGGCGCTACATCGAGCTCGTCCCGGCGCGCCGGGTCGTCTTCACCTGGGGCTGGGACAGCGGCGCCATCCCGGTGCCGCCGGGCTCGTCGACGGTCGAGGTGGACCTGCTCGACCACCCGGACGGCACCCTACTGCGGCTCGTCCACAGTGGACTTGCGCCGGAGAGCACCGGGCTGCACGCCGAGGGATGGTCACGCTACCTGCCGCGGCTGCGCGCCGCCGTGGCCGGCCTCGACACCGGCCCCGATCCCGCCGCCTCCGGACGTCCGCGGCTACCGACCGACTCGACAGGGAGTCCACCAATGTCCGTCGACACCACCTCGGCCGCCACCATCGCCCGACCGCGCGACGAGGTAGCGGCCTACCTCCGCGACCCGGCCAACGACGCGGAGTGGATCGGCGGCATCCGAGAGGCCCGCCTGGTCACGCCTGAGCCGGTCGCTGTCGGCAGCCGGGTCGAGCGCGTCGCCCGGTTCCTGGGGCGGCGGATCGAGTACGTCAACGAAATCACCGAGCTGACCGACTCGCGGCTCGCGATGCGGTCCGTACGGGCGCCCTTCCCGATGCGGGTGACGTACGAGTTCAGCGACGACGGTCGGGGGTCGACCGTCGTATCGGTGCGGGTCCAGGGCGAGGCGGCGCGCTTCTACCGCCTGGCCGGCCCGCTGCTCGGCCGGGCGGTACGCCGCTCGGTCAGCCGCGACCTGCGCACGCTCAAGCGGGTGCTGGAGCGTTCTTCCGGCACGCTCGGATAGGGCACGAGCACGGTGAGACGGTCGGCGCCTCTGTATCGTCGACGCGGAGGGGCGTGGACCATGCCGCCGGCCGACCGCCAGGCTGCTGCTCCTCGCCGACCACGTCGTGGCCGCGGCATGGCCCGTCCGAGCGGCGCAGCCGCTCATCGAGCTCGTCACCGTCCCCGTGGGCGGCGAGCACTTCCGCCGGCGCCCCATCTGTCACGTCGAAGCCCTCGGTTTCGTCAT
>JBKOXW010000272.1:0-2773 GCA_046744115.1 Actinomycetota bacterium | reverse complement strand
CCCACGGGTAGGCGCCCGGCTTGACGGTGACGAACCGGTAGCCGCCATCCGCGTTGGTGAGGCAGCGGCCGGCGCCGGAGAAGTTCGGGTCGAGCGGTGCCGGATGCCGGTCGGCGCCGTGCGCGTACCGGCCGGCGGCGTTGGCCTGCCAGATCTCCACGAGCGTGTGCGGTACCGGGCGGCCGTCGCCGTCGAGCACCCGCCCGTGCACGATGATCCGCTGGCCCAGCGGGTCCCCTGGGTGCTGGCGGGTGAGGTCGTGGTCGAGCGCGCCGATCCGGCCATCGCCCAGCAACGGCCCGGTGACCTCGGTGAGCGTGTGCGGCAGCGGGACCAGCGGCCGGCTCGGCGCCCGTAGCCTGGTCGACACATACTCCGGGTGGAGCAGCGGCGGCTGCGTGCCGGCCGCATCGCGCCGGTAGCCGACCACCGGGTACGTCCGCGTCATCCGGCCCCTCCTCGCTCTGCACCGTCATCGCTGCGCTGGGTGGCGAGCAGCGCTCGCAGCACCGTCAGCTCGCCGGCCGCGGGTGGCTCGGCCACCTCGATCCGGTCCGCGACGGCGAGTTCCCATCCCGTCGCCTCGCAAACCTGCTCCACGTCGATCCCGGGGTGCAGGCGGGTCAGCGTCAGCTCGCAGGTCACCGGGTCCGGCTCCAGCACGCCGAGGTCGGTGATCACGATGACCGGTCCGCGGCCGTGCAGCCCCAGGCGTTCCCGGTCACCCGGCCCGGAGCCGTATCCGAACGAGGTGACGAAGTCGACACGCTCGACGAACGTACGCCTGCTCTGCCGCACCACCACGACGACCTCGCGGCAGGAGGCGGCGATCTCCGGGGCTCCGCCGGCGCCCGGCAGCCGCACCGCTGGCCGGCGGTAGTCCGCGCCGATCACGGTCGTGTTGATGTTGCCGAACCGGTCGATCTGGGCGGCGCTGAGGAAGCCGACGTCGACACGCCCCGGCTGCAGCCAGTAGTTGAAGACCTCGGGCACGCTGACCACGGCGTCGGCGGTGTCGGCGAGCACACCGTCCCCGATGGACAGTGGCAGCCGATCGGGCTTGGCGCCGAGCGTGCCCGACTCGTAGATGAGCACGAGTCCGGGGGCGTGCGTGCGGCGGGCGAGGTTCGCCGCCGTGCTGGGCAGGCCGATGCCGACGAAGCACGCCGTGTGGTCGCGCAGTTCTCTGGCCGCCGCGACCGCCATCATCTCGTCCGCGGTGAACTCCACTGCGGACGGTGGCGCGGCGGCGGCGGGGCCGGTCACGCCGGCCTCCCGTCGGGCAGCCCGACCGTGTCGGCGAGCCAGCCGAGGAAGCCGTCTCGGTCCCGGCTGATCGCGTCCCAGCGCCGGTAGTAGTCGTTGTCGCGGTCGGAGTAGCCCTGGGCGTAGGACGGGTGCGCCCCGCCCGGCACCTCGGCGACGCAGGTCACCGCCCAGCCCGGGAGCACGATGGCGCCGGGCCGCGGGGTCAGCTCGTCGACGACCTCCTCGACCGTGACCAGCGACCGCCGGGAGGCGAGCACGACCTCTTTCTGCACCCCGGTGATCCCCCACAGCTGCACGGTCCCGGTCCGGTCGGCCTGCTGCGCGTGCACGACCCCGACGTCGGGGTTGAGCGCGGGCAGCGCGGTCAGCACCTCGCCGGTGAACGGGCAGGTGATCGGCTGGATCGTGGCCGTTTGCGCGGGCAGGTCGGTGCCTCGGTAGCCGCGCAGCACCGCGAATGGCAGTCCGGACGCGCCGGCCACGTACCGGTTCGCCATGCCGGCATGGCTGTGCTCCTCGATCTCCAGCGGCACCGGCCACCCGTTCTGCACTGCGTCGCGGAAGCGGTGCAGGGACCCGACGCCGGGGTTGCCGCCCCAGGAGAAGACGAGCTTGCGCGCGCAGCCGGCGCCGATCAGCTGGTCGTAGACCAGGTCGGGGGTCAGCCGGACCAGGGTGAGGTCGCGCCGGCCCTGCCGGATGATTTCGTGCCCGGCGGCGAACGGAATCAGGTGCGTGAAGCCCTCGAGCGCGACCGTGTCCCCGTCGTGCACCAGTGCGGCGACCGCGTCGTGCAGCGAAACGATCTCGGCCACGGCGTCCCCTGCGTACGTGATACGAACGACCGTCCTCATCGCGAACATAGCGGATCAGGGCATCGGCAGCCCGACGTAGTTCTCGGCCAGGCTGGTCGCGGCGGCGGTGGAGCTCGCGACGTAGCGCAGCTGGGACAGCTGCAGCTGGTGCTGGAACGGGTCGTCCCCGGCGAACCGGTGCAGCATCGACGTCATCCACCAGGAGAAATGCTGGATCCGCCAGACCCGGCGCAGGCACACGTCGGAGTAGGCGTCCAGCCCCGCGACGCTCCCGGAGCCGTACCAGTCCGCGATCGCCTGGGCGAGCACCTTCACGTCGGCGACCGCGAGGTTGAGCCCCTTGGCCCCGGTGGGCGGCACGATGTGCGCGGCATCGCCAGCCAGGAAGAGCCGGCCGTACCGCATCGGCTCCACCACGACGCTGCGCATCGCCGTGATGCCCTTGTCGAGGATCTCGCCCTCGTTCAGCGTGAACCCACCGTCGCCAGTGGACATCCTCGCCTGCAGTTCGGCCCAGATCCGCTCGTCCGGCCAGTCCGCCAGGTCGGCGTCCGGGGCGGTCTGCAGGTAGAGGCGGGTGATCTCGGGCGTGCGCATGCTGTGCAGCGCGAACCCGCGCTCGTGGTAGGTGTAGATCAGCTCCTCCGACGACGGCGCGGCGCTGGCCAGCACGCCGAGCCAGGCGAACG